>DATFVZ010000366.1:0-13438 GCA_035259785.1 Gemmatimonadales bacterium
CCAATGGGTGGCGTGGCGAGCTGGGCGCGACCGTCGAACCCGCAAAGGGTTGGACCGTCGACGGCGGAATCACGCGGGAGTTCGGACCTGGCGCCGCGTCCGCCGGGACGGGGGGAAGCGTTACGTACGCGCCCACGCGCACCACGCGGCTGAGTGTGTACGCCTCATGGCTCGACCGCCCGCTGGAGTTTCGCTTCAGTGAATCGGTGCTTCAGATGGTCGGATTCGACGGTGGGATCGATGTCAACGAGCGGCTCCGGCTGTCCTTCGGCGCAATGCACTACAGCGAAGAGCGCCAGCGGCCTGACGCGGCGGCATTCGATTGGACGCAATGGCGCATCACGGCAGGGATGGTCGTGCTGCTCACGCGCGGCGCCGACCTCGAGAACCTTCCTCCCGCGATACGTCGCATGCCGGGAGGGAGAAACGCGCGATGATCGCCCTCCTGCTGGTTATCGGTTTCTGGCAGGAACCTTCATCGTTCGATCATCCGAAGCATGCCAAGCTCTTCCCATCATGCACGTCCTGTCATGGTGGTGCGGCGCCGGACGGAGCTCGCGCGTCCATCTGGCCCGAGTCGGCGAGTTGCGTGAGTTGTCACGACGGGACCGTCGAGAAGAGGGTCTCGTGGGGGCCGCCCCCCGCACCGCGCCGCAGCAATCTGCGGTTCGATCACCAGGCGCACGCCCGTGCTGTGAAAGCGAACCCGCCTGGGTGTACGGCTTGCCACACCGAAGCCGGAGCGCCGCGCATGGAAGTGCGGCCGCCCGTCACCGGCCGGTGCCTCGATTGCCATGGCATTCGCACCGCCCACCTTGCCGCACCAGACTCCGCATGCGCCACCTGTCACCTTCCGCTCGCTCGCGCGGTCACATTGACACGGGCAGACGTGGCCAGTTTTCCGGCACCGCCGTCACATGCCGATCAGCGCTGGCCCGGACGAGAAGGACATGGGGCCGTCTCGCGCAGCGCGATGGCGGCGAATTGCTCGACCTGTCATGCGCAGGAGTTTTGTTATGAATGCCACGCAGGCGGTGCCCCCCCGCGGACGATCGCCGCACTCGCGTCCGATCCGCGATCCACGGCGTTGGTCGCGCACCGCGCGCCGGCCTCGCACGGCGCGAATTTCGCGGACCGTCACGGCTCGCTCGCCGCGGCCAACACCCAGAGCTGCGCGAGTTGCCACGTGCGCAGTGACTGCCTTGACTGCCACCGCACGGCCGCAGCCAGTGGACCCCGATATCACGCCGACGGTTTTCTCGCCCGCCATCCCGCTGCCGCCTACGCGCGCGAAACGTCGTGCAGCGATTGCCACAACGAGCGCAGCTTTTGCGCGTCCTGTCACGAGCAGTCCGGTATCGTCGCCGCGCGTGGCTTGCGCACGGGATATCACGATGCCCGGCCATTCTTTGTATCCGGCCACGGGGGCGCCGCGCGTCAAAGCCTTGAATCATGCGTCAGTTGTCACACCCAGAACGACTGCCTGAAATGCCATTCCTCGATCGCAGGCCGCCGCTTCAATCCGCACGGCCCCGGGTTCGATGCGGAACGGCTGCGCAAAAAGAACGGCCAGATGTGCACCGTATGCCATGGGGCTGCGGTGCCACAGCCGTGAACCTCAGTAACGCGGAGACCTTATGAAAACGCTGGGACTCATCACCATCTGTGCATACTGTATCGCGGCCCCCTTGGCCGCTCAAGACACGACACACGCGCGCCATCCCTCAGGCCCACGTGGCCACGGAGCCATGGCGCACGGCGATATGGACGACATGATGCCAACGATGCGCGAGATGATGTCGCCGATGTTGCGCATCATGGCGTACACTCCGCAGCATCTGCTCGCCCGCAAAGACACGCTCAAGCTCACCAGCGACCAGATCAGCAAGCTCACTACTATTCAGAACTCGGCGAAGGCCGCACACGACGCCGCCGAATCCGATTTCAAGACGCATTTCGGTGCTGTCAACCAGGGCTTCCAGGCCACCGCGCCGGACACCTCGGCGCTACGACCGCATTTCGACATCGCGCACGAAGCGATGGGGAAGGCTCATTGGGCCATGGTGGCGTCGGCAGCGCAGGCACGCGCGGTCCTCACCGATGCGCAACGCCAGAAGGTCGATGCTTGGGTAACCAGCATGCAGCAGCGCATGCAGCAGCAGAACACGATGTAACTCTCACGATCGTTTCATGGTCGCTTCAGCGGGCGACCGCTAGGTTGTGCGCGGCCACCAGAGAGGTGGCTCCATGCGGGACACGAAGCAAGCCGCCGGCCGCATGTTCACCGGATCGAGCAGGTCCGGTATGGGAACGCGAAATCCGGCGGCCTCCAGCCCTCGTTCGACACTCAAGAACGGGGGCTGATTGTTTCTTTCATCCGCCCTTCAGCGGCGATTCACTCGCCCGGTGCAAGATTGCCCCGGTTGCTCAGACAGCCAATTCAATCAGGGGGTGGATCTCATGTTCGGAATCACGCGCAAGTTCCCGGGTGATCCCTGGGCCGAGCTGCTCTACAATCTGGAGCGGCGGATGGGCCGTGCTTTCAACGAGCCGTTGACGCCGTTCAACTGGCAGTTCAGTGACGTCGCGACGGCCGCCTGGACGCCCGTCGTGGACATCTTCGAGGAGACCGGTTATCTGCGGATCGTCGCCGAGATCCCGGGCGTCAGCCCCGCGGCTGTGAAGATTCTCGTCGAGAACAACGTGCTCACCATTCAAGGCACCAAGGAGCAGCTCGCCGAGGAGAAGGCCGAGAAAGTGCATCGTTACGAGCGTGCCTATGGCGCGTTCGAGCGCAGCTTCACTCTTCCCGCCACGGTGGACGCGACCACCATCAAGGCGACCTATGAAATGGGCCTACTGACGCTCATTCTGCCCAAGGTCGAGAAGGCCAAACCGCGGGAGATCAAGCTCGAGATCGTTCCGGAGAAGAAGCTGAAAGCGTGATCTATCCGTCGCTCGAACGATCACAGACGCCCCCGACGAAGCAGCTGTCGGGGGCGTCGCACGTCAGGGTGTCAGACCGCCTTGCGAGGCGGGCGAGCGGTGTCGAGACGCAGGAGGGTATAAAGCGGACACGTGCCGAACAGCGCCGTGCCCAGGAAGACCAGAGCCAGGAAGCCGATGCCGAGCGCGACGAGCGGCCGGTCCTGGAAGATGGCTGAGACGATCAGCAAGGCCACACCAATGAACGCGCGTATCCCTGCGTCACGCCAACCCACGTTCCTAGTGCTCATAACAACGACACTCCGGTGAATTGTCTGCGCGAAATGTGCGAGGGGAACCCTGAACCGCTCCCCAACGAACGGTGAAAGCATCTTCATTGGACTGAAACAACGGCGGGAACCGGCGGGGGTTACTAGGTTAACCTGAGAAGGACCGCCGTCGATGACCAGCGCTGAGAATCGCACCACCGCGACCGTAGCCTGCCCGTTTTGCGAGACACTGAATCGGGTGGATCTGTCACGTCTCCAACAGCATCCCAAGTGCGGCAACTGCGGCAAGCCAATTCTGCTCGATCGGCCGATCGCGGTATCAGACGCCAACTTCGAGCGCGTTACCACCGATACGATGGTCCCAGTTGTCGTCGATTTCTACGCCGACTGGTGCGGCCCCTGCAAGATCATGGCGCCGCTCCTCGATGACGTCGCCCGTCGCCGGCAAGGTGAGCTGCTGGTGACGAAGCTCGATACCGACCGCAATCCGCAAACGGGCATGCGGTTCAGCGTGCGCGGCATTCCGACGTTGATCGTGTTTCGGAACGGCAAAGAAGTCGGCCGGCGGGTGGGTGCGATTCCGCCGCCCGAGCTGGATGCGTTTCTGAACGGGATCTAGTTTCAGGAGCCCGCAAAAACCCCCTCGGTCGCCGCCAACGGGTTTGCCTTTCGCCCGGCGCGCTCCATCGGCTTCTCGAGGACGGCGCGGTTCCGGTCCATCACGGTCCAGAAGTCCACCGACCGCTCCACTAGCTCACGCGACGCCTGCCGGAGTGCTTCGCTCGCTTTCACCTGGATAACGTTGTTGTGCATGTCCTCGGCGTCCCAGCCCCGCGAGTGAGCGATGAAGGGGAACTGGGGGAACATGAACCCGAGCTCGGACCAGAAGGTCATCATGCTGCCAGCCACGGCCTGAATGTTGTCCTGGCCACCAGTGATGATGAACGCGGCAACCTTGTTGCGGATCAGCACGCGGTTGTGAATCGTGATCTGGTTCTGAACACAGTTAAGGCGTTCAGCCATCTTGTAATAGAGCGATGACGCATTACCCCACCGGATCGGCGTCGAGATCAGGACGACGTCGGCCCAGTGCACGAGCCCCTCGTACACCGCCGTCAACTGATCGTCCGGATCGCGCTCCGTGATGGCGCACGGCCAGGTACAGGCATGGGATGCCTTGGAGTAGTTCCCCTCGCAGTGCTTGAAGTTGAGCGACCGCAGCTTGAGGACCTGGGTTTCGGCGTTCAGCTCGCCCGCCCGAATCATGGCGTGCTCGAGCAGGGCATCCGACGTGGAGTAGCGGGGGTTGCCCTCGTCCATCGCGGTCGTCGATATGCCGAGCACGCGGCAAGGTGCGCCCGGAGCCTTGTCGTGCTCCTGCAAGAGGTGGCTGGGCTTGTGCTTGATGAGCTTGCGCGGCGCGATCGCCGGGATCTGAACGTAGACACCATCGACGCGCTCCTCGATCGCGTATACCGGCACCTGCTCTTCATCATATCCGGCGGGGCCCCTGCCTGTGATGACGCTGTACTCCCACCCATGCCACGGACAGGTCACGAACTCCCCTTTGAGCCGCCCTTCAGAGAGTGGCCCGCCCTTGTGGTTACAGATGTCAGATATTGCCGACAGCCGGCCGTTGAACAGGAAGACCGCGATGCGGTGACGCTCGATCTTGATCGAGAAGGGAACGCGTGTGAGCAGCTCGTCCTTTGTACCCAGGCGGTGCAATTCGGCCATACGATGCTCGGGGTGGGAGTCGCTCAATGCTATGTTGCCCCGAGCATGCCCGCATCCCGATCGAGCTGGATGCGTTCTTAAAACGGGTTTAGTGCGCGAGTTGCCGCAGCACGTACTCCAGAATTCCACCGTGCTTGTAGTACTGCAGCTCCTGCGGCGTATCGATCCGCACGAGCACCTTGAAACCGATCACCTTGCCGTCGTCGGAAGTGGCAGTGACCGCGAGCTCCTTGGGCATCTCGCTCAGTCCGAGGATGTCAAAGCGTTCCTTGCCGGTGAGGCCCAGCGAACCCGGATTCTGGCCCGGAGCGAACTGCAGCGGCAGGATCCCCATTCCCACCAGGTTGGAGCGGTGAATGCGCTCGAAACTCTCTGCGATCACCGCGCGAACGCCGAGCAGCCGGGGTCCTTTCGCCGCCCAATCGCGGGATGAACCTGACCCGTATTCCTTCCCCGCCAGCACGATCAAGGGCGTCTTCTCTGCGGCGTACTTGAGCGAGGCGTCGTAGATCGTCATCACTTCACCGGCGGGCAGATGGGCGGTGAAGGGTCCTTCGGTGCCCGGCGCGAGCTGATTCTTGAGGCGCACGTTCGCGAAGGTGCCGCGCACCATGACCTCGTGATTACCGCGCCGCGCGCCGTAGGAGTTGAAGTCGAGCGGCTGAACGCCGTGGTGCACCAGGTACTGGCCTGCGGGGCTCGTCTTGCGAATCGAGCCGGCCGGCGAGATGTGGTCGGTCGTAATGCTGTCACCGAGAAGACAGAGCACGCGCGCGCCGCGAATGTCGCGCACGGGCATCGGCTCCTTAGGCATACCATCGAAGTAGGGTGCGCGCTGTATGTACCTGGACTTCGGCTCCCACGCAAAACGATCGCCCTCAGGCACCGGAAGCCCGCGCCAGCGCTCGTCGCCCGCGAAGACCTCCGCGTAGCTCTTGTGGAACATCGACGATTTGATCGACCGGCCGATCACATCGGCCACTTCCTTGCTGGACGGCCAAATGTCGCGCAAGAAAACGGGGCCCTTCGCGCCGATGCCGAGCGGCTCGTTATGGAAGTCGATGTCGATTCGGCCGGCCAACGCATACGCGACGACGAGCGGAGGCGAGGCGAGATAATTGGCGCGCACTTCCTGCTGAATGCGCCCCTCGAAGTTTCGATTTCCGGACAACACAGAACAGACCACGAGCTCGCATTCGGTGATCGCGTTGGAGACGACCTCCGGAAGTGGACCGGAGTTTCCGATGCACGTCGTGCAGCCGTAGCCGACAAGATGGAAGCGCAACGCTTCCAGCGGCTTCATGAGGCCCGCCTGCTCGAGATAATCGGTGACGACTTTGGATCCCGGCGCGAGACTGGTCTTGACCCAGGGTTTCGTCCGCAGGCCAAGCTCGACGGCTTTCTTCGCCATGAGGCCGGCGGCGACCATGACTGACGGGTTCGACGTGTTCGTGCAGCTGGTGATCGCCGCGATAACCACGGACCCGTGGGTAAGCACGTGCTCGATGTCATCTATGCGGAGCTTGGCGTGTGAGGGCTTGGGCGGCATGAGTCCCGCCTGACCGCCCTCGCCCTCCCACCGACCTACAGTAGCCGCGCCCGCGGAAGCGGCCGCGACCACAGCCGGCGGCGTCGTCGGCTTCATAAGGGAAGGCAGGGCCTCGGCGAACTTGCGGGGAACTTCGCGCAACCCCACGCGGTCCTGCGGACGACGCGGACCGGCCATGCTAGGCTCGACCGTCGCCAGGTTCAGCTCGAGGGTGTCGGTATAGATGGGGTCGGGGGCGTCAGGCGTGTGGAATAGGCCCTGTTCTTTCATATAGGCCTCGACCAGCTGTACCTGCTCGCGCGGACGTCCGGTGAACTCGAGGTAGCGCAGCGTTTCCTGGTCGACCGGGAAAACGCCGATGGTGGCGCCATACTCGGGGGCCATGTTGCCGATCGTGGCGCGGTCAGCGAGCGGCAGCGTCGAGACGCCCGGGCCATAGAACTCGACGAATTTTCCGACGACCCCTTTTGCGCGCAGCATCTGCGTGACCGTGAGCACCAAGTCGGTCGCCGTGGCGCCTTCGGTCAAGCGCCCGCTCAGTCGGAAACCGACGACTTGCGGGATGAGCATCGAGACCGGCTGGCCGAGCATTGCAGCTTCGGCTTCGATGCCACCCACACCCCACCCCACCACGCCGAGTCCGTTGATCATCGTGGTGTGCGAGTCCGTGCCGACCAGTGTGTCAGGGTATGCTTGAGGCGGCGCCCCGTCCGACGTGAACACCACCCTCGCCAAGTACTCGAGATTCACCTGATGCACAATTCCCGTGTCCGGCGGCACAACCTTGAAACCGGTGAATGCCTTCTGCGCCCAGCGTAGCAGCGCATAGCGCTCTCGGTTGCGTTGAAACTCGAGATCCGCGTTGACTTGGAAGGCCTTCGCCGTTCCGAACTCATCGACGATCACCGAGTGGTCAATAACCAGCTCGGCGGGCAGCAATGGATTCACCTTCTTGGGGTCGCCGCCCATCTGCACGATGGCGTCGCGCATCGCGGCGAGGTCGACAACGGCAGGCACGCCCGTAAAGTCCTGCAGCAGCACGCGCGCCGGCATGAAGGCGATTTCCTCATCCGGCAGCTTGAGGGGCTGCCAGCGCGCGAGCTTTTCGATGTCGTCGGCCTGCACGACGCGGCCATCTTCGCGGCGGAGCAGGTTTTCGAGCAGGATCTTGAGAGAATAAGGAAGGCGAGCGATGGGGAGTCCGCGGCGCTCGAGGGCGGGGAGGTGGAATATCTCGTAAGCCGCGCCTCCAACTTTCAGTGTCGCCCGACTGCCGAAACTGTTCACACTCACTGCGGCAACACCTTCACGGCGATGACGAAGTACTCCGTCTCTCCAAAGCAGGTTGTGGGCACGCCCGGGTGCTGCTGGTAGGAGAGCGTAACCCGCCTGCCCATGGAGGAGTTGATATGCTGGGCTACATTGTCATCCCTTACCGTGAAGTAGAACTTCTCAGGATTGGTGCCGGGCATCGACACCATTGCGAGCTCGCCCTCCCACGTCTTACAGAGCCAACCCTTCTTCGAGAATTTCTGCACGAAACCGGCGCGCTCCCCTTCCGAGAAACTCCATTGCAGCGCGGACCAGGTGTACAGCGCGAACAGCAGGACGGGAGTAATCAGGATTCCCGCGATGATGAACTTGCGCTTGCGTGTGAGCTGGAAGTTGAGATTCATGTGGCTGAATCTACTTCGTACGTTTCAGTGCGATAAGGCGTAAAGCCGCGCGCGACGTAGTTCGGCAGCGCATTGGGATGGTCCAGCGTACAGGTGTGCAGCCAGACCCGCTTGGGGCCGAGCGCCCACGCGTCCTGCACCGCGCTCGACAGTAGGTGCTTGCCGAAGCCGCGCCCGAACTCCGCCGCGACAATGCCGAAATACGCGATCTCCACCGAGTCGTCGTCGGTCACACGCCGCAGCTCGTACCACCCCGCGAGGTCGGCGTGTTTGGTGCCTTTAGTCCTGGTCGCGACGAACAGCTGGATTGCGGGATCGGCGAGATGCTTCCGGATCTCCGCATCGGTCCAGTCCCACCGGTCGCGCCAGTGAAATGCTTCGCCCACGGTCCGGTAGCACTGGCGATACAGCTCGGGAAGTGGCTGCTTGGCGCGCGCTATAGCGATGCCGGGGAAATCGCCGGACGCGGCCTTGAACTGGGCGCGGTCCTTCAACTCGAGATAGGTCCGAGTGACATGCATGTCGAAAAAATGCATATTCTCCCCATGACCTTCAACAAAATGGGCACGCTGCCCCTGCCGCTGGCGCTCCATCTCGCAACGCACACAGTGATCGGTTTGTTCTGCGCCTTCGCGGGCGGGCTCAATCTCATCGATCCCACCAAGATCATCCCCAACGCCGTCATCTTCCTCGGTCTCGCGGGATTCAGCTGGGGATACGTGTTCGGCATTCTCATGGCGCGCAAGGAAGTGATAGGCCTCGGCGTTGTCGCGAGCGTCGTCTACATCGCGGCCGGGCTCTGGCAGCTCGGGCCGCGTTGGCCCCTCGGCGCGCTGCTGCTCGCGATCGGCGCGTCCGGCTTGGCGATCCTCGCACTCTACCGTCGTAGAATCCTGGAAGCCTAGAGACACGACCTAGCTTGACCATCGCGGGGCCATGTTTGTACCTTCGTCCCATGATGATCAACGCCTGCCTCACGAAGATGCTCAATACCGGGAACCTTCCCGAGGAGGCGGGCGCTAGCTGAAGCGATGCACAATGTTGCACACGCACAGAACGGCCCGCCCCAACCCGGAGCGGGCTTTTGCTTTTAGACATCGTCCAAAGAGACGTCGAAGCGACTCGTCGAAGGGGTTCGTCGAAACGCTGCGTCGCAAGAGACGTCGAAACGAAATCGTCCAAACACCGGGAGCGTTGATGAAGAGGCATTACTTACTGGCAAGCGATTTTGATCAGACCTTGAGTTTCAACGACTCGGGAATTGTTCTGAGCGAGATGCTGGGCATGTCGGGTTTTGGCGAGCGTGTCGCCGCGTTGTCGCAGCTCAATCTCGTCCAGCAGGGTGCCGAGCTAGCATATCTGCTCGCGCACGATCCCGATTTTCGGCGCGTCACCCGGAACGACTTGCGCGAGGTGGGCAAGCGTGTGCGTCTCAAGCGCAATGTTGCCCTGCTCGCCCGCATGCTCGGCCACGGAATCGATGGCCATCGCTTCGACTTCTACGTCATCTCCGCCGCGCCCGAAGAGGTCGTGCTTTCGGCGTTGGACGGCATCGTGCCGGCCGATCATGTCATCGGCACGCGTTTTCAGTTCCAGCCCGACAACGGGCAAATTGGCTCACTGGTGCGGGTCGCGGCCGGATTCGGGAAGGTTGCCGCCGTCGAGGACATCCGGACCCGGCACGCGGTTCCCCGCGACCAGCTCGTCTATGTCGGTGACGGGCAGTCGGACATCCCCGTCATGCTGCACGTGAACCGCGGTGAGGGGTTCACGATCGCCGCCTCTGAATCGCGCGAAGTGGCACACATCGCAAAACGGACCATCATCAGCGACGACGCGCTGTCGGTTCTCATCCCATTGCTCGAGGAGATCGCCGGCTTCGGGCCGGCGCAGATTCGCGCGCTGTTCGAGGATCAAGGGCTCGTGATTCAGGAGTGGGACCGCGTGCGCACCGACTGGTTGACGATTCGCGACGGGGCGGCGGACGGCGTACTCGGTCTGAATGCGGCGGGCGGGCAGGCCTAGGTCCTGATCGCCCCCGGGAATTTGTTGGGCGCCGGCGCGTAGCCTGGGAACACCGGGGTGAGATCCGTGGCGCCGAGGTGGCGCACCAGGATCTCGCCGAACAGGTCGCGGAAGTCGGTTGTGACCGGGACGTCGCGGCCTTCAAACCGTTGCTCCATCTCGAGGCCCGGCCACCTGCCGAGCACACGGCCGCCGTTTACCGGCCCGCCAGCAACGAGCATGGCCGTCGCGTGTCCGTGGTCGGTGCCGCTGTTGCCGTTCTCGCGAATCGTCCGTCCAAACTCGGACATCGTCAGCACGACCACATTGCCCATCCGATCGCCGAGGTCACGCGTGAATGCGGACAGCGCGAGCCCCAACTCACGCAGACGCGCAGAGAGCTGTCCCTCGCTCGAGCCCTGGTTCACATGCGTATCCCATCCGGAGCAATCGGCGAACGCGATCTCCAGTCCAACATTTGCCTTGATCAGCTGCGCGATCTGGAGTAGCGTGCGGCCGAGGCGGCCGGGTGGGTACTGGATATCGCCCGCGGGCCGATACTGCGTTGGGTCGGCGCGTTTCAGCATCTGGATCGCGTCGAACCCTTCACGGGATGATGAGGCCAAGAGACCGGTTCCAGCACCGTCGTAGAGCTCCTCGAACGCCCGCGCGAGCCGGTCGCGCGCCGCGTCCTGCGGTACCCGCAGGCCGAACGCCTGCAGATCGTCGATCGCCAGGGAGGGCGCGCTGCCTGCGAGAATCCGCGGCAGCTGCGGTCCAAACGCCACCGCGCGAAACGGCGTATCGGTATGCTCCCGATCATGATCGCAATAGCGGTTCAGCCAACCGTCTCCCGTCGCCTTCCTGCCCGGTGTGCCTGACTCCATGTAATCCTGCGCATCGAAATGGCTGCGCGTGGAATCCGGAGAACCGATCGCGTGCAAAACCCCCAAACTGTTGTTGTCCCAGAGCGACTTCAGGGGCGCGAGGCTCGGGTGCAGGCCAAAGTGCCCGTCCAGGTCGATCACGTCCTTCGCGGGGATCGCGATGCGCGGGCGCTCCTGGTAGTACAGCCGCTCGCCATGCGGCACGATCATGTTCAGCCCATCGACGGCGCCGCGTTGGAAGAGGCAAACCAAAATTGGACGGTTGGACGGCTGGACGGTGGGACGGCGCGCGGCGAATGCTGCACGCGCCAAGAACAACGGATCAAGGCCCAGGCTCACCAGCGCGAGCCCACCTGCTTTGACGAAGACACGCCTATCGATCATCTCGGTTCCCTCCGTCCAACCGTCCAACCCTTATTGCCTCTGGAAGTCCGGCCCGCCCAACGCGAGCCCAACCGCCAGCATGCGGGCCCGGACAGGGTCAGTGATATCGTCGAGTTGATTCGTGATGACAGCTTTGGTGTGCTCGGACATGGTACCGCCCAGCACACGAGCACTCACGAGCTCAACCAGCTGCTGCCTGTCGCCTGTTGTGGGAACCACGCTGTCGAGGTTTCCTTCGACACCGGGCAGTTGCCCCGCGGCGAGGGCGATGGCGGCGTTCATGCGCGCGAGCAGCGCTCCGCTGTTGACCCAGTGCGACTCGGTTTCGGCGTACCCTATGGGCGCGGACTGGAAATAGAGCGGCTGGCCGAGCCGGCCAACGACTTGCGCCAATCGCCGCGTCGTATCGGGATCCGCTGCCACCGCCCGCACGGCGCTCACGACGAACTCGAGCGGCGTTTTCACCTTCGAGCGGACAGCTTGAGGCGTCCAGAAGTCGGGCGACGTGAAGATCGCGCGGAGTACGGCGCGGATGTCACCGCGCGTCTTCTGCCATGCGACCACCGCCGCATCGACGCAGCCATCAGGTGGCTCATCGGCCACGAAGCGCGCGCACAGCTTGGCGCTGACGTGGTGCATCGTGGCGTGATTGTTCGCGAGAAACTTGAGCAGCTTGACTCCCTCGCTCTTCCCCTCGCCCCGATAGGTGACCCCCAGTACCCGCTTGTCTCCGAAATCGTGCGCCCAATTGCGAAAGACGAATCCGGCACCCCGCTCGGGCCGCTCGATGCTCCAGCCGGTGAAGATGCGGGCCACGTCGATGACGTCCTGCTGTGTGTAGCCGCCGTCGACACCCAGGGTGTGCAGTTCCAGCAGCTCGCGGGCGTAGTTCTCATTGATCCCGGTGGGTCGGGACTTCGCACCGCCCCCTCGCGGCATTGCGGATGGGGGGAACGGGGGTGAGGCCCCGGGGGCGATACTCCGGGCATTGTCGAGGTAGAAGAGCATCGCCGGGCTTTCGGCCGTCGCGATCAACAAATCTTCGAAGCGCCCGAGCGTGCGCGGTCGAATCGTCTCTTCGATATACGACGGCATCAGGAAGCGTTCGGGACCCTTGTTCATGAAGACATTGAAATGATTGGTCCAGAAATCGACCATCACTTCGCGCAGCTGCCGCTCGGAAATGGTGGCACGCACGATCGCGAGCTGCTGAAGTTCGGCACCCAGCTCGCGGAATTCGCGCATCGGTCTCGCCATGCGTTCTCCCTCTCCGCTTTGCGGAGGGGGGATCAAGGGGCGACCACCCGTCCCCTGCAGACGTTGGCGCTCGCGAACCGCGTCGCGGTAGCGCTGCGCCAGCTCCTCGCGGTCGTAGTCGAGAATCTTGAAGTCGCGCTCGCGCTCGGCCAGGACATGATCGGGAATTCGATCGGGATCGAGTTGCCGATCGATCCAGCGCATGACGCCGAAGCGGGCGACACTGTCGACCTCGCCGGGACGGGCGCCGTAGGCTAGCCGATTCAGCGCGTGAAATGCCGAATCGCGCGCCGAGAGAGGAGCCTGCGCAGCCAGCGGCAGGGCGGTGGTCGCGGCGGCAAAAAGCAGGAAATGTCGCATTGGTCTATATGCTGACGGGTCCTATCGTGCGAAGTTAATGAATATGCCGCCGCGCTCGCCGCGCCCCCGCCGGAAAAATCGCCGAGAAGAGGGACCGCCCCCTACATGGGGGGAGCGGCTCGCGGCGCTCAAGCACATTCCACCGCTGTTACGGCTCGTCTACCAGACACACCGCGGTTACACCCTGGCGATTCTGGCCCTGCGGCTCGTCCGCTCGTTCATCCCGGTGGCGGTCCTCTGGATCGGCAAGCTCATCATCGACGCTGTTCTCGGCGCGGTTGCGGCTGTCCAGGCGGGCAGTGCACCTCATTGGGAGCATCTCGCCGAGCTCGTCGCCATTGAGCTCGGAATCGCAGTGGCGGGAGAAGG
>DATFVZ010000367.1:0-3627 GCA_035259785.1 Gemmatimonadales bacterium
CACGACCCGATCGCCTCGAACGCACTGCGCCAGGTCCTTGTCCGGGGTCCAGATGCAGACCTTCTGCACGCGCTCGTCTTCGGCGGCGATCCGCGCCGCGGAGGCGAGCGCGTCGTCGGCCTCGAGCTCGATCATCGGCCAGACGGCGATCCCCATCGCCGCGAGCGCTTCTTCCAGCGGGTGGAATTGCGCGAGCAGCGCCGGCTCGATGCCTTCGCCGGTCTTGTAACCGGCCCAGATGCCGTTGCGAAACGACTCGATGACGTGATCGGTCGCGACGCCGACATGGGTTGCGCCCTGCTCGATCATCTGCAGCAGCGTCTGGAGCACGCCGATCACGCCGCCGAAAGGCGGGTCTTGCTCTTTGCTGAAGCGGCGCAGGCCGTGGAAATGACGGAACAGCTCGTACGTTCCGTCGACGACGTGAACGATCATGCGCGATTATGCCGCTGCTGCCACGCTCGCCCTGGATAGGCGGGCGCCGTGCGACCCTAGCCTGAACGCTCGGAGCCTATCCGCCCCATCGGCTCAAGCGAACCAGCGAGAGCGTCCCGGCCACCGCTCGACGAGGTCGATGAACAGCGGATCGATACCCTTGGGGTCGGCGAGAACCTCTCGGGCCAGGGGACCGGGTTCGTCGTTGTAGGCGAGCAGCGACAGATCGGTCATGCGCATCGGGTAGACGATGCCGTCAAGGTGATCGCACTCGTGTTGGAGGAGCGCCGCCCAGGAACTGTGCGCATCGTGGCTGTGAGTCTTGCCGTCGAGGTCCTGGTAGGTGATGTCGATGTGCATGAAGCGCGGCACCTTGCCGTGCAATCCGGGAATCGACAAGCAACGCTCCCATGTCGGCGTTCTCGTTTCGGTCTTTGGCGTGATGACCGGGTTGATCATCGCCGTCCATGGCCGGGGCTGGAGCCCGGAGCCTTCCGGGATGCGCGAGGCGATGATCCGGTAGACGACGACGCGCTTGCTCACGAACACCTGCGGCGCGGCAAGGCCGCTCGCGCCGATGTCTTCCAGCGTCTCCTGCATGTCGGACGCAAGCTGCCGTATCTCGGGTTTCGTGGGATCGGGAACCGGCGCTGCTTTCTGCAGGAGCACCGGGTTGCCCATCTTGGCAATCCGTAGCACGGCCATCTCAAGTTCTCCTCTTTCCGAGACGATTCAGTCGGGACTCAAGCGAGTCTCGCTTGATCGGCAGCTTCGCCCGCATCAGAAGGGTACGCTTTCGCGGCCTAGCCGTCCGCTCATCGGCGGAGCTTGCAGTGCTCGCTATGCGGACCGCTGTATACATGAAGCGTCCCTTCGACCGGCGCGAGATAGGTCGATCCGGAGGAATCGTCGAACAAGTCCCACGCCTGCCACTGCGTGACTGCGAAGCCGTTATCGGCAAAACGAAGCGGACCGGCGATGCCTTCGACCGTCTGCGCAGCGAGGGCACGGGCGAGCGCGGGGGCCGATAGGGCCCTGCCCTTGAGGGCACGAAAGGCTTCCCCAAGGACGAGCGCTGCCTCGTATCCCTGCAACGCGTACGCCGAAGGCCTGCGCCCGTAGCGGCGTTCAAACGCGGCGACGAATTTCGTGGAGCGCTCAAGCTCCATGGCGGGGGACCAGCGGGCGGACACCATAAGGCCGGAGAAGTCGTTGCCGAGCTCCTCGAGCAGCATTCCCTCGTCGGGGGCGATGATGGGGATCCGGCGGAAGAGGCCGGACTTCTCATAGGACTCGAGGAACGACCGGATTTCTCTCGCTGGCAGCGCCACGTAGACGGCGTCGGGCGAAGCGAGCCTTATGCCCCGAATCGCGCCGCGGGCTTCATCGATGCCGGATACCGTGCCAGTGAAGTTTCGCCGGAAGGCCGTGCTGACCAGCGCGCGCGATTCGGGGGAGGTGACGATGAAAATCGTTTCGTATCCGCGCGCCTGCACAATGAACCCGGCATTCTCGTGGACGGCATCCTCGACTGGTGCCGTGGAGAAGAAATTTCCCGAGCATCTTTCCGCCGCGAGTGCCACGGGCGCGGCACCGGAAGAAATGACCACCACTGGCTTGCCGGCCAACTTGGAATGCAGCGCCAGGGCACTTTCGCTCGTCGTGAGCCCGGTGACGATCTGGATTCGTTCCGCGAGGATCCGGTCAGCGATCGCACCGGCGTGCTGCGCCCCTCCTCCGTCATCGAATTCGGCGAGACGGACGACGGTACCTCCAAGCGAGCCGTGTTGCTCGGCTATAGCGAGCAAGAAGCCGTCGCGCTGGTCACGGCCCAACGACGCGCGGGCACCCGACAATGCCCCGACGAAGGCAATCCTCTCGGCCGCTCCGGCGGACGCCGGCGCGGCCGAGGCAATGCTTGCTGTCGCCGCCAGAGCGAGGCAGCGAGCAATGCTAAAAGTCACCAGGCTGCAGACCCGCCGCCAGGTAGACGCGTTTTCCGCCTACATAGGTCGCCAGCGCAGTCAAGTTCTGCAGCTCGCGCTTCGGAACAGTAAGAAAGTCGCCCGAGACGATCACGAAGTCGGCCAGCTTTCCACGCGCAATGGAACCCTTGATCCGCTTCTCGCGGATCAGCTCGGCGTAGTTGAGGGTGAAGATCCTCAGTACGTCCTCCCGGTTCAAGACCCGCTCCTCCGGCCCATACACGCCATCGGAAATGGTGTCGCGCGTGATGAAGTGGTACATCGCCCACCAGGGGTTCTTCGGGATGACGGGCGTGTCCGTGCCGCCGACGAGAAGAAAGCCCTGATTCAGATAAGTCCTTACCGGCGTCACCCTCGTCGCGCGCTCTTCGCCCCACATCCTCTTCAGTGACGGGGCGGCCACGAACAAGTGATCCTGCACGGAGAGGGCGAGCTCCAGTTCCCGGATCCGCGGAAAGTGATCCGGGTGCGCAACGAAGGCGTGCTCGATGACCCAATCGTTCTTTGCAAAATGCGCCGCTGCGCGCGCCTGCTTGTAGCCCTCGAGAACCATATCGATCGCCGCATCGCCGACCGCATGCGTGGCCACACGCCAGCCGTTGAGCGCCGCGGCGCGCAGCGCTCCATAGTAATTCTCGGTATTGACGACCTGTATCCCATGGTATGTCCCGCCAAGGCCAAAAGGCTCCTCGTACGGCTCGCGCATGAGCCCGCCTTCGAACCCGCCGTCGAAGATGTATTTGAAGCCGACGATCCGCAGCCACTCGTCGCCTTCATTCGCCTGAACGCCAGAAGTCTTAACGAAATCGTTCACCGCGGCTTCGCTGCCGACGCCGCCGATCAAGAACGAATTGCGCAGCGTGATTGCGCCTTCGTCGCGCAGGGCCTGCCAGCGGCGATAGGCGGTAACGTTGCTCGAGGCATTCCTGACCGCGATGACACCGAACGAATTCATCGTGGTCTGCGTGTCGAGCAACGCCTGCCGGATCTGTTCCGGAGTCTGTGGAGGCGAAGGCGGCAACGTCACCAATCTCCTCGCGTTGTCGATCAGTTCTCCCGTCAGCTGGCCTTCCGGCGTCCGCGGGATTGCACCGCCGCTCGGAACCGGCGTTGCCGGCGTGATGTTGAACAGCTTCAGCGCGACGTTGTTGAGAATGAAGGAGTGCCCGCCGCGAACCAGCACGACGGGATTATTCGGCGCCGCGGT
>DATFVZ010000368.1:0-6382 GCA_035259785.1 Gemmatimonadales bacterium
CAGCGCGACCCTACCGGAATCGACCGCACCGTCCACGTAGAGTTTGCGCTCGTTGACGAAACCGATCGCGGGAACGTCGTGCTGGCGCAGCGCGGCGAGCAACCGGTGGGTGACAGTGTCCCAATTGCTCGACACCGAGACTGCTGTCACGGGCAGGTCATCGATCGTGACGGCAACGCTGCGTCCCGCATCTTGGCTTCGGGCGGCCAGGAGAAACGCCGCGACCAAACTTATCCCGAGGCAGAGCCTCGTCCTGCGCAGGGATTTCAGAGGATGTCGGGCAGCCTCGCAATCACCGTCTTCTTGCCATCTGTCGAGATCGGCTTCTCACCCAGGTAGACGTCGAACAAGGCCCAGCCTAAAGCCCCGTTGACGATCTCCCCCTTGTTTTGTCCCCCGATCGATACCTTGAGTGTGTCCCCCGACCGGGCGAACACCAGGTCCGTTCCCTTCGCCAACTCATTGCTAAAAAAACCGCGAAATGTGGTGAGTGCCTCGGCGCCCCCGGTCATGCCGCGCTGCGCAGCCTGCGCGACGCGCGGGCCCAGGACTTCGTTGAAGGCCTCGGACATCTGGTCGGCTCCGACGTCACGCGTCATCACGAGCCGGAGGGTCGTGGGAAAGCCGCCCTTTACGACTTCGTTGTAGAGTGATTGGTCGCCGGCTAGCTGCTCCGCGCTCTTGCCCCGCCAGGAACTCAGGGCGCTCCGCGCGGCAGCGCTATCGACGTACAATCCGAACGCGTAGACCTTCACTTTCAGCACGGTGCGCGTCCGTACTCCCATGCCGGTGAGTACCTGTGCACCCGACGACGCGGCGAGCTGCACCGGAAACTTGACCTGGGTGTTGGGCTCGGTGACCTCGGCGCTTTGCAGAGCGACAACCAAGAGCAATGGGGCGATCATGCAGGCACCTCGGCGGTGAAGGGGAGGGATGGCTCAAGGCCGGGGATTATAGCTCTCACTTCAAACGAATCGCCAGGCAGCGTCATCTAATCGACATGAAAACCCGTCTCGCCATCCATTACATCGGACAGGCGTGGGTCAACGGGCGCGACTAGTGGCCTAATTGTTTGCCGACGTGCGCACTCTCAGTCAGTTTCGCGGTCGGCCGTCCGGCCTGCCGCACCTCTCGAAACGCGGCCATCACCGTCAGCACCGCGGGACTTGCCTCGCCGCGCCGGGACAGCAGCTCCAGGCCAAAGGGGAGACTGAACCCCGTGATGCGGACGGCAACCGTGCCTACCGGGGCGTGATCGAGGTGCGAGTGAAAGCCAACTGTCCATCCTTTGCCTTGTGCGGTCAGCGCCCAAACGGTCTGGAGGGCGTCGTAGGTCGCCTCGACGCGCGGGTGCAACCCCAACGCCGCGAACGCGCTGTGCACCCGATCGTAGAACGCTGGGTGCAGCGAGCGGTCCATAAAGAGGAAGGGGACGTTGGCTAGCTCGACGGCCTCGATTTCCGGTCGGTGCGCGAGCGGATGTCCTTGGACGAGCAGCGCCGTGTCCAGGCGATCGTCGAGCAGTCGCGTCGCGACGATACGATCGCCGCGATTCCATCCCGGCGTCGGGAGCGCATGGGCGAGCCCGAGATCGATGTCGGCGGCCGCAAGCGCCGTGCGCTGTTCGGGAGTCGTCATCTCCTGGACGATGAGCCGTAGATCGGGGTGCTGCGTCACGCACCGCTCCGTCACGCGTGCCAGCAGCGCGGCCGAAGCGGCTGTCGCGACCGTTCCCACGACGCACCGCCCTTCGACGCTGCGCTTCGCGCGACTCGCCTCTCGCAACAAATGCTCGGCCCCCGCCAGCAAGCCCGGGGCGTCAGTCGCCAGGGTAATGCCTGCCGGTGTGAGCGTGACACCGCGCGCCGAGCGCTCGAGCAGCGTCGCGCCGATCCCATGCTCGAGCTCTCGCAGCTGACGCGACAACGCCGGCTGGCTGATTCCCAGGCGCTCCGCCGCCCGCCCGATCGAGTGCGCGGCCGCGACAGTGGTCAGCGCGCGCAGATACCGCAGCGTCAGGCCCGAGGCCGCGATCGGCCGCCGGCGGCGCACGGGCGCGGGGATCGGCAATGTCACCGCCGGACCGACCTGCGAATCGGGGTAGCGCGCGGCAATCTCCATCATTCGCTGCAGCACAGTCAGCACGACTGGCCGGCGCTCATCGCGACGCCACACCCCAATCACCGCAACTGAGACGGTCAGTCCTTGGATGTTGAGCACCACCGTCCCTTCAGGGGGCGCCTGCGCGCGCGAGCGAGTTATCAGCGTCCAGCCGCGCTCGGCTGCAACCGCGAGATGGGGCGCGGTCAGGTCGCCATCCAATGCGATCAATGGCGACCGCAAGCCCGCTCGCCGCAGCGCGTTCGCAACGCGGTCGCGCGCACTTGGTGAGGTGTTGCCGCGTGAGAAGACGAAGGGCAAGACACCCAGATCCTCAATCGACACGGAGTCGCGCATCGCAAGTGGATGGTGCCAGGGCACGATGACTCGATCGAGCGTTTCGAGCCACAGCGGTTGTGACTGCACCTCCGGCATCAACTCGGCCTCCGCGCCGACACCGAGGTCCGCCCGGCCATCTGCAACCGCTTCAGCAGGCCCCGGCTGTTCGAAGTCCTGGACAACGACGTGGATATCGGGGTAGTCGGTGCGCAGCGATTCCTGGAGATCGGTCGGGAATCCTCGGGCGACCGCGCCACGCGTTGCGGCGAGGACGACCTGTCCGCGTCTGCCCGTGGCGGTGGATTCGACACGAGCGAGTGACGAGGCGACGTCCTGCAGTAGCTCCCGGCTGCCCTGCGCGAACGCCGCGCCGGCGGGGGTGAGAGTGACGCCCTTCGCATGCCGCGTCAGCAACTCGACCCCGAGCTCGCGCTCGAGGGCGCGGATCCGGCGCGAAAGCGCAGGCTGCGCGACGTGCACGTCCCGGGCCGCTTGGCTCAGCGTCCCCGTCTCGGCTACTGCCACAAACGAATGCAGGTCTTTCAGTTCCGCCATGCTCACCCCACATGGGATCTCTTCTGACCCGGTATTTGCAACTCTTCACGGGTCCTCCGCTATTTGCCCAAAGACTTACGACGGAGCTCGGTCCTGTGGTGCAGCACGATGGCCCCCCCCTAACTAATGGCGACTCGCCGCTTCTCCTTCCGGGGCGGGGCGAGCTGATCTTCGTTGTTGACGACGACGAGACCCTGCGGAAAGCGCTGGCGCGCATGCTTCGGAGCCTGGGCTTCTCCGTGTTGACAGCGGAGGATGGCGAGGTCGCGATCGAGGCGATCAAGGGATCCAGCACGCCGATCGACGCGATTTTGGCCGATGTCGTGATGCCCAAGTTGGGCGGGAAGGAACTGGTCGACCGGCTGGCGATCGACGGGATACGCCCAGGCGTGATCTACATGACCGGCTACGATGATCCCACGCACATGGCAGCGGTGCTGAGAACGGGTATGCCGCTACTGCATAAGCCGTTCACTCTGCACGCGCTGACCGTGGTGCTGCGATCGGTCCTCGATAAGCGCGTGGGACATTGAACACCGACGTGTGACGTTGCCGAGGGAGCCGTCCGGCCCGTCAGGGTCGCCCTCGGCAACGCACACGTCGCAGTTAACTCGCCCGGTCGAGCCCTCGCCGGTAGGTCTCGAGTTGCTCCACGAGCTCCTTGGGATGACTCAACGCCGGGAGATGGCCGCTGTCCATCTCGTCTGGTGTGATCCCCAAACGCTCCTTCACCACGCGACGCATGAAGTCGGCGGGAAAAAACCGATCCTGACGACAGAGTAGGAATCGCGTGGGCACGTTGGGCCACTGCTTCAGAGGCCACGGCTGTTCCATGGGCGTGCCCGACTGCTGCTTCTCGCCACGCCGGAATGCCTCGGCGGTGACGTCCGGTGGGACGTCATGGAAGAAGATGGACTTCACATCGAATGGCTTGTCTGATTTGGGGTACCCGGTGTTGATCCACCACTCGTCTCCGGACTCGCCGGGGCGGGGCACCATGGCAGCTACCAGGACCATCATCTCCACCGGCAGCTCTGCGCAGACCAGTGGTGCGGTGAACCCTCCAAGCGACTGCGCGACGATTATGAGGTCGGTGTAATAGCCGATGGCACGGACGACGACGTCGGCGTACTCCTTGAATCCCGCCGAGTCGTCGTCACACGGAAGATCCGGCGCGACGATCGTATGCCCGCGCGCCCGCAGCAGAGGAATGACGCGGTGCCAATACCACGAATCGGATCCCGCGCCGTGGATCAGGACGTAGGTGGCGATGTCCAAACATAATCAGCGAGGGCTGGTCGTCGTGGTGAACGTGACCCGGGGCGCTCCCGGGATCCCCGGCGCGGAGGCGATCGTCGTCTGATCGCCGACCTCGGCGCCGAGTGTGCGAGTCGCTTCCGCGTGGCCACCCTTGACCGTGACGTTCCGCGCCGGAGTTATGGATCCACCGCCCGACTCCACGGTCCAGTCGATCCAGACACCGTGCGTACCGTTCCCGTAGGAGTCTCGCGCCATCACGGTGTGGACTACTTGCCCGCCCGCCCGCACGGCGAGGCCATCGCCGCCCACCTTCATGAGTGCGACGGGACGTGCGGGGTGAGCGCGCAGATCCCAGACGATCGGTGAGCCAATCAAACCCGACACCGATGCGGTTGCGCCATATCCAGAACGCGCCTCTCGTCCGAACGTGTATTCGACGAACGCTTCACCGCCCGCATCAGTCAGCGTGGTTGTGCTCGAGACGGAGCCGCCGCCGGATGCCGTCCAGGTTACGGCGACACCGGAAATCGGCACGCCATTGAGATCCAGCACCAGGACTTTGAGCGGTTGCTCGATCTCGGTCATCGTGCCAAGGACTGTGTCCGTGAGCGGGCCCATGCTGCGGTCGCCAAGAACGCCCCAGACCGGTTGACCTCCTGCCGACTGCGTTGGGCTTGGCGCTTCGGCGCAGCCCAGCGCGATGCTGATGGCGACGGCCAACGCGATCGCTTTCATAGGCGCTCCTCTCGATGGTACAAATCGTATTCGAGCTGCCGGGATTCCGTCGTTCCTGCAACGAACTCCATGACCTTGCCTATGACGGCACTATCGTGCGTGACGCCGCGATGTCCGAGTCCCTCAGTCGTCACGAGCTCGGCGCCAGGCCACGCCCCCGCGATCGCCGCTCCGTCATCCCAGCGCACCGTGTCGTCGCCCTTGTCGTGGACGATCAACAGCGGGGGGCGATGGGATAGTCGCGAGGCGATGTCGCAGACGTCGAGCTCGTCCCAGCGAGCGCGAATACGCCGCTCGCTTCGGGCCCGCACGCGGTCGATGATCTGCGGCCGCAGCTCGAGCGCGTGCACGAACGGTTGCACCCACGCGGGTGGGTTCGCGGCAGGAGCCAGAAAGACCAGGCGGTTGACGTCCAGTCCCCACGACAACGCCAGCGCGGTTCCAGAGCACCCGAACGAATGCGCGATCACGGCGTGCGGCTTGGTGCCGCGGCTCTCGCGCGCCACGACCGCAGAGAGGGTGCGAGCGAATTCGGGCATCGAGCTCATGCCCCAGCCCGATGCGCCGTGACCGGGCGCGTCATACGTCACCACGCGATAGCCTGCCGCGAGCAACGGTTCACCGAATGCAGCCAGGCGCGCGCCTCGGCTCCCCCAACCGTGGCTGAGGTAGACTGCCGGCGCATCCGGATTACCCCAGCGCCACCCGGCGACGCGCCGGCCATCGACTCGCAGCGTGAAGCGCTCGCCGCCCGCGAGAAACGCCCGCGCGGCAGGTGACGCCCTCCGCCGGGGCGCGGTGAAGAAGAGACGCTCGGTGAGCCAGGCCGCTCCCGCGGGCCACGTGGGTTGCAACACACCGAGAATCGAGCGAAGCACAGTCATGCGGCGACTCCTTCAAGCAGGGCGTCGAACGCGCTCCGCGCGCGCGCTGCGGCGCGGGCGTCGTGCATCAAACGGGTGTGGAAGTGGAAAGCCAACATGATCCCGTACATGTCCTGGGCGAATTGCTCGGGATCGACGTCGGACCGGAACAATCCCGCTTCGATGCCTTTGCGCACCGACGTAGCGAGGACGTTGATCCAGTCGCGCTGAAGCGCGACGAGCCGCTCGCGCACCGGACCAGGACGGTCGTCCAGCTCGGCGGCAGCGGCGACGAAAATGCACCCACCGGGGAGGGCAACGTCCCGTTCCCAGCCGATCCAGTGTTCGAACAGGGCGCGCATGCGTGGTGCGCCGCGCGGTTGCTGGAGGGCAGGGCGCACCACCGAATCGGAGAACCGGCGCGCGGCATGTTCGAGCACGTCGATTTGGAGCGCTTCTTTGGATTGGAAGTGGGCGAAGAGGCCGCTCTTGGAGAGCTTCAACTCTTCAGCCAGAGCGCCGATGGTGAG
>DATFVZ010000369.1:0-8402 GCA_035259785.1 Gemmatimonadales bacterium
GCGTTTGCGGCGCTTGTTGGCGCGCAGCAGCGGTCGAATCAACAGCACCGACGCGCCGGTCGTACCCAGGACATTCGCGAGCACAGCGCCGACGCCGAGTACCCCTGTATTCACAAGCGGCGTGCCGGCCAGCGAGCCGCGAATGTGAATACCGCCGGTGATCACATACAGAGCCCCAATGAAGACGATGAAGCTGAAATACTCGTGCGCTTTCTCGGTGAGGAGACTCTGGTGGTGCAGGCCGAGATAGATGACAATGGGAATCGAAAGCAGGGCGGTCAGCAATGCCTTGTTGCGGTTGTGGTGCCACCACCGGGGGGCGACGAGCGGCAACACCGCGATGCCCAGGAGCAGTGCGATAAACGGAACCGCCGTTAGGATAGGCATGGAAAGTGGGGGTAATATTCGGGGCATATGCAGGAATCCGCTATCATCGTCGGCGCCGGGCCCATTGGCCTGGCGTGCGCGATCTCAGCCAAACGCCGCGGCATCGATCCTCTCATCATCGATGCCGGCGCCCTCGTCAACTCGATTGTTCGCTACCCGATCGGCATGACGTTCTTCACGACGCCCGAACGCCTCGAAATCGGCAATCATCCGCTGGTATGTGCCGGGGCAAAAGCGACGCGCGAGGAGGCGCTGAAGTACTATCGCGGCGTCGCACGTGCTGAAGGACTTCGGATTCAGACCTACACCAAACTCGTCGATTCACATCATGTCGAGACCAGATTTGGCGTCGAATCGATAACCTGGGACAAGCTTGTCCTCGCGACTGGCTATTTCGATCAACCCAATCGGCTCGGCGTGCCTGGCGAGGACCTGCCGCACGTCCATCATTATTTCGACGAAGCGCACTTGTCATACGGGCGAGATGTCGTGGTGGTCGGCGGCAAGAACTCGGCCGTCGAAGCGGCGCTGCAACTGTTTCGCGCCGGCGCCCGTACTACGACCATTATCTATCGCGGCAAGACGTGGCCCAAGAGCGTGAAGTACTGGCTGCGGCCCGATCTCGAGAACCGCATCAAAGCCGGCGAGATCGAGGCGAGGCTCGGGAGCAACGTTGTCGCCATCACTGAGCGCGATGTGTTGGTGCGAGGGGCGCTCGGGAACGAGGAACGGATTCCGGCTGATCGTGTCTATCCGCTCATCGGATTCCAGCCCGATTTCGAGCTATTCAAGCGTATCGGCATCGTGGTTGACCCCGATACTGGGCGGCCCGAGATCAATCCCGAGACGCTGGAGACGACAAGTCCAGGCGTCCATGTGGCCGGGAGCGTTACCGCCGGTCTCAAGATTTCCGAGATTTTCATCGAGAATGGGCGCTTCGATGGGGAGAAGATTTTCGGCTCGCCTGCCGAGCGGAAGCAGACCCAGACCCTCTACCAGGGGATTAGAAGGGAAACAGGGGAGTAGTCCCTTCCCATTCGAACTCCCGGAGCTAACTTGCCACCATGTCCGAACTCCGCGACGCACTAGCGGAATCCCTCGGCCCTCTGTATCGGATCGAGCGCGAAGTCCGGCCGGTAGGGGAATACCGGCTTTTCGTGGCAACCCAATCACAGGACGGCACGGAGCTGCTCATCAAGGTCCTGCCGCCGTCGCTCTCACTTGGTATCGACGATTTCCAGTTCGAGCGGGCGATTCTCTTGCTCGCCGAGAAGCTCAAGCACCCGAATCTGGTGCTGGCTCGCGGCGGGGGACGTGCGAGCTCGTTCGTGTACCACACGCGCCCCTTCGTTCCCGGTACCACCCTGCGCGCATGGATCGGCAACAACGGCCCCATTCCCCTCGCGCGCGCGGTGGAAATTCTGCGAGCCGTCCTCGCCGGCCTGGAGCACGCGCACGCCGCCGGTATCGCCCACGGTGAATTGAAAGCCGAGAATGTGTTGCTCGCCGAGCAGGGTGTGCTCGTTGCCGATACCGGCATCGCGAGCGCGCTCGGGAAGCCGGCGACTACGCGGAACGATATGGCGGCGGTGCAAGCGCTCGCGCGTGAGATGCTCACGGGAAAGAAGCCGACGATCGGCGAGGAACCGCTCGAGCGGACGCGTTCGCTACCGCTGTGGCTCAGCGAGTGGATGCGATCGCGCTGGACGGACGCAGGGCGCGCGCTGGCGGGTATGCGACCCCCACCACCCTCTAGCTCCCAATCCTCTCAGCTCTTCGCCTGATCGCGCGCAGCCACATTCGCCGGATCAGCCCGCTCCCCAGTCGAATCGTCCACCAGTAAAACCCGAAGTTGCGTTGCGTACGGGGATCGCTTGCCCATACACGGGTTTCCGTATGGACAACGCACAACGCCAGTGCGGCGCGGTCGACGCGGAAATTCATGACCGCTTTGGCGTACCCCGGCGCCGTGATCGTGCGGAATTCGTCAGGATTCGCCGGTGGCGGGGCGCCCGGTGGCGTGACCACAGTCCTGCCGATAACTATCTCGCGGGGCGATTCGGCAAGCAGCAAAAACCCGCTCCGCAACGCGACATCGAGAATCGGTTGACCGCGCGGCGGATTCAGGATTCCGGGAGGGGTGTGGCGGCCTAGGCGCCGTAGCCACGTCAACACGCGAAACCAGCGAATCTCCTGCGCCGTAACTTCCCGGATTGCGCGCCGTGCCGCCTCGGCCGGCGCCAAAACCGCAATGCGATGGATCTCCCGGAACTGCCATGCGGGAGCGAAGTTGTCGATTAGCGCCACTCGACCCTCATTCCTCGGAGCATTTGTGTCGCATCGCAACCTGAGTTTAATCGCGCTCGCGGCCGCGAGCATCCTGGGAGCCCGTTCCCTGGGCGCGCAAGGCGCATTCGGAACCGGGCTCGTTATCAGCGGGCGTGACGTGGTGGTCGGTCAACCCGGCAACGCGTACGGTCCGGGCGCCGTCTACTTCTACCGCCAGGATGCCAAGGGTGCGTGGACGGTGGGCACGAAGCTGACTCGGAGCGGCGCGACGAACGGCGATGGCTTCGGCTCGGCCGTCGCGATCGACGGCAACACACTGCTCGTGGGTTCGGAGAAAGCCGATTCAGGCGCCGGCGCGGTCTACATCTTCACGCGGAACGCGACCGGCTGGCGGGAGACTGGTCGGCTTGCGCCGCAGGGTGGTCAGGCGGGCGACGGATTCGGCGCCGGTATCGTGATCGCAGGCGACCGGGCCTACGTCTCCACGGGAGGGAACCGCCGGCGCGGCGCCGTATTCGTGTTCCGCAAAAGCGGTGACGCATGGACTCCCGAGACGACGATCACTCCCGTGGACACGATGCCGAACCCCACGTTCGGCCAGGCCGTGGCGGCATCCGGGAATCGGCTGATGATCGGCGCGTCCCGCGCCGACTCCGGAACCGGCGCGGTCTATGTGTACAGTCGCGATGCCTCCGGTAACTGGAAAATGGACCTGCGTCTTTCACCCCCCGGACCCACGACCGGACGGAACAGCCAGTTCGGAGCGGCGATCGTGTTGCGCGGCGACACGGCAATAATCGGGGCGACGAACGATCGCGCCGCGGGCGCAGTCTGGTTCTTCCACCGTGACAGCGTGAGCGGGCAGTGGCAGCCCGTCGCGCGCGTGCTGCCGTTCGACGGGTCATTCGGGACTCGCTTCGGGTCGACGATCGCCGAGGTCGGAAACGAGTTGTGGGTCGGCGCCGTCGGCTCAAATGATTTCCAGGGCCGGGTCTATCGCTTCACGCGCGACTCAACGGGTGTTCCGACGGCCACCAAGATGGGACTCCCGACACTCGTCGATGGCGATCGCTTCGCCGGCAAGATAGTAGCGAGCGGCGGGCTGGTCGCGGTTAGAGTGGACAACCAGGACTTCGGCGAGGGCGGTGTCGCGCTGTATTCGCGTCGCACGAACGGCACGTGGCAGACTGCCGGGCAGCTCGTCGGTGAGGTGACGACGCTCGCCGCGATCACCGGCACCGAACGCCAGTGTGCGACCGGGAAGGTCCAGATCTTCGACTGTAATCAAGTCGATCTCATGTCGTTCCTGCCCGTCTCCGCCATGGGTGGGAAGCGGGGCGTGCAGTTGAGCAGCCTTTGGGGTTGGGACGATCCCGAGACGGGCAAGGCGTATGTGATCGTCGGACGCGTCGACGGCACGGCGTTCGTCGACATCACCGATCCCACGCACCCGATCTACCTCGGCGAGCTGCCGAAGACCGCGTCGTCCCCCGCGTCATTCTGGCGTGAGATGAAGACGTACAAACACTACGCGTACATTGTGTCCGACGGGGCGCGCAGCCACGGCATGCAGGTGTTCGATCTGCATCGGCTTCGCGGTCTGAACGGCGCGAAGCCGCAGAAGTTCACGGCCGACGCGCACTACACCAACGCGCATAGCGTCCACGACATCGTCGCCGATACCATCAGCGGCTTCATTTACCTGACCGGCTCCAACGCCGGCGGCGAGATGTGCGGCGGCGGGCTGCACATGGTCGACGTCCGCGAGCCGCTGAAGCCCAAATTCGCGGGCTGCTTTGCCGATCCGCAGACCGGCCGTCAAGGCACCGGGTACACGCACGACGCGCAATGCGTCGTCTATCGCGGTCCGACGACGAAGTATCAAGGGCGCCAGATCTGCTTTGGCTGGAACGAGACGCATCTCTCGGTGGCGGACGTCACCGATAAGGCGCGGCCCGTCGCGATTTCGCGCGCGACGTACCCCAACGTCGGATACGCGCACCAGGGGTGGATTACCGACGATCATCGCTACATGTACGAGGACGACGAGCTCGATGAGATGGAGGGGCTCGTGGACGGTACCCGCACGCTTATCTGGGACGTCAGCGACCTAGAGAATCCGGTGCTTGCGGGACAGTACATATCGAAGAACAAGGCGATCGACCACAACCTCTTCCTGGTTGGCAACACGATGTATCAGTCGAACTACGCGAGCGGCTTGCGCGTGCTCGACATCACCGACCGGCTGAAGCCCAGGGAGATCGGCTACTTCGACACGCATCCCGTGGGGGCCGACGAGCCCGAATTTGTGGGGACCTGGGGCAACTACCCGTTCTTCAAGAGCGGCGTGGTAGCGGTCACGAGCATGACGGAAGGGCTGTTCATCTTGAAGGCTCGGCCGACGGCGCCAGTGCCATGAACGCTCTGCTGGCGCTGCTGTCTCCTGTATTCGTGTACATCGCGAACCAGGCGTCGGGGAAGGTCACCGTGATTGATGCGGCAACGGATTCCATAGTTGCCACGGTTGATTTCGTGGCGCTCGGTTTCTCGGCCAACCCCAAGCCGCATCACATCGTGGTCGAGCCCGACGGCTCGTACTGGTACGTATCGCTCGTCGGCGCTGGTGCGGTGGTCAAGCTCGATCGTGCGAACCGGGTGGTGGCAAAAGCCGAAACCGTGACCCCGGGTTTGTTGGCGCTCGATCCCAAGCGGGATGTGCTGTACGCGACGCGCTCGATGTCCGCGGTCAACGCCCCCGCGCGGATCGCGGTGATCAATCGCAAGACGATGCAGGTGGAAGAAGTGGAGGTGCTGGTACCGCGCCCGCACGGGCTCGCAGTCGCACCCGATGGACGGCATGCTTACGTCGCAAGTCTCGGCGCGAACCAGATCGCCGTCTACGATGCGCAGCGCGAGCACGTCGGGATCGTGGACGTGCCGGGCGGCGACACCAGCCAGGTGCTGGTGCAAGTCGCCGTTTCCCCGGACGGCCGCACACTCGTCGCCACTGCGCAGATCACAGGCAAATTGCTCGTCTTCGACCTTGCCGATCCGCTCAAGCCAAAGTTCGTGCGGTCGATCAGTACGGGTGACTGGCCTTGGCTGGTCTCGTTCACGCCTGACGGCAAAGAGGTCTGGGTCCCGAATCAGCTGTCCAATGACGTCACGGTGATCGATGCCAGGCGTTGGAGCGTGGTCACGACAGTGAAGGGCGAATTCGCCCAGCCGGATGGTATCGGCATCTCGGGCGACGGACGTCTCGTGTTCATCGCGAATCACAACACGAACAATGTGATGACCATGGGCGGCATCAAGATGGCGATGCCGGCGTCCCCGACCACGGCGGCGCCGGGTCGTGTGATCGTGATCGACGCGCGCCGCCGCGAGGTCGTGCGCCGCATCGATACGGCGCCGGATGGCGCAGGCTTGGGGGTCGCGGGAGGGAAGCCCTGAGGTTCGCCTGGGTTGTGGTGTTGTTCTCCGCCTGCACCTCCACCGCCCTCCACCGCCCTCCACTGCCCTCGACCGCCGCCCTTGTTTTTGACCGCCAGGTTTCTCCTTTCCAAGTCCTCGATTCCACGGGACACGCCTACAGTCTTCCATTCCTCGGCGGTTTCGAGCACCCTCGCCCCCAGCTGCTAGACATCGATGGCGACGGGGTTATCGACCTCTTCATTCAGGAAGAATCCGGGCAGCTCGAGCTGTTTCAGCGGCGTGCTGGAGGCTGGCAGCTGACAGCTGACCGCTTTCAAAACATCGACGTCGGCGAGTGGTACCGCTTTGTCGATCTCGACGGCGACGGTCTCTCCGATCTCTTTACCGAGTCTCCGCTCAGCTATATCCGCTACTACCGCAATACCGGCAGCCGCGCCGCGCCAAGGTTCGTGATGGCGGTGGACACGGTGAGGGACATTCAGGGCACGGCGATCTACGCCGACCGGCAGAACATCGCGCAGTTCGCGGACGTCGATTGCAACGGCAAGCTCGATATGCTGCTGGGCCGAGTCGACGGAACCATCACGCAGTACGAGCTACAGGGTCTGGACTCGGCGGGGCAGGGGAGCCCGCGATTTCGCTTGATAACAGAGCGGTTTCAAGACATTCAAATCATCGGTACGCGCACACCCAGTCTGCACGGCGCCAATACGATGGCGGTATTCGATATCGACGCGGACGGAGATCAGGACATTCTCTGGGGCGACTTCTTCGAGCCCGGGCTCCTGTGGCTGCGCAATCAGGGCACGTGCGCGCAACCCGATTTCCACGGCGAGCGGATCCCGTTCCCTCCGCAACAACCGGTCGAAACCAGCGGCTATAACGCGCCAGCGTTTGGCGATCTGACCACTCCCCCCGATGGGCGCGCCGACCTCGTGGTCGGCGTGCTCGGCGGCGCGTTCAATCCGATCAAGACCAGCGCGGCGAATCTCTATAGCATCGAGCAGACGGCGCCAGGCGCGTGGACCGTCGTGACCTCTCACCTTCTGGACGCCGTCGACCTCGGCACCGAGTCGATCCCCGCGTTCGGGGACATCGATCGGGACGGCGATCTCGATCTCGTCGTGGGTACCAAGATCGAGCCCGGCAACACCCGAAGCGGCGCAGTGTACTGGTTCGAGAACGTCGGCTCGCGCGCGGCACCGAGTTTTCAGCTGCGCGGTCACCTCACCGTTCTGCCCGCCTTTCATGACGCCCCGGCGCTCGGTGATCTGGACGGAGACGGTCTGCCGGATCTCGTGATCGGCCAGTTCCAGGATGCAGTGGCGTGGTATCGCAATACTGGCACGAGCGGTGCGGGACGTTTCGCCCTCGTGGACTCGGCTGTGGTGCGTCTGCCGCGCGGCAGCAACGGAGTCCCCGAGCTCCACGATATCGATCGCGACGGTGATCTCGATCTCTTCCTCGGCGACGCGGCGGGGCGCATTGCCTTCTTCAGGAACGCCGGCAACTCACGGGCACCGCGCTTTGAGCTGGCGAGCGACGACTACCTCGACGCGCGTACGGGCCGTCGAGCCGTGCCGCGCTTCGTGGATCTCGACGGCGACGGCCTCGCCGAGCTCGTGGTCGGGACAGAGCAGGGAGGGGTGCCCGCGGTGTTTCGCGGTCTGGTACCTGACTCGGGGTTAGCGCGTGCGCTGCCACCATTGCCGTCATATGCGGCGCCCGTATTTGCGGACGTGTTGGGAGAGGCGAAGAAGGGTTTGTTTGTCGGGAATGAAGGCGGCGGAATTGTCTACTATCGTCCCAAGTAGTTAGCCCTTCGTTTGCTTCCATGAATGTCGAGTGTAAAATCTTTGACACTCGACGGGTCATAAGCCCGTATGGCAGTCGTCCCTTCTCTTCGAGCTGAACGAATGTTCAAGCCTGTCATGACGCTGGCCGCGGTGGGGTTCGTGGGTATTGTGCTCTGGAAGCTCGCCGCGGGGTTCCTACTCCCCATCTTCTTCTTTGTACTCAAGATCGCGCTTATCGCCGGCTTGATTCTCCTGGCGTATTGGTGGTTCAATAAGAAACGGGATCGGAAAGAGGATACGCCGCCGGTGTCCGAGTAAACACGGCCCTCCCCGCGGGGGGTGTCTGCGCTGACACAATCGAGGCGCGCCAAGCACGGATTCCGCTTGGCGCGCCTTGTGCTTTTCCCTCCGGCAAAAGGGGGGCTTATGAGCTACTGGAAAGGTGTGTTGGTAGCCATCGCGTTCGACTTCGCCTGGATCATGGTGAGTCCGTCA
>DATFVZ010000370.1:0-7904 GCA_035259785.1 Gemmatimonadales bacterium
GGCTGCTCGAGATCGGCGCCGCGGCGTGCTTCGCCGTTCATCTCTGGCGCCGGGTCTCGCCCGCCGGCATTGCTCCGCTCTGAGCCTCGAACATACCAACGGCGCCCTTGGTCGCGTCGGCAAAAGCATGACTCACGAACGGATATGTGCCGGCCTCGACGAGTCGCGTCTCGAAAATGGCTCCGCCGCCGACGGGCACCGTGACCGTCTGGACGCCTTCCAACGGATGGGCGAGGGAGCCGTCCTGGAACACGCGGTCGAAAATTGCTCCAACGACGTGAAACGCGGAGAAGCGATTCGGACCCGCGTTGACGACGTACATCCGCAGCGGCTCACCCACCTGCACCCGAATCGGATACTTCGCGTAGACGGCTGCCCGGCCGTTGAAAACTACGTAGTCGGGCGCGAGACCCAGCAGCTTGTCCCAGTCGATCGCCCGCGTCGAGTCGCCCAGCACTTTCGTGTAGAACTCGCTCTGCACGAACACGAACTCCCTCGCCGCGGGACGGCCTTGGCGCGGATCGACGATGATCGCGCCGTACATGCCGTTCGCGATATGGAGCGCCACAGGTGCCGTGCCGCAGTGGTACATGAAGGCCCCCGGCACGCGCGCGACGAAGCGGTAGTGAATCGAGTCTCTGGGCATGAGGTTCCGGTAGGCGCGATTGGGTGCGATCTCGGCCGCGTGGAAGTCGAGACTATGCGGCATCGGCGACCGATTGACCAAGGTGAAGTCGACCGTATCGCCTTGCGTCACCCGGAGGACCGGACCCGGGACGCGGTTGTCGAATGTCCAGGCGTCGTACGTGACGCCGGCGGCAATCGGCACCTTCGTGTGGGAGATGTTGATGCGCAGGCGGTGCAACCGGCTGGTCGATCGCGCCGGGGCAACCGGATCTATGGGCGCGGGCTCCGCGCCCACACCGACCGGCGCCTCACCGTGGGAGACATCCGCGGGAGCTGCGGTCGGTGGCGTTTGCGTCTGGCGTTGCGATGACGGCTGCTGTGCCTGCTCTCGGCAGGCCACGAGGACAATCGCGGGCACGAGCCACAGGGCGACGTGTCGGCACATGTGAATACTCCTTCGCAATTCGTTCAGAGGGTCTTCACCGTAAAGCGGTGAGCCTAGAGTAGCCCAAAGTCGAGGAGGATATATGAAGGTCGCGGAGCTGATGCAAACGAATCTTCGGACGATCACCACCGATGCGACGATCGCTGACGCGGTCGGGGTCTTTGCCGAGGCGCAAGTATCAGCGCTGCCGGTGCTCGATCGTTTGGGACGCGCTGTGGGCGTCGTGTCCACACGCGAGATTCTGAAAGCCGAAAGCGCTTGTGATTCGCCCCAAACACGCGACCGGCTATTTGACCGAACCCGCGTGCTTGAGATCATGACGCCCTGGCCCGCGACGATCGATGCCGATCTGGAGGTGCGCCGGGCCGCCCAAGAGATGCTCTACCTCAATGTGCAGCGTCTGTTCGTCGAGTACGGCGGCGCGCTCGTAGGCGTCATCTCCCAGACGGACATCGTCGGGGCGGTGGCCACGGCGAAGGTGTAAGGCCGAACTGCCTAGGCCTTGCGGCGCTCCACGGTCCACCGTCCCGTCTGTGTCCCGCCCGACGGCAGCATCGTGGTGTAACTGCCCGCGATGCTGTTGCCTTTGAGCTCACCACTGAACGTGGTGTTGAGCCGCGCTCCGGTTTGCGGATCGGCGTATGGATCCAGCGAGCCGCTGACCTTGCCTTGCTCGACCCGCACGAATCGGATCTTCAGCACCTTTGTCTGCGGCGCCTGGTTGGCTCCGGTGGGTTGCTGACCGGGCTGCTGGCCAGCGTCCTGCGCCCGCCACGGTTGCAACGGAACACCGGACGCGCTTGGGATCATGACCACGTCTCCGAACGCCGAGTCCGCCGTCGCGCGCAATGTGAAGCTGATGCTGCCGGCGCGGCCGGATTCGCTGCTGCTGTAATCGCCGGACCACTCCCCGATGAGCGCCGACACTTCGGCCGCCGGCCCAACCATTGGAACGGATGCTTGGGACGCGCCGCAGGCGGCGAGCGCAACGGGCAGGAGGTAGGGGAGAACGGTTTTGGAGCGGAACATGGGATCGCCTCGCGATAAAGGTTGTGCAGCGTGTTGCGCGACGGCGACGCGCTCCTCTTCCCATAAAATGAGGGCCCAAGGACGAATTGTCACTGCGGGGAGGATGCAGCATATCTAGCGCATGACGTCTCGTCCTATCCAGGCTGAAGCGGGGCGCATTCGCGAGCGGTTCGAGCGACTGCTGGCGGCGGGGATTGCGATCTTTTCGCAACACGATCTCAAGGGCGTGCTCCAACAGATCGTTGATGCCGCGCGCGAGGTGGTGGATGCGCGTTACGCGGCCCTTGGGGTCCTGGGCCAGGACGGCCTGTCGCTGGTCGAGTTCGTCACATCCGGGATCGATGAAACCGCCCGGCAACGGATCGGCGATCCGCCCCGCGGTCGCGGGCTGCTCGGGGCCGTGATCCGCGAGGGGAAGCCGATTCGCTCGAGCGATATCAACCATCATCCGCTGCGGTACGGCTTTCCGCCGCATCATCCGCCCATGAAGTCATTTCTCGGCGTTCCGGTCAAGGGACCGCGGGGCGTGTTCGGAAACCTCTATCTCACCGACAAGATCGACGCTCCCGAATTCAGCGACGAGGATGAAGCCATCGCCGTTTTGCTGGCCTCTCAGGCGGCCGTGGCGGTGGAGAACGCGCGGCTGCATGGCGAGAGCGATCAGTTGCTGGCCCAAGTGCGCGCGATGCAGCGCCAACGAGATCTGTTCTTTGCGATGATGAATCATGAGTTGCGCAATGCGCTGACGGGCGTGTATGGCTGGGCTGAACGGCTTGTCCGGCGCAAGTCACCGGAGATCTCCGAGCAGGCCGCACGAGAGGTCTATGAGGCCTCGGAACGAACAATCGTGCTGCTCAACAACTTCCTCGACCTGATGCGTCTCGATGCCGGCAAAGTTCGGCCGGTGCTGCGCGACGTCGAGACCAGCGCCGCCATCCAGCGCGCCATTGCCAACAGTGAACCTGCCGCCGCCGCCAAGGGCATCCGGCTCGATCCATCCACCGACGGGGCGCCGGGCACCCTTCATACCGACCCGGTACGACTCGAGCAGATTCTCGTGAATCTCTTGTCCAATGCCATCCGCCACAGTCCGGATCACGCCTCTGTCCAATTGAGGGCGCAAGCGATGGAGGACAGCGTGGCATTCTCCGTCGTGGATCGCGGTCCGGGGGTACCGGCTGAGCTGCGACAAAAAGTCTTCGAGCCGTTCGAGCGTTTCGACCCGCATTCGGGTGTGGGCACGGGCCTCGGGCTGCCTGTATCTCGGCGCTTGGCGGAAGCCCTGGGTGGCACGCTGGCAGTGGACGACACACCCGGTGGCGGCGCCACCTTTATTCTGAAGCTTCCTTCATGATCCCTTTAGAAATGATTCAGCGCGGGGCTGATAGCGTGCCTTCATGAAGATTCTCGTGGTGGAGGACGACCGAAAGGTCGCGGGGTTCATCGAGCAGGGTCTGCGCGAAGAGGGCTACGTGGTGGACGTCGCCGGAGATGGTGAGCAGGGAACGATGCTGGCTCACGTCTACGAATACGACCTCCTCGTGCTCGACGTCATGCTCCCCAAGAAAACGGGGCTCCAGCTGGCCGCGGAGCTGCGGCGGGAGGGGCGCCCAACCCCCATCCTGATGCTCACCGCGCGAGACACGACCGAAGATGTGGTTCGCGGTCTCGACTCCGGTGCCGACGACTATCTCACGAAGCCCTTCAAATTCGATGAGCTGCTCGCCCGCGTGCGCGCGCTGGTGCGGCGTGGCGGCGCCGGCCGCACCGAGCTGTTGCGCTACGGCGGGGTCGAGCTCGATCGGTTGAAGCACAGGGCGCGGGTCGACGGCAAGGTTCTCGATCTCACACCCAAGGAATTCCATTTGCTGCAGCATTTCCTCTTGCATCCCGAGGAAGTGGTGCGGCGCACCGAGCTGCTCGAGAAGGTGTGGGATATGCACTTCGATCCCGAGAGCAACGTGGTCGACGTGCACGTCGGCAATCTGCGACGCAAGCTGCGGCAGGCGCTCGGCTACGAGGTGATCGAGACGGTGCGCGGCGTCGGATTCCGGCTGCAGACACCCGACCGAGCAGAGGCGTGAAATCGTCGCTGCGCCGCACGCTCGCGCTGCGGTTCGCGGCGACGATGGCGGCCGGGTTACTCCTCACGACGGCCGCGTTCTACTGGGCCGCCCGGCGCGCGCTCCACGATGCGCTCTCCACAGCCGCTCTCGAACATGACTTGCTGCTCTCGCTCCTCGCGATCGTGCTCGCCGGCACCGCTGCGACGCTGATGGGCGCTTGGCATTTCACGTCTTCGGCCGTGCGTCCGGTTGCTGAAATCACCACCCAGGCAACCCGGATCGAAGCGGGAACGCTGAACCAACGGATCATGGCTCACGCCGAGACGGAGGAGTATGAAGGGCTAGTGGGCGTTCTTAACCGCATGCTGGAGCGTCTCGAGCACGGCTTTGCCGCGCAGCGGCGCCTGACGGCGGACGTCAGTCACGAGCTGCGCACCCCGTTGACCGCGCTGCGCGGCGAGATCGAGGTTGCGCTCCGTGCACCCCGGTCGCCCCGTGAGTATCAGCTCGTGCTCCGAAGCGCGCTCGAGGAAATCGAACGGCTGAGCACGATGAGCGAGGATCTCCTGCTGATCACCCGGGCGGACGCCCGGCTACTCACGCTGCATCGAACCCCGACGAATGTCCCGGACCTGGTCAACGAGTCTCTGGACAATCTGCATGGTCGTCTCGAAGAGAAGGACATCACTGTTGCGCGCGCAATGCAGGGCGGAGACGGGGCGTCGATCGACCCCGAGCTCGCGACTCGTGTCGTCGATCATCTCCTCGAAAACGCCGTGGCGCATACCCCACAGGGTGGGCGCATCGATGTCAGCGTGGAGGATGTCGCGAATCATGGCGTCCGCGTAACCGTGGCGAATTCCGGCTCCGCGATCGCGTCGGAGGACTTGCCGCACCTGTTCGAGCCGTTCTATCGCGCCGATCCATCGCGAACCCGCAGCGATGTGAGCGGCGCTGGGCTCGGGCTTGCGATGGTCGCTGCCATCGCGCAGCTGCACGACGGCACCGCGCGCGTCTCAGCCGTTCCCGCAGGGGGCGCGCGATTCGAAGTCGAGCTTGGAGGGCTCGCCCATGCCTGAGACACCGGTTGAGCAACACCCCAGAGGTACGCTGCTGATCGTTGGGCTCTACGGATTGCTCTTCGCGGCATCTTGGTTCGCCGTGTATGTGTTCGTTTACCTGCATCGCGGCGGGGTGACGCCATGAAAGTTCCCCTCTACGAGAAAATCTGGATGTGGGCGTCCGCCGTGCTCGTCGTCGCGTTTGTTGTGACCATTGTGGTTGGTCTCGCCGGCAGTGCGCTCCAGCCGCCAAGTCACGTCGAAACGATCGATCCGACCAAAGTCTGGAACGACCCCCGGTTCAAGCAACGTGGCGCCACGCCCACCGCAGCAGGCACGACCGTCGTCATGATTGCCATGATGTTCGCATATCAGCCCGCCGAGGTGCGCGTGTCGGCGGGGAAGCCGGTGACCTTCCGGTTGACGAGCTCGGACGTCACCCACGGATTCAGCATCGTCGGCACGAACGGCAACACGATGGTCGTGCCCGGCTACATCAGCCAGTTCACGACGGTGTTTCGTACCCCCGGTGAGTATCTGATCGTCTGCAACGAATACTGCGGGCTGAGCCATCACCTCATGTTCGCGAAGCTGATCGTGGAAGAGGGGAGAGCCCAGCCATGACGCGCATCGATCGCGCTCAGGTCGAAGTCCGCACCCCGTCACGCGCCGGTCCGCGGAAGATCGCGGGGCTCGCACTCGCGCATCTGTGGGTGGCCATTCTCGCATTCGGGATCGCGTCGGCGATGGCGTTGATGCAGGCTCTCTCGCGCGCCAGCCTCGATCTGCCGTGGCGCACCGCAGGGATGTACTACCTCTCCGTCACCGCGCACGGCGTCCTGATGGCCCTGGTGTTCACGACCTTCTTCATCATGGCCTTCGGGTATGTCGTTGCGTCGCGCACACTGGGCCGCGAGGCCGGACCACCCGCGCTCGCCTGGACGGGCTACTGGTTGGCCCTGACCGGCACGCTGGCAACCGCGGCGACGATTCTCGCGGGCAAAGCCAGCGTGCTGTACACGTTCTACCCGCCACTCCAGGCGCATCCTCTCTTCTATATCGGGTTGGCGCTGGTGGTCGTGGGGTCCTGGTGCTGGTCGGCGGTGATGTTGCTGTCGTACCGCACCTGGCGCCGCGCCAATCCTGACGCGCCGACACCCCTCGCCATGCACGGCATCATCGCGACGGTGCTGATCTGGCTGATCGCGACCGTGGGCGTCGCTGCCGAGGATCTGATTCAGCTGATTCCATGGTCCCTCGGCTTGGTCTCGACCATCGATCCCGTGCTGTCGAGGACGCTGTTCTGGTACTTCGGCCATCCGCTCGTCTACTTCTGGCTGTTGCCCGCGTACGTGATCTGGTACACGCTGCTGCCCCAGGTCGTGGGCGGGAAATTATTCAGCGATCCGCTCGCCAGGCTCGTGTTCGTGCTGTTCATCCTGTTTTCGACGCCGGTCGGCTTCCACCACCAGTTCATGGACCCCGGCGTCTCCGCCGGCTGGAAACTGCTCCACACATTTCTCACGTTCGCGATCCTGTTCCCGAGCTTCATCACGGCGTTCACGGTCACGGCGTCGATGGAAGTCGGCGGCCGGGCACGCGGCGCGACCGGGTGGCTCGATTGGCTCGGCAAGCTTCCGTGGCGTGATCCGCTGTTTTCGAGCATCGCGCTGTCCATGATGCTGTTCGCGGTCGGGGGAATCGGCGGCGCGATCAACGCGTCGTTTGGGATGAACGCCGTGGTGCACAATACGGCGTTCATTCAGGGACATTTTCACTTGACTGTCGGCAGCGCCGTCGCTCTCACGTTCATGGGAGCGGCCTACTTCCTCCTGCCAAGACTCACCGGCCGCGAACTCGAGCTTGGACTGCTCGCCCGCGTGCAGCCGTATCTCTGGTTCATCGGGATGCTGCTGTTCTCGATTTCCAATCACATCACCGGGTTGATGGGGATGCCGCGCCGCATCTACGAGGCGGGTTACGGCGGCAGCCCGGTCGCCGCAACGTGGAGCGGGTGGACGGGCCTTTCCGCGGTGGGTGGAATCTTCTTGTTCACCAGCGCCGGTTTCTTCATGCTCGTGATGATCGGGACCGCCCTGGCTGGCCGGCGCCGCGACTTCGAGCCAGTCGTCTGGGCCCAGCCGCTTCATCCGATTCCAAACAGGCGCACGCTGTTCGATCGGTATGGACTGTGGACCGCCATCGCGATTCTCCTGGTGATCGTGGCGTACGCGTATCCATTGTGGACCCATCTGCGCATGACGCGGTTCGGATCGCCCGGGTTCAAGCCGTTCTAGGCGTCGTCCGGGCGCTCGCTCGCCGACCGGTGGTCATCATCGCTGCCACCGGCCTGGCGGCGGGCCTGTTATTCCATTCCCGCATCGTCTTTCTCGCCGCGCTGATCGTCGGAGGTATCCCGCTTGTGTTGCAGACGCTGCGCGGCATGCTGCGCGGTGAATTCGCCGCGGACATCGTCGCGAGCCTCGCCATCGTGACGGCGTTGATCCTGGGGCAGTACTTCGCGGGCGTCATCATCGTGCTCATGCAGTCGGGCGGCGAAGCGCTGGAGGCCTACGCTATGGATCGAGCTTCGAGCTCGCTCGAGGCGCTCATGGCGCGGGCGCCCAAGGTGGCGCATCGCGTCCGCGGGGGCGACGTGGACGATGTTCCAGTCGA
>DATFVZ010000371.1:0-2163 GCA_035259785.1 Gemmatimonadales bacterium
GGCGATCGCGCTGGCGCGCGGCGTCGATGTCCTGGTCGCGACGCCCGGGCGCCTTATCGATCACCTCGGCGAGCGCAACGTCTCCTGCGCCGAGACAGAGATCTTCGTACTGGACGAGGCCGACCAGATGCTCGACCTGGGGTTTCTGCCGTCGATCCGGCGGATCGTGGCACTGCTGGCCGGGAGTCGGCAAAACCTGTTCTTCTCGGCCACCATGCCACGCGAGGTCGGCAAGCTGGCCAACGAGCTGCTGCGCGATCCCGTGCGGATCGCCGTAGCTCCGGTGGCCACAACCGTCGACACAGTCACCCAGCGCGTGATCCACGTTGAAACTCGTGACAAGCGCTCGCTCCTGGTGCGGCTGTTTGCCGACGCGGCAATATCGCGGGCTCTGGTATTCACGCGCACCAAACGAGGAGCAGACCGCGTTGCCAGCCACCTCAAAGCGGCTGGTATTGCGGTTACCGCCATCCACGGCAACAAGAGCCAGGGCCAGCGTGAGCGGGCGCTCACCGCGTTTCGAGCCTCGAAGGTGAGGGTGCTGGTCGCGACCGACATTGCCGCGCGCGGCATCGACATCGAGCAGGTGACACACGTCGTGAACTTCGAGCTTCCCGACGTGCCAGAAAGCTACGTTCATCGGATCGGCCGCACCGCGCGCGGCGGCGCTGCTGGCGTCGCCATCTCGCTGTGCGATCCGGGGGAAATAGGCCAGCTGCGCGAGATCGAGCGCCTGACCCGCCGCTCTATCCCGTCTGAAGACCACCGCAACGACAAGGGTGCGATCAATGGGCGCTCGGCGCGCGAGCCGGACAATCGTGCTCGCAGACACAGAAACACAGGCGCTGCTGCGGGGCGCGAAACGATGGGAAGGGGCTGCCATGAGCACTCCACGCGTTGGCCCCAAAACGGTCACAAACGACACGGCAACGGCTACCGATGGCCGACCAAACCTGCACGCAATCGGAACAGACGCAGCCCGCGCAGTGCAGCATCACTCTAGGACTGCAATCTGTCGACCAGTGGCTTATGCTGCCCACGTCGGCTGGGCACGAGGCATCGGGCTTCAGCCGCTTGACATGGAGACAGATATTGCGTCCCACAAATTCAAGGTAGGTCAGCTGGTGGACTTCGTTTCACCCCGTTCCGGCGCGCCCGACTGCGCGGCGACAGTACGAGATAGTTCGGCTGCTTCCCATCGAGAACGGAGAAGTTCTCTACCGAATCAAGAGCAATGGCGAACCATTCGAGCGTGTGGCCAAGGAGAGCGAGCTTTCGCGCCGCGCGCCCGTCTGAGGGAACGCATAATACCACTCGAGTACGCAGCACAGGGGAATGAGGGGATGGGGCGCAGAAAGCCTACCGCGCGGATCGAGTTCGTGCCGTTCAACGTCTACGAGGACGGAACAGTCACGTCCAACCGCAAGGTACCCAGCTCCATGCTGGGCGGCCTGGCCGGGGACGCGCCGGCGCGCCATTTCATTGAGGCGCAAGATCGCGAGATCGCCGAACGTTCGGGGCGGGCGCGGGCACGGATCAAGTCCGTCGATCGAGTAGGCCGGTAGCCCTCTTGTGGCGTAGCGCCGCATGCGCAGCGTTGCGTTTGGCGCGGAGAGCGCCAAGCTCAGCCAAGTTCTGATGGCTGCTTGCTGATCCGACAATATAAGACTTTTCGCACCGTTGCCTCTTTTTCGGCGCCTTGACCCCGGCGACGTTCTCGGACCAACCGTCTTGGTTGTGTGGAAGCTCTACTGGTGAATTTGGAGCACGAGTGCTGCTGTCGAAGCGATAGCAGCTATGCGTGCCCACTTGGCCGCAGCTTGCCGCGAGTCGGTCCTAGTTCCGGCCTTCAGATGCCCGATAATCTGTTCGAGCAATCGCTGCGCCTCGGCAATCTCATTCATCTGCTCACCAGTCTTTCAGCGCGGCTCGGATTTATTCGGGGAATCGTTCGCTTCAATCTCTTGTCCCCGCATGACCCTGAAGAAATGCTCAGCATGCTGGTAATAGTTCTGCGCTTCTACGGCATCACCGCTCAAGACGGCTGCCTGCGCAAGCGCCACATAGCGCTCGTACTGTCTTCTAGCATTCGCCAGGACATTGCCTCGGAATACTTGGGATGAATTCAAGCGTGATCTAAACCGTTGCCCCCTGGGCTGTCGA
>DATFVZ010000372.1:0-6765 GCA_035259785.1 Gemmatimonadales bacterium
GTCGATCCGGACGCGTTGGCCGCGGAGTTCGCATCGCGCGGCGTTCGCTTTTCCGTCCCTTTAACGGACAGGGGTGATGATGGTGTCCGGGGATTCGTGATAAAGGATATCGACGGGTATGGTTTGTTTTTCGGGAATCACCGAGCCTAGGCCGAAACGTCAGTATGGCAATTCGTCGGGTCGGAGGCCTATGTGATCCGGTTCCGGATCGACGTCGAACTGAACAGCCTCGATCGTACGCAGCCCTTGGCTCGCCGCTTTCACCACGCGGTGCATCCCATCCATTACGGCCCCAGCTGCGGACAAAATGATCGGGTAGGAGAGATCGGCGTCATCAATCAGCCGTATATGCTCAACGAGAGCGCGCCACGTCCGTGGTTCATCGGCGCCGGCCCACGGTTCGTCGAGCTCCCGGATCGCCTCGAGCGGGACGCGCGTGCGCGGCAAAGTACGCGTGAGCTCCACCAATCGGTTCACATCCCACGCTAAGAGGCCACGAGGCGAAGGCCGAAAGTAGTATTGTTGGCGCACGTGCGGGTCCGGTGCAGAGATGCATAAATCTGTCGAATATGAGGTGAGATGAAGGCCGAGGTCTGGTTACTCACTCAAGGAGGCGTGGTGCGATCGATCCCTGGACTAATGACGGTATGCCTGATCTCCCTGACGGGCGTCGCGCCCGCCAATGCACAAAGGCCCGACAGCACACGGCTTCGGCCAACCGTGGTGATAGTGAAGATCTCGAAAGATCCCACTCCAGAGTACAACGGGACGTACCGTGCTTCGGGGACGTCCACGAAGTGCGGTCTGGCCGATTACGGATACCCGCACCGCACCAATTCATTCGCGGTCATGTTTCCGGACGATACCAACACGATCGCGGTTCCCGAGGTGAACTTTGACGCCGATACCCTCAAGAGCGGCACAACGGTCAACAGCTTCTACCTGTCGGTCGGGATCCGAGTTGGGGAGCATGGGACACCACCGGCATACGTCATTCGAGCCAACCAGCCACAGTACAACGAGCCCGGCACAGCAACCCGCACCAAAACAGCGAATGGCTCCGACTCACTGACGGTCAAGGGGGTTGCGACCAAGGGCCGCATGGTCGACGTAGAAATGACGCTCGTCTGTCAGAGGCGGTAGCCTTCACTATCCAGCCTTGGGGCCTCCTACTCGTGTATATCGGGCGGGGAGACTCGTTGCGGTGTGGGAGACTGGCCTGATGTGCGCGAACATGCTCCGCGCATTCCAGGTCGGGAACGCTTTTACGAGCCACGACGGGCCGTCGAGCTGGATGCGGGTCTCGCGAATCGCTTGGGCCCAGGTAAGCTGGCCGGCGTGCCATTTGACGAAGGCTTCGGCTTCCGCCGTCACGCACAGGTCCTCGTCGAGACCCGGGGATGTCTTGCAGATCTCGGTGTCGCCGCGCTCGATGAGGAGCCAATACCGTTCACGCCGCGGCCGGCCAGTGAACTCGAAGCGGACGACGACGCGACGATCCGGTAGCCGGTCACGCTTCAGCGCGTTGCACATCGACCACAGCGCGACAAAGGGGTCGAAGTGCTCGTGGGCGATCTCGAGCCAGCGTGCTCCCCACTCGCCGAGCGACTGGCAGACCCGGAACAGCTCACGACCCGCCACCGTAAGCTTGTAGTGGTGCCCGCGCCCGCGGGTCTTGGCGGCCGACTCGACAACACCGAGCCACTGGAGTTGCTCGAGCCGCACTGAGAGCAGGGTTCGAGAGAGTCCGGGCGCGCCTTCCAGGATTTCACCGAAGTTCCCACAGCCCAGGTACAGGTTGCGGATGATCAGCGGTGTCCAGCGCTCGGCGAAGATCTCGGCGCCACGCGCGATGGGGCAGTACTGGCCGTATGTCCTCACGATGCCAGTGTAGCGCCACGATCGTCGCGTGTGAAGTCCAGATTTTAGACTTCAATCTGTCGTGGCACCGTCGTACGATGGGCTCATCGATAGCGGAGGAGCTCATGACGAGACTCGACGGGTTCCGAGGCCGGCTCATCAGCGCCGGCGATGCCGACTACGACAGCGCGCGGAAAGTGTGGAACGGTGCCATCGACCGGCGCCCGCGCCTGATCGCCCGATGCATTGGGACCGCGGACGTCGTCGCAGGGGTGCGGTTCGCCCGCGATCACGATCTGGAGATCGCCATCCGGGGCGGAGGCCACAACGTTGCCGGCACCGCCGTATGTGACGACGGGATCGTGATCGACCTCTCGGCGATGCGGGGCGTGCGCGTCGATGCCAAAAGCCGCAAGGCCTGGGTGCAGGGCGGTGCGCTGTGGGGGGATGTCGACCGCGAGACGCAAGCGCACGGCCTCGCCACCACCGGCGGAATCGTGAGCCACACCGGCGTCGCCGGGCTTACCCTCGGCGGAGGCGTCGGCTGGCTGATGCGCAAGCAGGGCCTCACGATCGACAACCTCCTCGGTGTCGATGTCGTGACGGCTGACGGCGAGCACTTGCGCGCGTCCGAGGACGAGCACCCCGACTTGTTCTGGGCGCTGCGAGGTGGCGGCGGAAACTTCGGTGTGGCCACCTCGTTCGAGTTCCGGCTCCACCCCGTTGGGCCCACCGTCCTGGCCGGACCCATCTTCTGGGACGCGGCCGACGCCAGGGAAGTCCTTCGCTATTACCGCGAGTTCATCCGCGACGCCCCCGACGATCTCGGCACCGTCGTGCGGTTCGGTACCGCGCCACCGCTAGCGGTGATTCCCGAAGCTCTGCACTGGCGTCCAGTCGTGATGGTGGGCGCTTGCTACGCCGGGCCGCTCGAGGACGGCGAGCGGGCGCTTCGCCCGCTTCGCGCATCCCGGACTCCGCTCCTCGACTTGGTCGGGCCCACCCCGTACGCGGGGTTCCAGAGCGCACTCGACACGACCGTGATGCACAGTTGGAACTACTACTGGAAGTCCACCTACCTCCCTGAGCTCCGCGACGATCTCATCGACGTGCTCGCCGGGCATGCGTTCTCATGCTCGTCGCCTCGCTCGTATGTGGCAATGTTCCATCTGAAGGGCGCGGTGAGTCGAGTGGCTGCAGGCGCGACGGCGTTCGGTAACCGCCAGGCGTCGCACGCGATCACCCTCGATGCGGCGTGGCATCCCGGCGAAGATTTCGGCGAGCGGGACACCGCTTGGACGAGAGAGTTCTTCGCCGCGCTTGGGCGGTTCCGGGAAGGTGTCTACGTCAATTTCCTGGACGGTGACGAAGATTTGGGCCGCGTGCGCGAGGCATACGGCGACTCCGTCTACGACCGGCTGGTCGACGTCAAGACAACGTACGACCCCGGCAATATCTTCCACCACAACCAGAACATTCGCCCGCGCGACCGGGTGTTAGCCGATAGGATTGCCAAAGCCTGAACCGACGATACTTGTTGGGCGGAGCGGTTCCATAAGCCCCGATGCAATTTCTGCGATCGCTCCGAGACCGTATTCGAAACGGCGAAATCACGAGCACGGTGCGGCTCTGGCAGCGGCCCCATGTAAAGGTGGGCGGCCGGTACGCGCTGGCGCCCGGTGAGATTGTCGTCACGAAAATCTTTGAAGTGTCACTCGCCGATATCACGCCTGCGCTGGCGCGACGTTCCGGCTTTGCGGGCGTGGTGGAGCTCCTGAAGGTGGCCAAGCATGGGCCGGGTCGCCGAGTGTTCGTAATCGAGTTTCGCTACGTCAAACCACGCGGCTGAGGCGTCCTCCGCCCAGCTGTTGTTCTGCGGGTCGCACTGCCTGATTCGTGGTCATGGTTTCATGAGCGCCTGAGCGGCGCGCAGGATCGATTCCGCCGTCGCCGGTGCGTCCAACGGAACCGGTTTGCCGGGCGCAAGGCTATGCAGCGCATCGGCAATCGCCGCAAACACCGAGATCCCGAGCATCAGCGGCGGCTCGCCCACCGCCTTCGAACGGAAAATCGTCTCTTCGCGGTTGGTGTTATGGAAGAGAGCGACACGCAAGTCAGCCGGCACGTCGGACGAACAGGGGATCTTGTACGTGGACGGCGCATGCGTGATCAGGCGGCCCTCCCCGTCGAACACCAGTTCCTCCATGGTCAGCCACCCCATGCCCTGCACAAAGCCGCCCTCGATCTGTCCCAGGTCGATCGCCGGGTTGAGCGAGCGCCCGACATCGTGGAGGAGGTCGGCCCGCAGCAGCCGCATCTCGCCCGTTGTGACGTCGACGATCACCTCGGAGCACGCGGCGCCATACGCGAAATAGTAGAAGGGGCGGCCCGTCGCTTTTTCCCGGTCCCAATGAATCTTGGGCGTGCGGTAAAAGCCCGTCGACGAGAGCGATATGCGGCCCTTCCACGCCCGGTCGGCGAGCTCCTGGAATGAGATCGAGGGCTTACCGAGGAAGACCCGATTCTCACGGAAGGAGATCTGATCGACCGGCACGTTGAATTCGGCTGCCGCGAACTCGATGAGCCGCGTCTTGATGGTGCGGGCCGCGGCCTGCGCCGCCATCCCATTGAGGTCCGAGCCGGACGACGCCGCGGTGGCGGAAGCATTCGGGACCTTGTCGGTCACCGTCGCCGTGATGCGCACGCGGTCGAGATCGATGCCGAACTCTTCCGCGACCACCTGGGCGACTTTGGTGAACAACCCCTGACCCATCTCGGTCCCGCCGTGATTCAGGTGTACGGTGCCGTCGTGATAGATGTGCACCAGCGCGCCGGCCTGATTGAGCATGACATTCGTGAACGAGATCCCGAACTTGACCGGCGTGAGCGCGAGTCCGCGCTTCAAGAAGCGGTTGTCCTTGTTGAATGCGGCAACCGCCTTGCGCCGTTTGCGGTACTCGGATGAGCGCTCGAGGCTCTCGATCAGCTCCGGCAGCACGTTGTCGGTCACGTGCATGCCGTACGGTGTCAGATCGCGATCGCCGTCGCCGTAGAGATTGTGCTTGCGCACGTCGAGCGGATCGAGACCCGTGGCCCACGCAATCGCGTCCATGACGCGCTCGATCCCCATCATGCCCTGCGGGCCGCCAAAGCCACGGAAGGCAGTGTTGGACACCGTGTGGGTCTTCATTCGCTTCGACACGATGGTGGCCGCGGGCAGGTAGTACGCGTTGTCGGAGTGGTACATGGCACGATCGCAGATCGCGCTCGAGACGTCGGCCGAGTAGCCGCAGCGCGCCGCGAGCGTGACCTCGTAGCCGCGCAGATTCCCCTGATCGTCGTAGGCAACTTCATAGTCGGCTCGGAAGTCGTGCCGCTTGCCGGTCATGCACATGTCGTCGTCGCGATCGAGCCGAATCTTGCACGGACGGCCGGTGAGCCAGGTGCCGAGGGCGGCGATGCACGCCCATTGAGCCGCCTGCGTCTCCTTGCCGCCGAACCCACCGCCCATGCGCCGCACTTCGACGGTGACAGACGCCTGCGGCAGCTCGAGCATTTTGGCGATGATCGCCTGCACCTCGCTCGGATGCTGCGACGACGAATGCACGAACACACCGTCTTCGCCCGGCAACGCGAGCGCGACTTGGCCTTCGAGATAGAAGTGATCCTGTCCGCCGATGTGCAGCGTGCCCGACAGGCGCCGCGGTCCAGCCTCGATCGCGGCCTTGCTGTCGCCCTTCCTAAAGACGTAGTCGGGCATCAGCCGGTGCTGCGCCTCGACCGCCTGATCGACGGTGATGTACGCCGGCTCGGGGTCGATCTCGATCTTGGCCAGCTGCACGGCCCGGCGCGCGGCGTCACGCGTCTCCGCGATCACCGCAAACAGGACCTGCTCCCGGAAATCGACGACGGTGTCGGCGAAGATCGGGTCGTCGCCTTTGACCGGGCTGCAGTCGTTCTTGCCGGGGATGTCGGCGGCGGTGAGCACGCGCACTACGCCGGGCGCCTTGCGCACGGCATCGAGGTTCACCCGCTTGATGCGGCCATGCGCGACCGGCGCACCGCCGGGGGCGATGTGCAGCGTGCCTTCCGGCTCGCGCATGTCGTCGACGTAAACGGCGGTTCCGCTGACCTGACGGGCGGCGGAGTCATGAATCGTCGGTACATGGACAGTGCGTGTCTGTACCTCGGTCTCGGTAATGTGGTCAAGCGCTGACATCGGCTGTCTCCCGAATTCCGACGATGCGGGTGTGCTGCGTGGACGTGCCAGCAATTTCGATAAGTGCCTTGCGCAGGACTGCTCGTGCCGCAGTGGCACGGTACTCTGCGCTGGCCCGCTGATCGGTGATGGGTTTGAAGTCGCGGTCCAGCGCCGCCAGCGCGGCTTGCCAGCTCGCTTCCTTTGTTAGGTCTGCGCCGGTCAATGCGGCTTCGGCTTTGGCGGCCCGTTTGGGCGTCGCGGCCATGCCACCGAAGGCGATGCGCGCCTCAGTGATCCGTGAGCCCTGGATTGTGAACTTGAACGCGCCCATCGCTGCGGAGATATCCTGGTCGAAGCGCTTCGAGATCTTGTAGCAGCGGAAGCGCTCGTTCTTTTTGAGCTTCGGCACGTGGACGCTGCGGACGAACTCGCCGGCAGCGCGGTCCTGTTTGCCGTAGGCGATGAAGAACTTCTCCAGCGGGATGGTGCGCTGCTTGGCGCCCTTTTGCAGTGTCAGCGTTGCGCCCAGCGCGATCAGCGCGGGCGGCGTGTCGCCGATCGGGGAGCCGTTCGCGATGTTGCCGCCGATCGTGCCGACGGTGCGCACCTGCTTGCCGGCGAAGCGCCGCATCAACTCGCCCAGGTCCGGATCGATGGCCGCGAGATACGGAATGGCCGTTTCGTGCGTCACCATCGCGCCGAAG
>DATFVZ010000373.1:0-8652 GCA_035259785.1 Gemmatimonadales bacterium
AATTCGATGCGCGGCGAGCGGCAACTCATCGAGCAACACGGCTGGGAGCGCTGCGGCACCCGCAAAGGCTGCCGAGCTAATCGTGACTGAGCTTCCGCTCCAAACGTCCCTGCTTGCGCGAAACGGCTGGCGTTCGATCACCGTGGGAATCGTGGGAAGTTCCGCGCAGCCGACCAGCAGAAGAGCCAAACAGAGCATTCGGCGCATCGTCACTCAAAGAGAACCCTCGGAACGCCGATAAGGTAGGTCCCCCGCAGTGGCGACCACCCACCGCGCATGTCACCAATTTGCCATTCGTAGGTGTCGAGCCCCTGCACCAAGTCTCGTAGCTCTCCGGTTGAGTAAGCCCGCAGACACGAGACCACGCCGTCGAACGTGCCCACCAGGGGCAGGACCGGAGGCAGATACGTCCATAGAAGGCGAGACCAGCGCCAAGGTCGGATGAACGGTTCCGCCAGCAGGACGCCGATCCACGTGAGCGCCACGACGGCCATCTCCCATGGAGCTCGACGCACGACCTCGAAGACGGCGATCCCCTGTCCCTTGGCGACGGCGTCGGCGAGAATCGCGCGTGCCTCCGCGGGACGGAAGTGATGGAATGACGTGAACAACGTCCGAAATCCATCGAGTTCGGGCGGGACCGATCGCGCGTCGACCGACTCGGGGTGAAACGCGACGCTCTCCGGACCGTTCCGGTGTGGATAGAGGTCCGTGAGCAAGACCGGCACCCCGACTTGCCGCGCGAGCCAACTCCACGGGCCGCCCGCGCCGGAGCAGAGATCCACAACTCGGCGGGCTCGCGTGCGTTCTACCGCACCCCGCAGCAACGGGCCCGCGGGCTCGTAGGCGCGAGAGAGATTCAGGGAAAACGCCAGAAAATCGGTGAGTGCATCCCGCAACGACGGCGGGCACGACGGCAAGTCGTGCACTTCGACCAGGTGCAGGCGCATCGCCCGTAATTTGCACGAAACGTCCCCCGACGTGAGATTTCGCGCCCGGATATGGAGAACTTTGAGCTCCCGCGGCTGTTCGCCGAACGCCCAGCCGGTCACAACTACTTCGAGCTGATTCGCGTGCCTGCCATGTCGGCGGGGCTCTACGTGCTGCAGCCCGACGAACCCGACCGCCAGGGGCCGCACAAGGAAGACGAGCTCTATTACGTCGTGAGTGGCCGGGCGACGATCCGTGTCGGCTCCGAGGATCGGCCCGTCGCGGCCGGCTCGGCGGTGTTTGTGCCCGCGGGCATCGAGCACCACTTCCATTCGATTACGGCGCAACTGCAGGTGCTGGTCATCTTCGCCCCTGCCGAGACACAAATCTCGTCGTGAGTCTCCGCACCACGCCATTTCACGCCCGCACAGGGCCGCTTTCCGAGGGCCAGGCCTGGCGGCGCTGGGCAGGCTACGTCGTCGCCAGCTCCTACGAGCTTTCCCACGAGCGCGAATATCATGCGATCCGCAACGCCGCCGCGCTGTTCGACGTCTCGCCGCTGTACAAGTACCTGGTCACCGGCCGCGACGCCGCGCGCCTGCTCGATCACGTGGTGACGCGTAACGTCGCCAAGGCGAAAGTCGGACAGGTGCTTTACACGCCATGGTGCGACGCCGAGGGCAAGCAGATCGACGACGGGACCATCTCGGTGTTGGAGGAGCAAAGGTTCCGGATGACGGCCGCCGATCCAACGTTGCGCTGGCTGCACCTGAATTCCTCGGGCCTCGCTGTCTCGATCGAAGACGTCTCGGAGCGCACCGCGGCGTTGTCGTTGCAAGGCCCCAACGCTCGCGCGATCCTCCAGGTCGCGGCCGAACGCGACCTCTCGGCACTGAAGTACTTCAGGCTCACTAACGCGAAGATCCGCGGCATCCCGGTCACAATCTCCCGAACCGGCTACACGGGTGACCTCGGCTACGAGATCTGGGTGGACTCGGCGCAGGCGGTCCCGCTGTGGGACGCGCTGATCGAGACCGGTGCGCCGTACGGCGTCACGCCCGCCGGCATGCTGGCGCTCGACGTCGCGCGCATCGAAGCAGGCTTGCTCCTCATCGAAGTCGACTACTTCTCTTCCCGTCACGCGTTCATCGAGGCCCAGAAATCATCGCCGCTCGAGCTGGGACTCGGGTGGACCGTGGCAACGGACAAGGAGCGCTACAATGGGCAGGCCGCGCTCGAGGCCGAGCGGCGCCGCGGGCCCGCATGGCAGTTCACCGGGCTGGCGGTGAATTGGGACTCGCTCGAGAAACTCTACGCCGAAGTCGGGCTTCCACCCCGCGTGCCAACCCAAGCCTGGCGTATGAGCGTGCCGATCTACGATCCCGGCGGTCGCCAGGTGGGGTACGCGACGAGTGGCGGCTGGTCGCCGCTTCTCAAGCAATACATGGCGCTCGCCCATCTCGAGTCGCCGAGCGCCGCGCCCGGCACGCAGCTGCGCATGGAAATCACAGTGGAGCACCGGCGCAAGCAAGCCATCGCCCACGTGACCCCGCTGCCGTTCTTCAATCCCGAGCGGAAGCGAGCCTGATGACGCGCTACGACGCCATCGTCATTGGAGGCGGCCACAACGGTCTGGTGACTGCCGCCTATCTCGCGCGCGCGGGCAAGCGGGTGCTCGTGCTCGAGAAACGGCCGCGCGTCGGCGGAGCCGCGGTAACCGAAGAGATCTTCCCCGGCTTCAAGTTCTCGATGTTCTCCTACGTCGTCAGCTTGCTCAGGCCCGAGATCATCCGCGATCTCGACTTGCCGCGGCATGGCCTGCACATCCTGCCGCTCGAGAGCACAGTTACGCCGATGGAAAACGGCGATTACCTCGCGGCGTGGGCCGACCACGACGAGACACGGCGCGAGCTGTATCGCCACTCGCCGCGGGATGCCGAGGCGTACGACGAGTACGGCCGGCTCATGCACTTCATGGCGCAGGCCGTGAAGCCGATCCTGAGCATGGTTCCCCCAGATCCCACGTCCTTCGCCCCCGGCGATCTGGCCGCACTGCTGCGGCTCGGCAAGCACTTCCGCGGCCTCGGCGCCGAGCGTTTGCATGCGCTCGTCAAGCTGATGACGATGAGCTCCGCCGACTTTCTCGATGAGTGGTTCGAGACCGACGTGCTCAAGGCCACGAAATCAGCCAGCGGGATCATCGGCACCTTCCTCGGTCCACGCTCGCCCGGAACGGCCTACGTGCTCCTTCATCATTACATGGGGGAGCTGGACGGCGTGTTTCGCGCGTGGGGATTCGCAAAAGGAGGCACGGGCGCGGTCAGCGAGGCCATCGCGTCGGCTGCGCGTTCTTTCGGTGCAGAGGTTCGGTGCAACGCCGGGGTGTCCAAGGTTCTCGTCAAGGGCGGCAAGGCGACAGGCGTCGTGCTGGAGGACGGCGACGAGCTCGCGGCGAATACAGTGATAACGAGCCTCGATCCGCGCCGCTCGTTCCTGCAGCTGCTCGAGTCGAGCCACCTGCCCGACGAGTTCGTGTCGGACATCAAGCGGTTCAAGTTCCGGGGCTCCTCGGGCAAGGTGAACATCGCGCTCGACTCACTGCCGAAGTTCACGTGCATGCCGGACGGCGGCCCCGGTGGACGCCTGCATCGCGGCGCCGTGTCGATCTCGCCGAGCCTCGAGTATGTCGAGCGTGCGTACGACGACGCTAAGTACGGCGAATTCTCGCGCCGCCCGTACATGGACATCGTGTTCCCGTCGATGATCGATCCCGGGATGGCGCCTCCCGGCAAACACGTCATGTCGATCTTCGTGCAGTATGCGCCGTACAACCTGAACGGCGGCTGGACCGATGCGAAGCGCGAGGCCTTCGGCGATGCCGTCGTGAACACGGTCGAGAGCTTCGCACCGGGATTCAAGTCGAAGATCCTGCATCGCCAGGTCATCACGCCGCTCGACATCGAACGGATCACTGGCCTGTCGGAAGGCAACATCTTTGCCGGCGAGCTGGCGCTGCATCAGCTGTTTTTCCTGCGGCCCGCGCCGGGGTGGGCCAAGTTCAACACGCCGGTGCGCGGATACTACCAGGCGGGCTCCGGCACGCACCCGGGTGGCGGCATCATGGGCGCCTCCGGTCGGCTCGCGGCACTGCGCATTCTCAAGGACGGCAAGTGAGCGACGCTCGCTACGATGCGATCGTCATCGGCGCGGGTGCCAACGGCCTTGTCGCCGCACATTACCTCGCGCGCACGCGCAAGCGCGTGCTCGTTGTCGAGCAGCATCAAGCCATGGATCCATCGGCCGACATCGGGTGGGTGCCTCCGCAAGTCCGGAAAGACCTTGGCGTCGCCAACCTGCGCGTCGAAGAGCCGGATCCCTGGCTGACTGTGCCCCTCTCCGGCGGCGGCACGCTGGAGCTGTCGCGCGACGTCGCGAAATCGGCGGAGGCTATCCGACGCATCAGTTCCGCCGATGCCGCGAAGTGGCACGAGTTCAGCGCCCGCATGCACAGGCTGGCGAGTGTGCTGGAAAAGCTCTACCTCGCGTCGCCACCTGATATCGAGACGCGCGACCCGCGCGAGTTGGCACGCATCGGGAGCCTGGGCTTGTTCGTGCGACGGCTCGGCAAACAGACGGTGATCGATCTCGCGCGCTTCCTGCCGATGTCGATTGCGGAGCTGCTGGATGACTGGTTCGAGAGTGATGCGTTGAAAGGCGCACTGGGCGCGCTCGGCATCTGGCACTTGAGGCAGGGTCCCCGCTCGGGCGGCACGGCATTCAACTTCCTGCACCATCACGTGGGCAGTCCGGCCGGGGTGTTCCGGCCTGCCCGTTCGAACGCGACGCAGGCGCTGTCCGACCTGAAGGGCGTCGACGTCCGCCGCGGTCAACGTGCCACCGTGCTGGCAAAGAACGGCCGCGCCACGGGCGTCGTCTTGGAAAAGAGCGGGGACACGGTGCTCGCGCCGCTCGTGGTCTCGAGCGCGCCGCCGCGCTCGACCCTGGAGCCGGTCGCGATCGAGCTCGATCCCGAGTTCGCGTGGGCCGTGCGCAACATCAAGGCACGTGGGGTCGTGGCGCGCGGCACGTTCACCGCCGGTGCGACGCCGGCCTACTGGAACCTATGCATCGCCCCCTCGCTCGACTATCTCGAGCGCGCCTATGACGACGCCAAATACGGCCGAGACTCGGCGGCACCGTATGTCGAAGTGCAGCGGACGAACGGGCGAGTGGAGCTGCATGTGCAGTACGTCGTGCCCGGAGCGCATCAGGGGCTCACGGAGCGAGTCGCGAAGGCGCTGAACGCACGCCCGGACCAGGTGACGCTCCAGCCGGCCGACGAGAGCCTCTACCATGGCGAGCTGACACTCGATCAGATTCTGTTCATGCGGCCGGTGCCGGGCTGGAGTCGCTACCGCACACCCATCGAGGGCTTGTATTTGTGCGGCTCCGGCACGCATCCTGGAGGCGGGATCCCGGGGGCGGCGGGGCGCAACGCGGCGCGGGAGATCGTATGACGTTCGTGAAGACCGTCGAGAGCTATCGCCAGGGGGCGCGCACACTCCCGGGCCCGTATTACACGGCGCCCGAGGTGTTCGCAGACGAGCGACAACGCATCTTCGCCCGTCATTGGATCTGCGTCGGCCGAGACGCGGGACTCGCGGCCCCAGGTGATTATTTCGTTGTGGAAATCGCCGGCGAGAGCATCATCGTGCTGCGGGATCAGTCAGGGGAGCGGCGGGCGTATTTCAACGTCTGCCGCCATCGCGGAACGCGACTGTGCGAATCCCCCAGCGGCAAGCTCTCCGAAACGATTCAATGCCCCTACCACGCGTGGACATACGCGCTGGACGGGCGTTTGATCGGTGCGCCGCACATGAACGAAGTAGAGGGCTTCGACAAGAAGTCATACCCTCTGCACAAAGTCGCGCTCGCGGAGTGGGAAGGCTTCCTGTTCGTGAACCTCGACCCGCACGCGAACGCGACGCAGTGGTTCGCTCCCATCCAAGGGCGGTTTGCGCGCTACAACCTGCCGAGGGTGCGCACGGTGCGGCGCATCGAGTACGACGTCCACGCAAACTGGAAGCTGATTCTCCAGAACTACAACGAGTGTCTGCACTGCCCCACAATCCATCCGGAGCTGTCGACCAAGCTGCCGTACACCAGCGGGGCCAACGACCTCATCGAGGGACCGTTCCTCGGCGGGTACATGGAAATCAAGGCCCCGAACGAAAGCGCGACGATGACGGGCCGGGCGTGCGCGCTGCCGCTGGGAGAATTCTCCACCGACGAACAGCACCGCGCGTTCTATTACGCATTGTTCCCCACGATGATGCTGAGCCTTCATCCCGACTACGCCGTGTTTTACACGGTCTGGCCGGTCGGTGCGATGCAGTCACGCGTAATCTGCGAGTGGATGGTGCATCCCGACGCGCCGGGGGCCGCGAGCTACAACATCCAGGACGCCGAAGAGTTTTGGGATCGCACCAATCGGCAGGATTGGCACATCTGCGAGCAGAGCCAGCTCGGCGTCAGCTCGCGCGCGTATGTACCGGGACCCTACTCGCCGCGTGAGAGCATCCCGGCGGCGTGGGACCGGCAGTACCTTCGCGCACTGGAGAATACCGCGCTACCTTAGTTGTCACTCCCTCTCCGGAACATGGCCATGCACCACGCATTTCGCGTCGCCGGTCTATTGAGCTTGTGTCTCACCTGCAGTACAGTCGTCGCCCGCGGGCAAAGCATGGACCAGGACCTGATGATCAAGTGGTCGGCCTTCGCGGTCATCCACTATGTGGTCGTCGGCGAGTACGCCGGGGTGTCGGGCGGAGGCCGCGCGACGGATCGAATCGAGCTGACGTTCGACTGGAATCAGAATGAAACGGCGCTCGTCGGCACGCCCACGATCAAGAACTTCCCGGGAACGATGGAGCTCATCGCCGTTGCCAACGGCGTGTGCCCGGCGACTCTCCCTCGCGTCACCGGCACCTACGACCACCTGACCCTCGCCTCGGCGAGGCCAGTGTCGAACACGCTCGAGCTCAAGGGAACGCGGTCCTATCCGGCGGCAGTCGTGCTCCGCATGAATGCAAAGGACCAGTGCGTGAACGAGACGGTGCCGGCGACTACGGAGGACATCACGATGTCGCTCGTCGTGCTGCCGACGGTCCTCTTTGGTATGCCGTTCGCCGCGGGCGAGGGCGTTTCGATTTCCAAGGACGGCAAGTCGTTCGTCGCCGTGGACAAGCAGAACGGCTGGACCTGGACGTACACGCCCACGGGGCTGAAATAATCAGCTAAGGCCGTCGCAAGGCCCAGGTAATCGTCTCCGTCCCTGTGATGCCGTTCGCGGCATCTGCATTGGGACTCTCGTACGCGTCTTTGCCTTCGAGCTTGGCGTAGTCCGCCGCGCGCTGCTTCATGATCTTGATCTGCGCCTCCGTCCCGCGGTGCGTAGCGCCTCCGGCTTCCTCGGGACACCAGACGTCGATGCTGTATCCGCCGCCCACCACCTGCGACGCTTCGTGGACAACCGCCAGCATGCCGGGCGCCTCGAACTCTTCGACGTCAGTGCCCGACACCTTACACTTCACTCGACCGCCGGTCACTGTCGCCACGATGCGAAACGATTGCTGGACGGATCCCTTCAGCTCGGACGTTAGCGTCACCGTCCCGTCGTAGTACCGCGCGCAGTTAAAGCCGGCCAGGCTATCGGCCTGACATCCCCAACGTCCCGGCGCCTGCGCTTGCGATTCCGAAGACATGTTGACGAGAACCACACCGAGCAAAGTCAGGCCAAAGCGGAGCGACATTGGTGCCCGCAGGAAGGAGGTTCGCTAAATATCTTTGGCGGATGCACGATCCCGCTAGAGAGGTCAACGCGCTGCGCGGCGCGCTCGAACGCCTGAGCGCCGGCTTCGCCGATCTGCCGGCAGCGGATGTGCAGACGGACGATGCAGCGCTCGATCGTGTCCTCGGCGAAGTCGCCGACCGACTCCACGACAACTATCCGTACTTCCATCCGCTCTACGCCGGCCAGATGCTCAAGCCCCCGCACCCCGTCGCGCGGCTGGCCTATGAGCTGGCATTGCAGATCAATCCCAACAACCATGCGCTCGACGGCGGCCGCGCCAGCTCCGCGATGGAGAAGGAGGCAGTTGCCGAGCTCGCCAGGATGATCGGGTGGCAGACGCACCTTGGTCATCTCTGCGGCGGCGGCACGATGGCGAATCTCGAAGCGCTCTGGATCGCAGGCCAGCTACGCCCGAGACAAACGATCCTCGCATCGACTCAGGCACACTATACGCATCAACGCATCGCCGGCGTGCTCGGCCTGCCGTTCGAGACGATACCGTGCGACGCCCGAGGCCGGATGGATGTGGACGCGCTCGAGCGGCGCCTCTCGGCGGGGGGTGTGGGAACAGTGGTCGCGACGCTGGGTACGACGGCGACCGGAGCGGTCGATCCGCTCGATGCAATTGTCGCGCTGCGGCAGGGTGGCCATGACTTCCGCCTGCATGCCGACGCAGCCTATGGGGGCTATTTCCTGCTTACGGACAATCTCGAAGCTGAGACGCGACTCGCCTTCGATCATATCGCGGAGGCCGCATCCGTCGTGATCGATCCCCACAAGCATGGTTTACAACCTTACGGCTGCGGCTGCGTGCTCTTCAAGGAACCGGCGGTCGGGCGGCTCTATCGCCACGATTCACCGTACACTTA
>DATFVZ010000374.1:0-2561 GCA_035259785.1 Gemmatimonadales bacterium
TCGCGACCAGATGGAGATCGTTCAAGGCGCCGCAGGCAACGTGGGCAGTGATTGGGAAAGTTTGGGCAGAGCACCTTGGGTGCTCAATCCGCCCGGGTGCTTGCTTCGGGCAAGCCTCATCAACCAGATGGAGCGTGCCGGCGTCACCCCCACGATCGCAGCCGAAATCCACCACAACGTACATCTGCATCTAGCACTCATTCAGTCAGGATATGGAGTCGGGCTGCTGCCGGCTCGCTTTATTGCCCGGAAAGAATTCAAAGGCACAGTTGAAGTGTTGCGCCCCCCATCATTTGAGTTGCATTTGTCCGTCGCAATCGTGCGGGTAGGACAACTCGGCGCTTTGGAGAGGGCTGTCGAACTGTTGGAACACGGCATACGCCATCTGTTTGAGGCAGCCAACACCACGAAGCCCGTAACGAGGAGCCGGCGGAAGGCTTCCTAGACTAGGGCCAGAGACGGTACAGCGTTCTCGGAAACGCGATTGCTTCGCGAATGTGGGGGATGCCACAAATCCACGCCACGGTCCGTTCGACGCCAAGTCCAAACCCCGCGTGCACGAAAGTCCCGTACTTCCGCAAATCGAGATACCAGCTGTATGCCTCTTCCGGCAGTCCTTCGGCCTTGATGCGCGCGCGCAGCTTCTCGTAATCGTCTTCGCGCTGGCTGCCGCCGATGATCTCGCCATACCCCTCCGGAGCGAGGCAGTCGTTGTTCAACACCGTGCGCGGATCGTCCGGGTTCTCCTTCATGTAGAAAGCCTTCACGGCCTTCGGATAGTTGTAGACGAACACCGGCCGGTCGTATTGCTTGGCGAGGAGCGTTTCGGCGTCGCCGCCCAAGTCCCTGCCCCACTCCATGTCGGCACCGAGCTCCTTCAGCTTCGCCACCGCGTCGGTATATGAGATCCGATGAAACGGCGCGACCACCCGCTCGAGCGGCGCGAGATCGCGGCCCAGCTCGGCGAGATCGGTCTTGCGGCAATCGAGACAGCGGCGCACCACGTAGGAAACGAAGTCTTCCTGCAGCCGCATGTTCGCGGCGGAATCGTTCCAGGCGACTTCGGGCTCGACCATCCAGAATTCCGTGAGGTGGCGGCGCGTCTTGGACTTCTCCGCTCGGAACGTGGGACCGAAGCAGTAGACTTTGCCTAGCGCCGCGGCCGCGGCCTCGACGTACAGCTGTCCCGTCTGCGCGAGAAACGCTTTGCCGAGATCGAAGTACTCGGTCGCGAACAGTGTGCCCGCGTGTTCCCCGATGGAACCGGTGAGGATCGGCGTATCGACGAGCGTGAAGTGCCGCTCGTAAAAGAAATCGCGGATTGCCTGGATCACTTCGTTCCGCACGCGCGCGATCGCGACCTGCTGTTTGGACCGGAGCCACAGGTGGCGGTGCTCGAACAGGAACGCGGTCCCGTGCTCCTTTGGCGTGATCGGAAAGTCAGAACTTGGTCCGATGATTCGGAGGTCGGTCGCCTGAAGCTCGACGCCGCCGGGCGCGCGTGCATCGGGTCGGACGCTGCCGATCACCTCGAGCGACGTCTCCTGAGTAAGTTTCCCGAACGCGTCCCACACGTCCGGCGCGACTTCTTTTTTGGAGAGCACTGCTTGCAGGTAGCCCGTGCCGTCCCGCAGCACCACGAACGCGATCTTGCCGCTCGAGCGCGTGGTGGCAACCCAACCGCGCACCGCCACGGTCTCGCCGCCGTGCTGGGGCAGCTCGTCGATCCAGTATCGATCCGGCATAGGGGCGGCATACTAGTGGCGGGTCTATTGAGTGTCAACGCGATCATTACGACCTGCACGCCGGTCGTCCGATCCGGCCCGGACCGGCAGGAATCCGCCTGGACCTCCTACCTCGGCAACCCGCGTCACGACGCGGGCGCGCAGGAGACCCTCAATCCCGATCCCCGCCCGTTATGGCGCGTCGGGGTGGGTCGCGGCGTGCGCGGCAGCCCGGCGCTGGGCGAGAGCATTGTGGCAGTGAGTACTGCCGACCGCTATGTCGTCCTCATCGACCGCACGAGCGGCGACGTGCTTTGGCGCTCACGCGTCGACGGCACGATGCGCGCCGGCCCCCTGCTCGACGTAGACCGGCTCTACCTCGCAACCGAAGCGCAGCCGGAAGGGCGCGTGTATGCCATGCGCCTGCGCGATGGCAAGGCACTCTGGAAGACCAACGTCGGCAGCGTCGCGGCCCCACTCGCGTTCGATGGCCAGGCGCTGTACGCCGGCACAGAGCGCGGCCTCGTACTCCGTCTCGAGACCGAGCACGGCAAGATTCTCTGGCGCCGCGAGCTGGAGGGGGCCGTACGCGGGGGGCCGGTACCAACTCCCTACGGGATCGTCGTAACGACAACGACCGATATGCTGTATCTGCTCGATCGTCAGACGGGCGCCATCCGCTCCCGCCTGACTCTGCCCGGAGCCGTGCTCGCTACACCGGCCAGCGACGGCCGCCGCGTGTATCTGGCCACCACGAATGGCGCGGTGATGGCCGTGGATCTCGAGCCGCTGGGGGTGCGGTGGGATCGATCCACGGGCGAACCCGTGTATGGCGCG
>DATFVZ010000375.1:0-4920 GCA_035259785.1 Gemmatimonadales bacterium
TACTCACGCCGCATTGGGCGCGAGCCGGCAGGCGAGCCATGGTCGTCAGGCGATTTCGATGAGATGCCCAAGAGCACCACGATTCTGGGCGCGGGCAAACTGAGCGGTCGCACGAACAATGGTTGGTCGGTCGGTGCCGTGGATGCCATCACCGCGCGCGAGTTCGCCACGGTCGCCGACCTCTCGACGGGTGCGCGCTATCACGACCAGGTCGAGCCGCTCACGAACTACTTCGCCGGCCGCGTGAAGCACGAGTTCGGCGGGGGGAACACCACGATCGGGTTGCTCGGGACGTCTGTCCACCGCCAGATCGACGTCGAGGCGCTGTCCTTCATGGCGGCCGAAGCCTACGCGGGAGGCGTCGACTTCTTTCACCGCTGGGGTCGGAATACGTACGCCGTGGCCGCGAGCGTGGGGGGCGCCTATCTGCGTGGCGACTCGCTGGCCATCCAGGACGCGCAGCTCTCCTCGAACCGCTACTATCAGCGTCCCGACGCGCGCAGCTTCGCGTATCGGTCTGACCGCACGTCGCTCGGCGGGCTCACTGGCGAGCTCTACTTGAGCAAGATCGGCGGCCCATGGCGCTGGAGTGTCGCCGGGGCGACGGCGAGCCCCGGGTTCGAGGTGAACGACCTCGGCTTCCAGCAACGGGTCGACCGCGTGTCGACCGCCGCCACAGTGAGCCGCCGGTGGACCAAACTCGCTCGTCCGTTGCGGCAGGCCATTACCGGGCTCAAGTTCGCGCCGAGCTGGAACTACGACGGCGATGCGATCGATCGGTCGTTCCGCCTGACGGAATGGGTGCAGTTTGGCAACTTCTGGACGTCCAACCTGGCATTCTCGTACCGGCCGCAGCTCGTAGATGACCGGCTCACGCGCGGCGGCCCGCTGGCGCTGCGGCCCGTGAGCTGGACCGCGAGCGGTGACCTCTCGACTGACACGCGATCGGAACTGAGTGGGTACATCTTCGCCTCCTATTCGCAGGCGGAAGGGTTGGCGTCGTGGAACATTCTTCCACAGCTCACGCTGCGGCCCAGTGCCGCGGTGATGTTCAGCGGGACGATCGGGTACTTCAACGGCCGCTCTCCGGCGCAGTACGTGAGACGAGTTCGGAACGACAGCACGGCCACGGCCACGCTGGGCACCCGGTATGTCTTTGCCGAGTTGCACCAGCGGTATGTCTATACGACGATACGCGCCAACGTGACGTTTTCCCCTGAGCTGAGCTTCCAGCTCTACGCCCAGCCTTACGCCTTTGCGGGCGATTACAGTGGCTTCAAGGAGTTGGCGGCGCGCAAGACATTCGACTTCTACAGGTACGGCCGTGACAACGGATCCACCGTAACGCCCGGCGACCCCGCGGTGTGCGGCGAAGATGGGCCGGTGCTCTGCGCCGGTGTCGATCCCGACGGTCCGGGCGGCCCAGCCAAGCAGTTCGCTCTCTATAACCCCGATTTTCGGACTCGCTCGCTGAAGACGAACGCCGTGCTGCGCTGGGAGTATCGGCCGGGCTCCACGCTCTTTCTTGTGTGGACGCATAGCCGCTCGGGCTATGTGCCGTACGATGCCAGCGTCTACCTCGGCGACGACCTGTCGCGCGCTACGTTCTACGATCGGCCGACCAATGTCCTGCTCGTCAAGTTCAACTACTGGATGAGTCTGTAACGCAAGGCCCGTAAGAAGTCCGTCGCGCTCCACCGAATGACGTTGCTCTCGCTCGTGTTGCGTCTCCGGAGCGGTTTCGTTGGAGGATCGCGTCACTTCGCAGGCGCTGATCGCCGTTGCGCCCCTCAGTTCTCATTTGGTACGTCGCTTGCAGCAAAAATCCCACTCTCCCGCTTCAGCACCCGTCGTCCCCGAAGGAGTTTCTCTCTGGCCGTCACCTACCTGCGGAGACACTCGAATGCGCCTTGCCCTGCTGGGCCTCCTGACCATCGTCGCTGCACCGCTTTCGGCGCAGCGCTTCCAGATCGATCCAGACTGGTGTTGGTGGTGTAAGGATTCGCAGCAGCACTTCGCCGCTGGAGCCAGCCTCGACCTGGCAGCGAACATCCTGCTGCCCAAGTCGCACGCGTGGCAGCGAGTCCTGATCATTACGGTTGCTGCCACGGCGTTTGAGCTAGGGCAAGAAGAGGATGCCCGGGATGGAGGCCAGGTGGGGCCGGGATATGGATTCGGTACAAAGGATCTAATCGTGGGTGTGAGCGGGGCGATATTCGCCGAGATTGTCTGGGCGTCGCTCCGACCTAGTAGGTAGCCTTCGCGCCCGCACGGTTCGCTCCGTGCGAAATTCGGCGGACGATGTACAATACCCGCCCATGCTCAACGTTGGGCTGGTCGGGTCCGGCTTCGGCGGCAAGGTCTTTCACGCTCCCGTCATTCGGGCCGTCGAGGGGCTGCGCCTCGCCGCGATCGTGCAGCGCCAGGGTCCACCCGATCCGCTCTATGCCGATGTCGAATTCGTCCGCAGCGTCGATGAACTGCTGACCAAGCAACTCGATCTCGTTGTTGTCACGACACCCAACACCTCTCATCATCCCATCGCCAAACAGTGTCTTTTGGCTGGCCGTCACGTCGTGGTGGACAAGCCGTTCACGGTTACCATGGCGGAGGCTCAGGAGTTGGTGCGGATCGGCAAAGAGCAGCGGCGCATTGTCACGGTCTATCAGGATCGTCGCTACACGGGCGACTTCGCGACCGTGCAGAAGGTGGTAGCCGAAGGCGCCCTCGGCCGGGTCGTCACCTACGAGGCGCATTTCGATCGCTTTCGACCCGAGCTGCGGCCTGGTGCGTGGCGCGAAGCGGCGCTGCCCGGATCGGGTGTGTGGTACGACCTCGGACCTCACCTCTTCGATCAAGCATTGCTCCTGTTCGGAATCCCCGATGCGATCGGCGCCGACATTCGCGTCGAGCGCGACAAGGCTGTCGTCGATGATGCGTTCGACGTCACCCTCTATTATCCCGGGCGCCGGGCGCTCCTTCGCTCGTCGATGATGGTGCACCCCGTGGGCCCAACCTGGAGCGTGCACGGCAGCAACGGATCGTTCGTCAAGTACGGCATGGATCCGCAGGAGGCTGCGCTGCGCGCCGGGCGCACACCGGTCGAGCCGGACTGGGATAGCGAGCCGCCGGAGCTCTACGGCAAGATCGTCACGTCTAACGGAACGCAAACAGTTCCGACGCTGCGCTCGAGCTTCGCGCGGTATTATGAGAATGTGCGAGATGTCATTCTCGGCAAGGCCGAGCTCGCCGTGACACCCGAATGGTCGCTCGATGTCATGCGAGGTTTGATGCTCGCCTTGGAAAGCAGTCGAACCGGTCGCGTGTTACCATGGAGCCGTCCACCATGAAAAGACCCTGGTCCTATGTTCTGCTCGGCGGCGTCGTCGCCGGCACGCTGGACATCGTGTACGCGTGCACCTTCTGGTATCTCAGGCGCGGCGTCATGCCGCGGCGCGTTTTCCAGTCCGTTGCCTCAGGATTGCTCAGCGACGCGAGCTTCACGGGCGGGTGGCCGACCGTGCTACTGGGCGGTGTGCTCCAGTACTTCATCGCGACGTCCATGGCGGTGACCTACTACCTGTTCGCGCGTCGCTGGACCGAGTTGGCGCAGCGCCCCTGGACGTTTGGTCCGCTCTATGGTCTACTGCTCTACTTCATCATGAACTACATCGTCGTCCCGCTCTCGGCCGCACTTCCGGGGTCGCGGAATCTGACGTGGGTGCTGTTGAGCATCGCCGTGCACGCCTTCCTGATCGGCCTGCCGATCGCGCTGTTCACGCGGCTGGCGATGCAGGCGGACACCAGAGTCCCCGTCACCGCCGTCTGAACGATGCTTGGCCGTCCGTTCATCCTGAGTGAAGTGACGTGGAAGACCGTCCGGGAATCGCGCTACGAAGTCGCCGTGCTCCCGTGGGGGGCGACGGAAGCGCACAACTTTCATTTGCCGTACGCCACCGACAACATCGAGACCGAAGAGATCGCGGAGCGCGCAGCCGAGCGCGCGTGGAAGACGGGTGCGAAGATCGTCGTGCTTCCGGTCGTGCCGTTCGGCGTGAACACCGGCCAGCTCGATATTCCACTCTGCATCAACATGAATCCCAGCACGCAGGCGCTGGTTTTGCGCGATGTCGCGAACAGCCTGGCAGGGCAGGGGATCAAGAAGCTCGTCGTCCTCAACGGCCACGGTGGGAACGACTTTCGCCAGATGATCCGCGAATTACAGCCGCAGGTGTCATTGTTTCTGTGCGTCGTCAATTGGTACAAGATTCTCGATCTCAAGCCCTACTTCTCTGACGTCGGCGATCATGCGGGGGAGATGGAGACGAGCGTGATGCAGCACATCGCCCCCGAGCGCGTCCTGCCGCTGTCGGAAGCGGGGTCGGGGCAGGCGAGGAGCTTCAAGATTTCTGCGTTTCGCGAGGGGTGGGCCTGGGCGCCGCGGCAGTGGACCCAGGTGACCGATGACACCGGCGTGGGCAATCCCGCGGCGTCCACGGCCGAGAAGGGAAAGCGGTATGTGGAGGCCGTTACGGCGAAGCTTGGAGATTTCCTCACCGAGCTGGCGAAGGCCGACACAACGAAGCTCTACGGGTAGGTTTAGGTGTTCGAACCCCCGGGCGCCAGCCCGGGGTTAACGAACACCAGACCGTCGCTTGCTACTGCCCCGTCTGCGCTGGTTCGCTGAGCCAGCGCGCGAACCACGCCCCCACTTCTCGATAGAAGAACCGCGAGTTCTCGCCCTTCAAAATCCAGTGGTTCTCATCCGGCCAGATGATCAGCCGGCTCGGGATCTGCTGACGCTGGAGCGCTGTCCAGAATTCGAGCGCGTTGTTCATTGGTACGCGGTAGTCCCGCTCACCGACGGACACGAGCACCGGCGTGTGCAGGTTCTTCGCGAAGCGCATCGGACTCTGCGTC
>DATFVZ010000376.1:0-3070 GCA_035259785.1 Gemmatimonadales bacterium
CGCTGCGCACAGCGGTCAAGCTGCGATTACTCGGCCTTGATCCCGGTCGCGTCCGAAATCTTCCGCCATTTCGCGATCTCGCCGCGGAGGAAGTCACCAAGCTCCTCCGGCGTGAATTGCATGACCACAGCTCCGGTGTTCGTCAGCCATTCGACCATGTCCGGCCGCGTTGCGACCTTGATGACCTCGGCGTTCAGGCGCCTCACCACCTGCGGAGGCGTTCCGGTGGGCGCCATGAAACAGTTCCAGGCGAAGAGCTCGAGCCCCGGGTAGCCGAGTTCCGTCATCGTTGGCACCTCCGGAAATGCCTCTAGCCTTCTCGGTCCGAAGACCGCCAGCGGAACGAGCTTTCCGCTCTTGGTGTACGGCTGCGACTCGACGACGAACCCGAGCGCCATCTGCACTCGCCCGCTCGAGGCGTCGACGAACGCAGGCGCCGAACCTTTGTAGGGCACGGTCAGAATCTCGATTCCGGCCTGCTTCGCGAAATAGGCGCAGCCGAAGTGGTTCAGCGTCGCGTGCCCGGTGGTCGCGCAGTTCAATTTGCCAGGCATGGTCGTGCCAAGCTTCACTAGCTCGGCGACCGACTTCACCCCGAGCGACTGTGGGACTAGGAGCAGCGGATATCCGCCGCTTGCGAACGAGATGGGGGCGAGATCGCGGAGCGGGTCGTACCGTACAGAGGCGCCCAGCACCGGGTTGAAAACGAGCTCCTGGATACTCCCGTAAAGGATCGTGTAACCGTCCGCGGGCGCCTTGATCACGGCCTCGGCGGCAATCGCTCCTGAGGCGCCGGGCCGATTCTCGACGACGAACGGCTGGCCCAGCGTCTCGGTCAGCCGCTGAGCGAACGCTCGCGCGCGAATGTCGCCGGTGTTGCCCGAGGGAAACCCGTAGATGAGTTTGACCGGCTTCGACGGGTAGCTTTCTGTTCCGGCGAGTGCTGTGGCAATCGCGGAGCTGACGAGCAAAAGAAACCAGGTGATCTTGACGTACGCTCCCATGACTCCCTCCTAGCGTAGGGGAAATGAGATTTGCACGTAGCAATACCCGCGTGCGGTCAAACATCAACTAAAGCTGATTGAGTCTCAACATGCGAAGTACGGCCTCACGTTCCAGGCGTTAGTCCAGCTTCGCTCCGGACGCCTGAACTAGGCGCGCCCATCGCGGGATTTCGGCAGCGATGAGCGCCGAGAACTGTTCGGGTGTGGAGGCCATCGGCTCAACGGCGACTGCCTGCAGTTTCTCGCGCACCTCGGGTAGGTTCACCACGCGATTCACCTCGGCACTCAACTGCTGGACGATCTGAGGCGGCGTTCCCGCCGGCGCGATGACTCCGAGCGAGCCGATGAGCTCGTAGCCCGCCAGCCCCGCCTCTGCCATCGTCGGCAAGTCCGCGGCGGCGGCCGGCCGTCGCGAACCCGTAGTAGCCACTCCCCGGACCTTGCCGCTGCGGATGTGCGGGAGCGCCGCAGGAAGGTCGATGAACGCGACCGGGATCTCTCCCGCAATCAGTGCCGTGAGCGCCGGGCCGCTGCCCTTGTACGGCACATGCACGAGGTTCGCCCCGGTCATCGTCTTGAAGAGTTCGCCCGCAAGATGGTGCGGGGTGCCGTTGCCTGCCGATCCGAACGCGATCCCACCCGGCCTCGCCCTCGCCTTCGCGATCAGGTCGCCGACCGATTCGATCCCCGCGCCGGGATAAACGACGGCTACATAGGGGAGTGTGCCGACCAGTGAGATCGGGGCCAAATCCTTGAGCGGGTCATAGGGCAACTTCATCAGTGCGACGTTGATCGCCAGACCACTGGTACCGCCAAGTCCAATCGAATACCCGTCGGGCGGTGCTTTCGCGACGATCCCGATCCCGATCGTGGAGCCGCCGCCGGGCCGGTTCTCGACAAGCATCGGCTGGCTGAGACCCTTCGACATCTCCTGCGCGAGGAGCCGTCCCACGAGATCAGTGACGCCGCCCGGGGGAAACGGGACGATGAACTTGATCGGCCGAGCCGGGTACGCCTGGGACAGCACAGGCCCAGAGGTAAGCGCAGCGACCAGGCTAAGAACGAGAATCGGAAGACCGCGCAACATGGCTGATCTCCTTTCGCATTCTCTCGGGCGTGAGTGCGGCCCGGTCCGCGGCGCACAGCGCGCCCGAGCGCTAGGAATTCCCTCCAATCGCTCGCCGGCAGTGAAGGATGCACGGAGAGCATGTTCGGCACTTGGGGAAGAATGGCGATCGGCCCGTTGTGGTGTCTCCCATCGCCGCGGTGCCCCCTTAGCTCGGCGCCCTCGCGCAACTGTGCCAATGCCGGGGCGAGCGTAGACCGCTGCCGCTGACGATCAGCTTACGTTCACTCTCCTCGGAATCGGTGCGCTTCTGCCAAAAGGCTTAACCCAGAAGGCCGATTGAAGCGAGGCGAGCACAGGTAAACGCTAAGTCGACCTTTCATGGGGGAGGGGACATGAAACGGCATCCCGTCGTGACCGCCGTCGCCGTCGCTGCACTGGCCGTCGTTGCCCCTCCGTCTAACGCTCAGTCCTATCCATCCAAGCCGGTGCACTATGTAGTGCATTCTTCCCCAGGTGACGGGCCGGATCTGGTCACGCGGCTGGTCGGTGATCGGCTGGCGAACATCTGGGGTCAACACGTGCTCGTTGAAAACCGCGTGGGGGCATCCGGCACGATAGCCGGTGCGTACGTGGCGAAGGCGCAGCCTGATGGGTATACCTTGTTTACCTGCAATATCGCGGTAAACGCGATCGCCTCGGCGATGCACGCGAAGCTGCCGTATGACGGTGTGCGCGACTTTGCGCCGGTCTCGCGCATTGCTATGACATCTAACGTGATAGTGGTGAATCCGTCGCTGCCGGCTACCACGATCGCCGAGTTTGTCGCGTACGCGCGCGCGAATCCCGGCAAGCTCAGCTACGGATCCGCAGGTGTGGGCCAGTCGCCGCACCTGACGATGGAACTGTTCAAGTCGCTGGCCGGCATCGATATTGTGCATATTGCCTACAAGGGCGCAAACCCGGCGGTCGCGGATCTAATCGGCGGACAGATCCCGGC
>DATFVZ010000377.1:0-2471 GCA_035259785.1 Gemmatimonadales bacterium
ACTGCGGCGCGCCCGGGGAGCTCGCTCGATACGCGACGATCGCAGCAGCGATCTGGTTGCCGGCAAAAAGCAACTCGGCTTCCCGCTCGCGCTTTACCTCGGTGCTCGCGAGCTCGCCGATCGCCGCGAGGCCGATGGCCATGATCGCGAGCAGAACCAAGAGCCACACGTAGGTAAAGCCTGCGTCGCGCGCAGCTCGCCGCGCCGCACCATGAACCGGGATTCGCATTGCCATTCGCATCGTTAGCGTGTCGGAAGTGTAACGCACCGGCGTGCGCTGCCCCTCCGCCGCACTGCGGCGTCCAACTCTTGCGGTTTGCCTCCACACCGATCATTCCCGCGATTGCGAGATTGACATCGCGCCAGAACCCTCTTATGTTTTTTGTCATAACAACACGATCGCCGAGCGTCGAATCGACGACAGGCGATCACTCCGCCTCAACAAGCTCACCACAGGTAAATCGAGCGCATTTGCATACGCTCAGGGCTAGTTCGTGTTTGCAAAGGGGGCAACATGAATACCTCTCATGGGCAACAATCGGGCGGCATCAGCCGGCGCACGTTCCTCGGTACGCTCGGCGCGGGAGCGGTCGCACCGGCAGCGATGCTTGGCGGAAGCCGGAACGCCTACGCGGAACGATTAGACCGGCTGCTGCGAGCGCGGCATGTCGTTCGCTCGGATCGGTTCGGCCGAATGTTTCCGCAGCTGCCACCGTTCGCTATTCCGAGCGCAAGGCTCAACGAAGCGCTGCTCGCGCTCGGCGCGAAGGGCGGACTGATGGATGCGAAGGACCCGCTCCAAGGCGACCCGCGCCGGCCGGTGCTGCTGATCACCGACCCGGCCAATAGCGCAAACAATCCCGACAACCCCAACCATCCGGCCGGCACGACGTTCCTCGGCCAGTTCCTCGACCACGACGTCACGTTCGACTTGGAGTCGCGCCTTGGCATCCGCACCGACCCGGAGGAGTCGCCCAACGGCCGGACGCCGATGCTCGACCTCGATACCGTGTACGGCGGCGGGCCGAGCCTCAGCCCCGAGTTATATGGTCACGGAAATCGCCGCGTCGGCCCCAAGCTCAGAATCGAACACGGCGGCAGGTTCGAAGACGTGCCGCGCACCCGCGACGGGGTGGCGATCATCGGCGACCCGCGCAACGACGAGAACATGATGATCAGCGGGTTGCACGCCGCGTTCATCAAGTTTCACAACCACGTGGTCGATCTGGTCACCAAGCAGAATCCCCGCGACGACGCGGCCGAAATCTTCAGCAAGGCGCGCCGTATCGTGACCTGGCACTACCAGTGGATCATCGTCCACGAGTTCCTGCCGCTGATCATCGGTCAGTCCAAGGTGAACAGGTTGCTCGAGAAAGGGCCAGAGTATTTCCGCACGCCGGTGCCGTTCATTCCCGTGGAGTTTCAAGGCGCGGCGTATCGCATGGGCCACAGCATGGTGCGTCCGTCCTACCGCGCCAACTTCAACGGCGACGTCGGCGGCAACCCCGCCACCAACGCCCCGGCATTCTTCGGCATGATTTTCGATCCGGCGGGCGATGGTCAAGCCGACCCAGTGGATCTGCGCGGCTTTGCGCGTGGGCGGCGGCGCTTCATCGGCTGGCAGACCTTCTTCAGGTTCGACGATGTGAACGTCAGGAACACCAAGCGGCTCGACACGACGATTTCGTCGCCGCTCTTCGACCTGCCGCTCGCCACCATCCCCGGCCAGCAGCTGGCGCCCACGTCCTTGCCGCAACGCAATCTGCTGCGCCAAGTCACCTGGTCGTTGCCCTCCGGGCAGGCGATCGCGAAGGAAATTGGCGCGGCACCGCTTAACTCAACGGACTTCCAGCACGGCGTTCGGGACCTTGGCCTGGATAAGTCCACGCCGCTGTGGTTCTACATCCTGAGAGAAGCGTTCGTGCGCCACGATGGGTTGCAACTGGGCGATGTCGGCGGCACCATCGTCGGCGAAGTCTTCGTCCAGATCCTGAAGGCCGACGGCAACTCGTACTTGGCGGCGTCCCCGAATTGGCGGCCCACGCTGCCCGACCGCTCCGGCAAAGTCACGGGAAATTTCGCGATGACCGATCTGCTCACTTACGCCGACGTGGTCAATCGCGGACCGGGCTCGCCGCAGTAACGACCGGCCCGCATTTTTCCCGAAAAAAAAGGGGGCGAGAGCCCCCTTTGATCATTTCAGCCGGTCAATCGTCGTCGTGGTCGTGCCCGCCGTGATGGCCGTGGTCGTGGTCGTCGTCGTCGTGCTTACCCCCGGTGCGGGAGATGCGCCAGATCACGCCGGTTCCCGGCATCTGCACGAGTGGAAGATTAGCCGGGTTCTTGACTGCCGAATTTGGCTCGCTCCTTCCGACGTCGCGGACCGCGCCGTAGTCCACTAGGTACAGCGCCCCATCGGGACCGAAGATCGCCGTCGTGGGCCGGTTGATGCCCCGCAGGTTGTTCGGGAA
>DATFVZ010000378.1:0-25200 GCA_035259785.1 Gemmatimonadales bacterium
GTATACCACGACCACCTCATTGCCCGGAAACAGCTGGCGGCGTCGACCATTCACGAGATGGAGCGCACCGTGATGTCCGATGACATCAACCCGTGCCAGCACTAGGTCGCCGACCATCGGCTGGCCCTCGGGCGGCAGCAGACCGCTGGCGGCCTCTAGCGGAACGCGCCGCGTCGTAAACGCCCACGAGGCAAGGCGCAGCCGCAGGCGATTGTGCCGCTTGCGCGTCATCGTTCCGTGGAACTGCGGCGAAGCAGTCACAATCGACGCGCCGGCCACTATATCCGACGAGTGAACGTCCAGCGAACCAACGCGCTGGGCCGAGGCAGTTTTCACTGGCGGCCCTCCCGGGGTAATGAGGAAACGGAACCCTGCGTCATCAGACTTCGGTGTGTAACGCATCGATCTAATTTGTCGACATTCGCACACAACTTTGTTGTTCATGTGAACGATCGATTTCGATGTACTCTCCATGATGGTGGAGGTTCCGGCTTACATTCACCACAATGAAACCTTGTCGTCACGCGCGGGTCACAATTCCATCGAGCAGCTCAACCGCAATGTCGTGATGTCCATCACCCACTCGACCATGGGGTCGCTCCCGCATGAGAGGTCTGCATGACCCTTCGTTGGCTCCTGGCGTCGCTCCATCTCCTGACCCTGCCCCTTGGCCTGGGTGCCGTCTGGGCGCGCAGCCGTGCACTCACCAGCGCGCGAACGAATCAAGATCTCCAGCGGGTTTTTGTTGCGGACAACCTCTGGGCTTTGGCGGCGGCCATGTGGATCGGCACCGGCCTGTGGCGGGTCTTCAGTGGACTCGAGAAAGGCTCGAGCTACTACATGCACAATCGCGTCTTCTATACCAAGATGGGCCTCCTCGTGCTCATCCTGCTGCTCGAAATCTGGCCCATCGTAACCCTCATTCGCTGGCGCACCGCCGTGCGTCGTGACGTGACGGTTGATTTGGCGGCGGCTGGTCCGCTCGCGCGAATCAGTCGCATCCAAGCGGCGCTGGTTGTGTTGATGGTGTTCGCTGCTACGGCGATGGCGCGCGGGTTCTTTTACTAGCGAGCTAGGTGGGGAAAGGGGCCGTGTCGAAGTAGATCCCGAGCGACTCGATTTTCCCGTCGCGCACGGTGTAGATCTCGGCGACGTCACTCTGGAAGACTCCCCGCGGACCTTTCAACTGATAGCGCGTCAAGGCGCAAGCTTTTGACCCCTCCACCATAAGGCTTCGCACCTCAAACGACTGAATCATCGAGTAAAAGCGCTTGGTCCCTTCGAGGTACGCGGCTTTGCCTGTGATCTGCTTGTTGGGAATGGTGAAACTCGTGAACACCATGTCGTCGGCCAGGAGTGATTGCCAGTTGTTCCTGGTCTCGAGTGTCTTGAAGTAGCTCTCGATGACGTTCCGTGTCGACATATACCTCTCCAACCGCGATTAGGAACGCACGTTACGCTGAATCGATATCGCAGCGAATCGGCGCAGCCGGAGCTGAGTGCGTAAGTGCGCCGATCGCGATCAAAGACGCCCCCGCCTCGGCATAGGCGCGCGCCGTGTCGGGTGTGATACCACCGGACGCCTGAAAGGTCACCGCGGCTCCGGCGCGTCGCTTCCAGGCGCCGAGCCGCTCGGGCGTTTGATTATCCACCAGCAGATGCTTGACGCCGGCGGCAAGCGCCGTCTCGAGTTGTTCCTCGGACTCGACCTCGACGATCACCGGAACGCTGGGTGGCGCTGCGCGGAGCGCCTCGCGCAGTGTCGGGACGCCGTTTCCCAGGAGAGCCCAGTGATTGTCCTTCCACAGAATGGCTTCACTGAGTGAGGCGCGGTTGGGCACGCCGCCTCCCACTTGCACGGCGTACAGCTCGAGCTCTCGCAATCCAGGCGTGGTCTTTCGGGTGTGCGTGATGCGCCCGCGGGTTCCCTGAACGGCATCCACCGCGCGGCGCGTCACTGTGGCGATGCCGCACAGTCGCTGCAGAAAGTTCAGAGCGACGCGCTCGCCGGCGAGCAATGTGCCCGCGGGGCCGCGCACCGTGACGATGGTCGTGCCGGCATCGACGCTCGATCCTTCAGGGACGGAGGCGGTAACCACGGATGCAGGGTCCAGCTCCTGATACACCGTCGCGACGATAGGCACACCGGCCACGACCAGGCGGTCCTCGGTGACAAATCGGGCTTCGCCGATGCGTTCGGCGCTGGTCCCAAGGAGACGAGTGGTGACGTCGTCCCGCGCGTGGTCTTCGGCCAGCGCGCGCCGCACCTCGCTCATGCCCAACGGCGCCGTGTCAGCCAATCGACAGCATCCGCTCGATGGCGCGGCGCGCACGAGCCGCCACGTCAGCTGGGACAGTCACTTCGTACTTCAGGTCGCGCAGCGAATCCCGCAGTTTTTCCAGTGTGATCTGCTTCATGTAACGGCACTCCGCCGTTTCTCGAGCGGCGAGAAACTCTTTGCCGGGGTTCTCGCGCCGCAGGCGGTGCAAGACCCCCGTTTCCGTCGCTACTACAAAGCGCCGAGCGGGGGAGACGCGTGCGCGCCGCATCATCTGCTCTGTCGAGACGATCTGCGTTCGCCCCGCGGCGACGTCGCCTTCCGTCTCTGCGTAGTACATCGCGCTGGTCACGCAGCCGCATTCGGGATGCACCAGGAATTCCGCGTCCGGATAGGCTGCGCGGCGCTCCGCGAGCATCTCGCGCGTCAGCCCGGCATGCACGTGGCATTCGCCCATCCAAACATCGATCGCGCGCCCCGTCACTCGGCGCAGGTAGTTGCCGAGGTACATGTCGGGCAGAAAGAGCACCGGAACGTCAGGCGGAAGCGCGCGGATCACGGCGACGGCGTTCCCCGATGTGCAGCAGTAATCCGCCTCGGCTTTCACCTCGGCTGCGGTGTTCACGTACGCCACCACAACCCCGTCTGGATGTGTGGCGCGCCAGGCGCGTACGTCCGCTGCTTGAATCGTGGCGGCCAGCGAGCAGCCCGCGGTCAGATCGGGAATCAGCACTCGCTTGTTCGGGTTGGCGATCGCGGCCGTTTCGGCCATGAAGTGCACGCCGCAAATGACGAGCACGGGTGCATCGAGCTCGGTCGCGCGGCGGGCCATCTGCAGCGAATCGGCGACGACGTCCGCCAGATCCTGGATTTCGGGACGTTGATAGTTGTGCGCCAGGATTGCGGCGCCGTGCTCAGTACGCAGCGCGTTGATCTCGGCGACGAGATCGCGCGTGCCGTGTTCGATTGTGGAGGTGCCCATCGATCCTGCCCCCATTGGTCATGGTGCCGAGGCTGGGGGGCCGATTGGGTAACGCCTCGGCTCGCCGTGGGTGACGAACCGCTCCCAGCCTGGGGCGCCTGTTCCGCAGCGCCAGGCAGAAGCTTAGCCGCTGGGGAGGCCGTTGTGCAGGGGTCGTTACATAGTCCTGCACTGAACTGATACACGGGCCCTGCGGAAGCGTGACACTAAGCGCGTAACCTCCCCCGCGTGCAACGGCTTCGCGCGGTCGTCCTTCTCATAGGACTAACCGGTCTGTGGGCGTGCGGCCCGGACGGTCCCGAGGCCGCACGCGAAGGGTTCATCCCGCTCGCTGCGGGCGGCCGGTTGTATTACCGCCTGAGCGGCGTCGGTCACGATACCATCGTTGTCCTGCACGGTGGTCCCGGTCTGCACGGGCGCTACCTCGACGACGTCGTTGCGCCGCTCGCGAGCGGTCACGTTTTCATTATCTACGACCAGCGTGGGCGCGGCAGGTCCGATTTCCCCCGCGATACGCTCGATCTGTCAGCGGCCGCCGATGTTGCCGATCTCGATGTGGTGCGCACCTACTTCCATCTCGATCGTCCGACGCTCATCGGACACGGATGGGGCGCCGGTCTCGCCGCTCTGTATGCGATGCGCTATCCGGAACGCGTGGGACGGCTGCTGCTGATCAGCCCAATGGTTCCGCGCGCCAATCACCTCTTTAACCTGACATTTCAGCACGCCGTCGGCATCGACACCAGCGCCCTGGATGATCTGATGACCGCGCGCATCGCGGGGCGCGATCGATCCGATCCCGTCGGGTTCTGCCGCAGGTATTGGGGCGCATTTCTTTCCCCGGCGGTCGTACGTGACCGCATGGTGATTCGACGTCTCGAGTCCAGCGTGTGCGACGCGCCGCCTACGGCGCTGCTGCATGTCGAGCTCATCAATCGCCGAGTCTTGGGCTCCCTCGGTGCATGGAACTGGCCGCCGCAGCTCACGGCTCTGCAAATCCCGACCCTCGTGATCCAGGGTGGGGAGTCGGCGCCGGGCGATCGCGACGAAAGTCTCACATGGCTGGCATCGGCGATGGACTGGACGTCGAGTCTGCCCGATGCCCGCCTGCTGCGCGTGGGGAATACTCCGCAATTCCCATGGCTCGATGCCGGCGATCGTTTCCTGAGCCCGGTCGAGGAGTTCCTTGACGGGCGCTGGCCTCGCGAGGCGCGCGCAGTGAGTCCCGCCGATTCGTTACACGGACCCGTTTCCGCACGTGACTGAACGATGCGCCTAGGCCTCGCGGTTCTTCTCATGTTGCTCGGCGCGAGCGTATCACGGCCGCTCGCTGCGCAGGATTCCGCGCACGCAGTCGCCAAGACGGGCAGGCTCGCGGGGCAGGTCATCGATCGAGACACCGGCCGCCCGCTTCCCGCCGCACTCATTGGCATTGTCGGACCGACGCTCCCCGCGCTTGTTCTCACGACGGACCTGGACGGGCGCTACCGCTCCGAGCCGCTGCCCGTCGGATACTACCGGGTCCAGGTGAGCGTGATCGGCTATCAGACCGCTCGCGTCGACAGCGCCCGCGTCCTCGAGAACCGGACCGAAATCGTCAACCTGGCGCTGAAAGCGGTGCCATTCGAGCTCTCCGCTGTGAGTGTCGAAGCCGCGGCAGTGCCGCGTCCCTCGTCCGAGGCGGGCCTCCTGTCGATGCAGCAGTCAGCGCCGGTGGTATCCGACGGCGTCAGCGCCGAGACGATCAAACGCACGCCGGACGCGCATGCGTCTGACGCGCTCAAGCGAGTCACGGGAGTCGCCATCGTCGACGGAAAATTCGTCATCGTTCGCGGTCTGCCCGAGCGCTACAGCAACACGCTGCTCAACGGCGCCGAGCTCGTCAGTACCGAGCCGGTCAAGCGAATCGTCCCGCTCGACATTTTTCCGGCCAGCCTGCTCGAATCGATCGTGACGTTCAAGACCGCGACCCCCGACCGCCCGGGCGATTTTGCGGGCGGCTCGGTGTCGATCACGACGAAAGAATTCCCCGAGCAGTTCGTCATGCAGTTCAGCCTGTCCCAGGGATACAGCAGCCGGTCCACGTTTCGCTCCGTGCCGCTGGTGGCAACGTCGTCGTCGGACCGGCTGGGCTTCGACAACGGACGGCGCGCGTTCCCCAACGGCGCGCCGGCGATCGGCACGATCGGCAGCGAGCGGTTCGCGGAGTCGATTCGCAACGTCTGGACGCCAGAGCCGCGCGATGTTGGCCCCGATCTCGGGCTCAAATTCAACATCGGTGGCCGCTGGGGCGAGGCGCACCCGCTCGGTTATGTCCTCGCGTGGACGTATACGGACAAGACAGCCTACAACCCTGATCGGCTGTACTTCCTGTATCCTGACGCCAATACGCCGCCATTCCGCGCGCTGCGGTTCAACGACAGTCATGCATCGGTCGAATGGGGCACCGTGTTCAACATGACGTACGGGGCCGGCGCGGGCACGAAGTTCGGCTGGAAGAATCTGTACACGCGCCAGACGACGGAAGACGTGGTGCGCAGCGCCGGTTACGAAGCGGTCAACGACCGCGTCACCCAGGCCTATCAGGTCCGGTATGTCGCCGAACATCTCCTGCAGACGCAGCTGACCGGCGATCACCAGCTCGGGCTGTTCGACTCGAGATTCGAGTGGAAGGGGACACTCGCGCTGGCCGGTCGTGACGAGCCGGACAACCGGCAGGCGGTCTACAGCAGCGGCAAACTCGATATCGGCTACGAGAATCCGACGATCTGGACGCGCTTCCTCACGGACAGACTTGTTGCAGCGCAGGCAGACTGGTCGATTCCTTTCGGCTTGCGTCAGCCTCGCGATGCGCAGTTCAAGATGGGTGGCTTGCTCCGGCGTCGCGCTCGCGATTTCGACTCGCGCTTCTTCTGGTTCCAGCCCACCAGCGCGCCGGGCGCGCGCAACGATCCCGCATTATCGCTCGCGCCGGAGCTCGTATTCGCGCCCGAGAACATCGGCAGGATCATGGAGCTGTACAGCCCCGGCGGTCAGGCCGAGCCGTACGGCGCGGACGACAACGTCGACGCGGCGTACGTGATGGCGGACCTGCCGGCGCTGCCGTTCCTGCGCCTGGTGGGCGGCGTGCGTTACGAAGATTGGCACCTACGGATTCTGCCCGGCGGGCGCGAGGCGACGAACGTCGAGGGGCAGGGCTCGCAGCACGCGGGCGATCTGCTCTGGTCGGCTAATGCCACGATCCGGCTGTCGGATCGCATCAACTTCCGGCTGGCCGGATTCCGATCCGTGGCGCGCCCGGATGCGCGCGAAGTGACGCAGAACGTCTACCAGGGCGTTGTGGGCGAGTGCGCGTACGCCGGCTCGCTGAATCTCGTGCGCACCTTGATCAACAACGGCGACCTGCGCTGGGAGATGTATCCACGCCCCGGCGAGCTACTTGCAGTTAGCGCGTTCTATAAGGGATTTCACTCTCCCATAGTCGAAATGGCGTCGTACCCTGACGGCCTTCGCTGTCTCGTGACGTATCGCAACGCGACGTATGCCCAGGACTACGGCATCGAGGTCGAAATCCGAAAGTCGCTTGGACCGTTTGGGGCGTCGATGAACGTCACGCGTGTGAAATCTATCGTCGAGATCGATACCGTGTACGGGAACTTCGAAGCCGATCTTCCCCTGCAAGGCCAGTCGCCCTGGCTGGCCAATGGTATGCTGTCGTTTAACGGCACGCGTATCAGCGGCACGGTATCGATCAACTACTTCTCGGATCGCGTGGCGCGCTACGGCATCGGCTCTGCAGCGATTCCGGTGCAAGCCCCGAACCTGCTCGAGCAGAGCCGCACGACCGTCGATGCCAAGGTGCAGCTGCAGCTGCCGCCACATATGTCGCTCTCATTCGCAGGCAAGAACCTCACGAATGCCGCGACCCAGTTCATTCACCGGGCCAGTGCGGGGCCGGTGCTGGCGCAGCAGTCGCAGGCCGGCGTCGGCGCCAGCATCGAGTTCGGCTATGCGTTTTAGGAGAGCCTGGACACTTGTCGTGGCGCTCACCGCGTGCCGTGACGCGATGACGCCTGCCGGTGTGGCCACGCCGGATGGTGTGAGTGCCCAAGCGATCAGCATGACCACGGTCGCGATCTCTTGGACGACGGTGGGCGGCACGGACGTAGGCGGATACCGGCTGCAGCGACGCGAGAATCTCACGGGAGCGTTCGAGACCGTTGCCGAAGGGCCACTCGCGCCGCCGTACTTCGATACCGGCCTGACGCCCGACACCTACTACGGCTATCGCGTCGAGACGTTGACCAAGTTCGGGAGCGTCTCGGCCCCATCGGTGGTTGCCGGCGCACGGACGCCCCCACCGCCCGGGATAGTGGTGCGGACCCACACGCTCGGCAGCGGCACCGACGCGGATGGCTATACGGCCGTCGTCCGACACGCGTCCGATTCGATGGTGGCGTCGATTGGTCCATCGGACGAAAGACGTTTCAGCCCCCTGAATCCCGGCGAGTATGCAGTTGTCCTGAAAGGTCTCGCGTCGAATTGCGCCATCGCAGGCCCCAATGCGGACACGGTCGATGTTACCGATCAGGGATTGCAGACGCTCGTGCTGGTCGCCTACAACGTCGACTGCCGCGATCCCCGGCACGGCCGCATCAGCGTCGTCGTGGCGATCGATGGCGACAGCCTCGACACCGATGGCTTCACGGTTGATCTGACCGGGCAAATCGATTCGACCGGTCTTCCGGATTCGTTGCGTCTCGTCAGCCGCGAACGTCACGTCCCCGGCGGCGGCGACTCGTTCCGCTTCGATGATCTGCTTCCGGGAGACTACGAGGTTCACCTGGGCGGCGTCGCGCAGCAGTGCACGGTCAGCGGCAACCGGGATCGCTCAGCGCGCGTCGATGCATTGAGCGATGTCAGTGTCCGCTACGACCTCAGCTGCCCGACTGGCGACCCCAACACCGGCGGACGCCCGTACGTGCTTCGCAACCATTGGTCGGTCGATCCCGTGGGGGTCGGTCAGCCGGTGACGCTCGCGATCACGCTCGATCTCAGCGCATCGGCGAGCGAGCGCGTCAGTGGTGCGCAAGCGGAGCTCGCGTACAATGCAGCCGCGTTGCGCTATGACAGCGCCCAAGCTGGTGCGCTCGAACAGCTCACGGTCAACGGACAATCCGCGGGGCGTGTGAACTGGTTGGCGTTCACGACCAGCACGCCGCCCGGCGGTCTGGTATCCATCGCCAAGTTGTACTTCACGGCCGTCGGAGGGAGTGGCAGCCTCTCGACCACTCGCACCACCAATCTCACGGTGGGGGCCGGCGATCAGGCGACACAGCTCGACTCGCTGGTGCACGTGGTCGAGGATACGACGAGCGTGAGCGGCAGCGCGCCTCCGCCGCCTCCACCGCCGCCGCCACCGCCGCCACCACCACCGCCGCCGCCGCCACCACCGCCGCCGCCGCCGCCACCACCGCCGCCGCCGCCACCGCCGGGGTCGCCGTTCACGTGGCAGGGAACGTTCGGCTCGGTCAATCCCACGGACAGCGTCGTTGCGTTGACGATCACGCTCGATCTCACGACCGACATCACGCAGACGCCAGGGCCGGAGGCACTCGCGCAGTTCATCATCGATTCCCTGAAGTGGGATCCGACCGTGCTGCGTTTCTCTTCATTCAATTGGGGGCCCGGCGGGTCAGGCAGTGTCCAACCACCCGGTCCGGGGCAGGGCAAGCTCAGCGCGTCGAGCTTCGCGCTTCCCTCGACGTCGAATAGTGGGCTGATCCACATCGCCACGATTCGCTTCAAGTCGATCGCGCCCGCGGGTTCAACGACGACAATATCTGCGATTGGTCCGTTGATCAGCACGCCCGCAAACGGCTCGTACAACTACCGGTCACTTACTCGCATCGTCGAGGCGACGTTTTTGTCACCGTGACATGGCCTGTCCATGTCACACACCGTGACACGACCGAAACTGATGCGGTACCGAAAATGTCTGGTGAGCACGCGTGGAGAGAATGGAAATTTCTTGCGCGCGATCAGGTGCAACTCACCATTCTCTTTCGGAGGCAGCATGCGATTCGGCACCAACGGACGGACGGGGACCACGCGTCTCACAACCGTCCTCCTCTCGGCGACCGCGGCCCTGGCCGTGGCATGCGGCGGCGAGCGGGCGACTACGGGTCCCCGCCTTCCCGGGAACCCGCCGCCAAATCCGCAGATTCTGTCGGCGGCGTTCATCGCGGATGTCAATCTGCGTACCGGCAAGATCAAGATCACAGAGCCACAGAGCCCCCTCCCCTCCGCCCTCAGCCCGTTGACCCCCGGTGGGTTCTCGGGTGGCGGACTCAGAAAACCCGGAGAGGCTGGTCCAGAAATCCCGCGGTCCATCATCGCCGGCGACGTCATCGAATTGACTGCCTCCAACTACCTTGCATCAGCAGTCGGGCAATTCACTCCGAACAAGATCCGCGTCAGCTTCGACATCAACATCACCAACCGGCTGGCCAGCGTCGAGCTGATCACGCCAACATTCCCGACGCCTCCGGCGGGGGTCAATGGCGTGTTTCTGTTCCCGTACTCGGCCGTCGCAACGGTGACGACGGGTGGGGTCAGCGTGGGTGGTGACGGGACGGAAGTGATCGTCGAGCAGCCCAGCTACGGCGCGGTGGACGCGAGCATCGCTTGGGACGGTGCGCCGCACAACTTCTTCAATGACGGCGGCTGCGCAGCGGGCGCCAATGACTGCTTCCGCTACGAAGCCTACGCTCAGCCACTCGCCGCAGGCGCGACGTCGGAAGCGCACAGCGTTGGATTCGACATCGATCCGACCGTCGGCAGCTTCCGCGCCCGTTTGATCGTGGCCGCGGACCTGCGTAACTCGGGCGCCGCGCCCACCGGCTCGATCGCCGGTCTGGTATCGTCGCCGCAGCGCGGTCCGCTTGCTGGCGTGCTTGCGACAGTGACATCGGGCGGCCTTACGGGGACCACGGATGCGAGCGGCAACTACAGTGTCTCGGGCGTTGCGACCGGCCCCAAGAGTGTGTCCCTTTCGAACCTGCCGAGCGGCTGCATTGCGCCGGCGAGCCAGAACGTAACCGTACCGAGCGGTGGCACAGCGACGGCGAACTTCTCCGTACAGTGCTCGGTCCCGTCCGGCTCGATCGGCGGCACGATCTCGAGCAGTCAGGGTGGCGGTCTCGGCGGCGTGAGTGTCACGGCGACGCCGACTGGCGGCTCCGCGGTCGCCGCGGTGAACACCAACGGCAGTGGCGCGTACTCGATTCCCAGCGTCCCGGTCGGCGCGGCCGGCACGGGCTCGCTCGCGCTCGGTAACCTGCCCACCAACTGCACCAACCCCGGTGCGATTGCCTACAGCGGCCTGACCAGTGGCGGCTCGATCACGGTGGACGTCACCGTGTCATGCGCCGCGCCTCCACAGGGCTATCCCTACACGCTCACGTGGACTTCGGTGGCGGGCGGGCAGGTGACGCTGACGGTCCGCATCAACATGTCGAGCTTCGACGACGCCGCCATTCCGGGCCCCGATGACATCGATGCCATTCAGACCGTCACCGTGCTGAACAACGCGTCGCGGCTCCAGTTTGTGTCCGCGGCAAACGGCGCCGGCTCTGGCCTGCAGAACCTGTCGGCCAACGGCGGCACGCCCGGGCAAATCAGCTGGCTGAACTTCAGCACCAACAGTGGCGTGGCGACGCAGCAAGGTCTGCAGACGCTCGCCGTGTTCACATTCAACGTGCTCGCCGGCGCACCGGCGACGGTCACGACGAGCAGCTCGTTCCTGCCGGCGCGTGGTGATGCTGCCGCGTCGCGCAACAGCACCGATTTGATCCCGCGCATTCTCGTGACTGAAGGCTCGCTGTCACTACCCTAACGACGACGACGGCCGGACGGCGACCCCGTCCGGCCGCTGTTTCATCACTCGACTCCTGGAGACATGCGGCAATGAATTCCACACTCTTGATTCATCGACTGCGGACCGCCCTCGCGGCCGGTGCGCTTGTGGCCCTCGCGGGGTGCGACCGGTGGGATGCGCCCGCGGCGGGCAGCTCGAGTGCACCGCTGCGCATCGGGCTGGAAGTTTCGTCGCTCGATGCGGCGCCCGGCGCCCGCATCGCGGTGGCGATCCGGGCCGATCTCGATGCACCCGACCGGCTCGGCGGTTTGCAAGGCACGCTGCGCTTCGATCCGTCCCGCCTGCGGTATGTGGGGCAGGACGCAGCGTCCCCGTCTTTTGCCATCCTGAATGATTCGCGCGCGGGTGAAGGGATGCTCCGCGTGCTCAGCATGGACGTGAGCGGCCTAGCGCCGCGCACCGTGATCCTGGCGTTCGACGTTGCATCGCCGAGCTACGCGTCAGGGCTGCGCTATCTGCTGGATGCGGCTGCCACAACGGACGTTCGGCCTCTGACCGCCGTGTTGATCGCGGAACGGGCTGAGCTCGCGTCCGATTTGGCATTGGTCGGTGACGCCGCCCGCCTCACCCTGGCCGACTGGGACGCCCGTCTCTCGAAGGGGCTGGCGGTGCAAGATGGTCCGCGCCCGACGCCCGGTCAGTACCTGCTGAACCTCCGCTACGGGGACGCCAATCTCAGTAACTCGTTGAACGTCCTCGACGCGTCCTACATTGCGAACGTAGCGGTGGGCAATCAGGAAATCATCATCGGCTCCGACGCGCCGAGTCGCGATGCGGTCGTGGCCGGCAACGTGTTCCCCACCAACAACCCGGGACTCGGTGAGCCGTCGGACGCGAATCCTCCCGGTCGCGAGGCGAACGGCTCCCGGATCATCAACGTGTTCGATGCGCTCGCGATCGCCAACGAAGCGGTCGGCAACCCGCGCGACATCGTGGGCGAGCTGGTTCCCGGCCGCGGCCCGCTCGCGACGAACCGCGTCAACATTCCGGCGGGCACGATCACGACGGACCAGACGTGGACCAGCGACAACATCTACCAGCTCGACGGCATGGTACGCGTGGACGGCGGGGCGACGCTGACGATTCAGGCCGGCACGCGCATCGAAGGCAACTCTGCTGTCAACCCGAGCGCGCTCGTGATCCAACGGAATGGCCGGATCCTGGCGCAGGGCACCGCGCTGCAACCGATCAACATGACCTGCACGGCGCAGCCGGCGTTCAAGGGCTGCTGGGGCGGGCTGTGGATCGCGGGCAATGCGCCGATCAACGCAAGCCATTTTTCGACGACGACGAGTCCGGTGATCCCGGGCCGCGCGGCGACAGGTGGCTGCTTCGAGGCGATCAGTGAAGGCGGCGCCGGGCACGCGTACGGCGGCTGCAACCCCGACGACTCGAGCGGCGTCGTGCAGTACGTCGTCGTGTCGTACGGCGGCTTCCTGTTCTCCCCGAACAACGAGCTCAACAACATTTCGCTCGGTGGCGTGGGCCGGAAAACGGTATTCGATCACGTGCAGGCGCACGCGGGGTTGGACGACGGAGTCGAGCTGTTCGGCGGCACGTTGGATCCGCAATTCGTGCTGTTGACCGCGAACTCCGACGATAGCTGGGATATTTGCTGCGGCTGGAACGGGTCGGCGCAGTTCGTGCTCGTCCAGCACGATTCGCTCGATTCCGACAAGGGGATCGAGGCCGACAACACCGAGCCGCCTGCGAGCATCTTCTTGAGCACGCCCCGCATGGTGGCGCTGATGTACAACTACACGTTCGTCGGGAAGAAGAACCCGCTCTCGACAAGCGGAACGGCGAACAACAACAGCATGGACGCGATCATGCTCCGGCGCGGCGCGCATGCGGAAATCTCAAACGTGCTCGTGCTGAGTCATCGGACCGGCATGGATATGGACGACGACGCGACCTGCGACTCGGGTCCGTATCGTCCGGTTCATAATTCGATCTTTGCCGGCATCCCGCCGACGGACAGTCTGAGTGACGCCAAGCGCGGGTACGGCTTGGGGAACCCCGACGCCGCTGATCCGGCGGGCTGCCCGAACAGTCCCGACGCCCGGTTTGCAGAAGATTCAGCGTTGCTCAACGCGGCCTCGAACAACGTCGTCGTGCCCGACACGGCCGTCTCGAATCACCTGCTGCGGGCGGCGTTCGACGTCCGGTTGCCCGACTTCCGTCCCCTCGCCGGCTCGCTCGCGGCGACGACGGTTGGCGCGACGCCCCCGGCCACACATCCGGTCACGGGGCAGCCGACCAAGTTCGATCTGTCGGCCACGTATATCGGGGCGGTGGCGCCAGCCAATGCCTCGGGGAGCAACATCCCGTGGTATGCCGGTTGGACTCGCGGGTGGCAGAGCGCCAGCGCGCCATGACCGCGTGAGGGCAGGTCGCTTCTCATTCGCCGCGGCAGCGCTGCTGATGCTGGCAGCGCTGCCCGGCTGTGATCGTTCGACAGGGCCGATCGAACACTCCTACCTGGCCATCGTCGCTCTCCTCGACACGCCGTCCGGGATCAGCCCCGGCACGCGGTACGGCTATCGTGTGCGCGAGGTCTCCGGCACGCTCGGGATCGATACGGCGATGGCCGTAGGGCCGGCCGACACGGTGATTCTCTCAATGCCGGTGGCGACTTATCAGGTCGAGCTCACAGGGCTCCCCACCTGGTGCGCCTCCCGCTACGGCGCGGACCAATACGTCGCGGTGTTCGAGGCGCCGTCCACGGCGCTCGCACGGTACTACGTGACGTGCCGCGCTCCCCTCACTGTGCAGGTCTCGAGCGAGGGTCCGGCGCCACCCGATTCGGAGATCGTGTACCGGCTGGCGGGCGGCGGAACTAGTCGAGTTGGAATCTTGCATCCGAACGACACACTGCGATTCGATGGACTCGCAGCCGGGATGTACGAGTTTGGGCTCTCATTGGTCGCGGAGCAGTGCGTGGTGACGACCGATGGCGGAACGCATCCGCATATCGTCGTCCCCGACGGCGGGGGCGCGGTGCTGGACCTGCGCATCTCGTGTAGCGACCCCGCGCGCCGCCCCCGGTTTCTTCACGCCGCGGCGAGTTACCACGACGGCGTGAGCGGATTTGTGTTTCGCGTTTTCGATCCTGACCGGGACGTAGAGCGGTACGTCTGGGATCTGACCGATTGCGCGGGGACCAGTGTGTTGCCGGGCGGTGCGCGGCTCCGTCGCGGCCTGTCATCCGGACGAACGCGCGACCGGGACACAATCACCGTACTCGGAGTGTACGAGCCCGGACTCCCGGCCGCGGAGGTCGCGCGCCGCTGCACGGCCCTGCGCGTGGCCGATCAACTTGGCAATACCACACCAGTGCTCGAGCTGCCGATTCTCGCAACGCCCGGCAGTCCTCCAGCCGCAACGATGTTCAATGCCCATTCCATCGGCACGGTCGCGATCCGGACCGATCTGGCAGTCCAGGATAACGACGGCGACTTCGTGGGCGTCTTCGCCACAGCCAGGGTCCGCGACGGTGTGCTGTTTGCGCCTGATGGCAATCCCGACATAGGCATCTATTCCGTCGCGGGCGATCCCGGTGCGAACGTGCAGGACTTGCCGCTCGGCACGAGGATTCAATACGGCGACGTCTACGCGGTCATCGTCTACCTCATCGACGCGGCAGGGCACTTCACGCGTCTTGAGGACAGCGACGTGTTACGCTAATGCGACCCGGTGTTACGAAGGAGCGACGCGATCGTTACCACGACTAGGCGTTACGGTGTTACGGTTCGAGTATCCATGGCACCTGTCTTGGTATCCCGTTATCGCCTGCTCGTGGTCGGTGCCGACACGGACTCGAACGCGCTTGTCGCCTATCATCTCGCTGCCGCTGGCTACGGCGTCACGACCGAAGCGACCGGGCACCAGGCGCTCGAGACCGCGCGGGCCGACACGCCCACGCTCATCGTACTGGACACGGGGCTACGCGATATGTCGGGCTTCGATCTGCTGACGGAGCTGCGGCGGTGCGATGAGACGCAACAGATCGGAATCCTGGTGCTCACTGAGCGCAAGCAGTCGGATTTGATCAAAGCCCTCTCGCTCGGCGCCGACGACTGTGTTGGCAAGCCGTTCGTCCCGGAAGAGCTGCTGTTGCGCGTCCGCGCGATCGTGCGGCGTGTCGCATCGTCCGGGGCGCAACCACGGAGACGTCTCACGGCGGGCCCGCTGACGCTCGATGAGGGAACGCACGCCGTGCACGTCGCAGGTGTCGAGGTTGAACTCACGACGACCGAATTCAAGTTGCTTACGGCGCTACTCCGCCAGCCTGGTCGCGTGCAGAGCCGGGCGCATTTGTTGGAAACGGTCTGGCGGTCGCCCTTGGGCATCCGAACCCGCACGATGGACATGCACGTGCAACGATTGCGCCGCAAACTCGGCAGCATGGGCACATGTATCGAGACGGTGCGAGGAGCGGGTTACCGACTGCGGGTGATCAAGGGATCAGGCTTCGGCCTGCCTTCTTTGCGAGCGATGTAAACGCTTAGCTTTATAGCATGCTGCTCCCCCTCCTGGCACTACTGCAAGGAGTTGAAGCACCTGTCCCACCACGGCGAGCAATCGCCGATTCCGGCGTCATCGCCACCAATCAGCAGGTCACCCCGGCCGGCGTACAGAGCGTCTTCACCGACCGTGTCTTTGGTGTGCGCTTCGGCGCGAAGCCCGGCGAGATCTGGGTGTCGATTCACGGCGCCGCCTACCGGTTGAACTGGCGTGACAACGCCGTGTTGGGGAGCGCCGCGTTCGACGGCCGAGCGGGAGTGCAGGGCATAGCGATAGATCCGGTGAATGGGCGCGCACTCATTACCTCTGTCGGACGTCTGCCCGCGGCGCTGGCACTCAGCCGTACGCCTGGCACCGACTCTCTCGCTCGCACCCAATCGGTCGCGCATCTCACGGCCTACGATGGCGACAACACGGTCGCGCGCATGGTCTCGCCCGCCCTCGGCGATTACATCGTTGGTGCGCCGGCCGTCGCACGAACACCCAATGCAACAGGTCACCGTGTCGTCGTCGTACCGCTCTCAGCGAATGACTCGCTCGCGGTGCTCGACGCAGACGCGGGCACCTTGCTCAAGAAGATTCCGCTCGGCGTGCTGCCAGTCGCTGCCGTGGTGAGCTCTGATGGCGCGGTCGCCTATGTCTCGAACCTCGGCGGCCCAAAGCCGACCGCGAGAGATCGCGCGGCCAAGCAATGCTGCGATCCGTTTGCCGAGCTGGTGCGCGTCGACCAGCGCGGCGTCGCCGAGCCCGGCAGCGTGATGCAGGTCGATCTCGTCGCCGGCAAGGTCACCAAGATCTTCAGCGTCGGACGCCACCCGACCGGCATGGCGTGGGACGAGAAGAACTCGCGCCTGTTTGTCGCCAACGGCAATTCGGACGCGGTGAGCGTAATCGACACACGTCGAGAGGCGATACTCGGAACACTCGTGGTTGCGCCATTCCGCGAGCGCAAGTTTGGCCTTGCCCCGACCGACGTCGCGCTGTCGCCGGATGCGAACACACTCTACGTCACGCTGGGCGGCGTGAATGCGGTCGCGGTCTACACCATTCCCAGCAGGCAATTTCGTGGTTTGATCCCCACCGGGTGGTATCCGACGAATGTCGACGTCAGTGCCGATGGCCGTACGATAGCGGTGGGATCGCTCTTCGGCGTGGGATCGGGCACTGGCCGCATCTCGGGACAAACCGGTCGATACGTGCACTCCTACCGCGGATCGGTCAATGTCATCCAGGTGCCCACAGAGGCTGAGCTTGCCGCATACACGACGTCGGTCGCTCAGAACAACCGGCTCACGCTCGCGCAATCGACGGCGCAACCGCCAGGTCCTGCACCCACACCGGTTGCTCGCGCCGTTCCAGAACGCCCAGGCGACCCCTCACTGATCGAGCACGTCGTCTACATCATCCGGGAGAACCGCACTTACGATCAGGTGCTGGGGGACATCGGCAAGGGCGCGAGCGACAGCTCACTGGTGCAATACGGCCGCGACGTCACGCCCAACACCCACGCGCTGGCTGAGGGGTTCGTGCTGCTCGATCATTTCTTTGCTTCCGGCGGGAACTCGGCGGACGGGCACAACTGGCTGACGCAGGGCATTGAGACCGAGTATCCGATGTGGCCGCTGTACACGGGGCGCAGCTATCCCTCGGAAGGGCAGGATCCCCTCGCCTATTCAGCCGGCGGCTTCTTGTGGGAGGCCGCGGAGGCCAATCGCAAGACCGTGCGCGTGTTCGGTGAGTATGCACCCGGCCCTACCGTGTACAACGACTCGGTACGGCTGGACCTGCTCAAGCGATTCGTCAGCAAGGAATCGTATAAGCCCCGCGACGTGTTCAAGACGTTGTACAACACAAAGTCCGATATTCCATCACTCGATCGCATTCTGGTGCGGGAGTATCCAGGGTGGACGATGGGCGTGCCGGACGTCGCGAAGGCGGACGTGTTTCTCGAGCATCTCCGCCAGTGGGAAGCCGACAAGTCGATGCCCAACCTCGTCATCATGAACCTGCCGAGCAATCACACCGAAGGCACGAGCCCCGGTTGGTGCACGCCCAAGGCGTGCGTCGCGGACAACGATCTCGCCCTGGGCAAGATCGTCGAAGGTCTCTCGCACAGCCGGTTTTGGCAGTCGATGGCGATTTTTGTGGTGGAGGATGACGCGCAGAACGGCGTCGATCACATCGATGGGCATCGCACCGTGGCGTTGGTCGCGAGTCCCTACGCGCGGCGGGGTGTAATCGATCCGACGTTCTATGCGTTCCCGAGCATGCTCAAGACGATCGAGCTGATGCTCGGCCTGCCGGCACTCACCTTGTTCGATCTCGTGGCGCCCGACATGCACGCGAGCTTTATCGGACCCGACGAAGCTCCGAACTTCGCGTCCTATACGGCATTGGTCCCGGGGCAATCGCTGCTGGAAATCAATCAACCGGTCGGATCGATCACAGGCCCGCATTCCACCGAACGCCGTCAAGCGGCGCGTGCATCGGCGCGAATGAACTTCGGCGACCCCGACGCCGCCCCGACGGAGCGGTTGAACCGGATTCTGTGGCACGACGCGCGTGGGTGGCGCACGCCGTACCCGGCGGTGAAGCGGTCGCTGTTCTTTCCAATGTCGGTGGATGTAGAGGACGAGGACCGCGCGGAGCGGAAGCCGCGCTAGCGCGGCTGTCTGCGTGCGATGTAAACCCCCACGAGGCACACCCCTCCTCCCACCACCGCCATCGCGGCTGGCACCTCGCCGAGGATTAGCCAGCTCATCACGATCGTAATCGGCGGCACGAGGTACGCCATCGCGACCACTCGTCCCGCGGAGCCACGCGCAAGCGCGTAGGCCCACGTCGTAAACGCAATCGATGTGGGGAAGACGCCGAGAAAGATGAGCCACCCGATGCTGTTCGCAGGTGCCGTCCGCAATTCGTGGAAGAGCGCCGGTGCGGAGGGGAGGCAAACGATCGCGCCCACTGCGCAGCAGGTCCACGTTGCTTGCAACGCTGAGATCCGATTGAGCACCGGTTTTTCCGCCACCAGACCGACCGCTGATGATGCAGCCGCAACCAAGCACAGGATCACACCGGCGAGCGGCGCATCATGCGCTGTCGAGGCGACGCCGATCAGCACGACGCCCCCGAACGCGAGCACGCCGCCGAACAGTAGGTTCGGCGTTGTCCGCTCCTTGAGAAACAGCACCGCGAGCGCGACCACGATGATCGGTGCGACCAGCACGAGCATGGCTGCCGTGCCGGCATCCACGCGGCGCTCCGCGTCGTTCAATACGATGTTGTAGATGCCGAACCAGAGCAGGCCGGCGAGCACAAGCAACCCAAGCTCTCGGCGCGTGGGGCGGACAAAGGGTCGAGTCGCGACCAACGTTCCCAGCAGAATGCTGCCGATCGTGAGACGACCCAGCGCAAGCGCACTGGGCGAGAATGAGCGGCCTGCCGCGCGGATGCCGACGAAGGCTGCTGCCCAGAGGATAACGGAGACCAGCGCCGCGGCGAGCGGCAGCCAGTCGTGGAACGACGTATTCTTGTTTGTCATGGCATGATAATGCCCGAATCTGAGGAACTCGTGAGTACCCGACGCGACTTCATTACCACAACACTTGGCGCGGGCTTCGCGTTCACCGGCGTCCCGCTCACGTTGCGCGCCATCGACCCGCCCGCTCCCTACGGCCCCGTACCTTCGCCTCGACAGCTCGCCTGGCATGAGCTGGAGTTCTACGGCTTTCTCCACTTCAGCATCAACACATTCACGAATCGCGAATGGGGCAATGGGGATGAGTCACCCGTACTGTTCAACCCCACCGACTTTGACCCCGATCAGATCGTCGGCGCCGCGCGCGATGGCGGGATGAAAGGGCTGATTCTGACGTGCAAGCATCACGACGGTTTCTGTCTGTGGCCGTCGAAATACACCGAGCACTCGGTCAAGAACAGTCCATGGCGCGGTGGCGAGGGTGACGTCGTCAAGGAGATCGCACAGGCCTGCGCGCGCCTAGCCTTGCGATTCGGCATCTATCTCTCGCCCTGGGACCGCAACCACCCTGATTACGGCCGCCCGCCGTACCTCGAGTACTACCGCAATCAACTGCGGGAGTTGTTGACCGGTTACGATCGGATTTTCGAGATCTTCCTGGACGGCGCGAACGGCGGCGACGGCTACTACGGCGGCGCGTACGAGCGGCGCCAGATCGACAATCGGACCTACTACGACTGGCCGGGAACGTGGCAGATCGTCCGCGAGCTCCAGCCGGACGCGGTGTTGTTCAGCGATGCCGGCCCGGACATTCGCTGGGTCGGCAACGAACGAGGGGTGGCTGGAGAAACGTGTTGGGCAACGTCTAGCCGCGAGGACTTCGCGCCCGGACGTGCCGACGAAGCGCGGCTGAATCGGGGCGACCGCCCTGGTACGCACTGGGTGCCCGCTGAGTGCGACGTCTCGATCCGGCCCGGGTGGTTCTATCACCAGCACGAAGACGATCAAGTGAAGACACCGGAGCAGCTGGTCGATCTGTACTACTCGTCAGTGGGGAGGGGTGCGTCGTTTCTGCTCAACCTTCCACCCGACCGGCGCGGTCGAATTCACGAGCGCGAACTCCTCGCGCTGCAAGAGTTCCGGCGCGTCATCGAAACCACGTTCACAAGGAACCTGGCAGCCGGCGCCCGCGTCAGCGCAAGCAACTCGCGCGGCGGGGCGTTCGCGCCGGGGAACGTGCTGGACGGGAGCAAAACCACCTACTGGGCCACGCAAGACGACGCGCGAACGCCTAGCCTCGTACTCGACCTTCGTCGCGACACGTCGTTCAATGTTGTCCGCCTGCGCGAACATCTGCCTCTCGGCCAGCGCATTGAAGCGGTTGCGCTGGATCAGTGGCAGGGCGGCGATTGGGTGGAGTTCGCAACGGCGACCAGCATTGGAAGCTGTCGGTTGATTCGAGGCCCACGCATCACAACGTCGCGCGTGCGACTACGAGTGACGCAGGCGCCGGCATGTCCCGCTATTGCTGAAGTAGGGCTGTTTGCTGAGCCTGCTTAACGCCGGCGAGCGCCGGTACTGAATCCCGCGCGGCTGCCGCTGAATCCGCCAAAGCTTCGACTGATTCCTCCGAAGCCGCTGAAACTCCGGAACATGCTCGATCGGCTGCTACCGAACGACATGCGCGACGTGCCGCGTGGCAGGACGTAGCGGGAGGGCGTACCTCGTGGAGTGATGCTGCGGCCGCGTGGCTCGATACTGCGCACTTGCGGCTCGCTGAATCCGCTGCGTGGCCTGGGCTGGTTTGGCTCGAACCGAGGAAGGGTGCCGAGACCCTTTCGCGAGTACGCGACTACCCTGTTGCCGTAGCCGTATCCGCCGTACCAACCCCCGAACGGCACGACGTAAAACGGCGCGTAGTACGGATAACCGTACCCGAAGCCAAAACCGAAGGGGTAGTAGCCAAATCCGAAATGCATTGCGAAATGGCCGTATCCGTCGCCGCCATAGCCATCGGCGACGTATCGCTCGGGCGCGACCACGTAAGTCGCGACGTCATAATCGTACGGGTTATTGCGCGCCATGTTGTTGGCGATCTCGAGGAGTCCGGCGAGCGGATCGTTCTTGACGCTCGCGTCGGGGCCGCCGAGCGCGAGGAAATCCCAGTGACCGTTGCGGGTCAGCTCGTCGAACGTGAATGCGTCGAGTGAGAATACTGCGACGACAGTTCCGGTGCCGCTGGCATCGATTTGCAGCGCCTCACGATCGGAGCGACTGCGCAGCTCGAACTTCCGATCGCCGCGGACGAAGTTGTCCTCGCCCGGGTCGATCGGGAACAGCACGCGGATGCGACCCTGGGGGTCGGCATGCAGAATGACGAGATAGCCGTCGCGGACAGTCCTGACGTAGATCCTGCCGCGATCGCCGATTTCAAATTGGTCTTGATTGAGCCGGACAGTGACGGTGGGCTCGTCCTGCGCGGCGATGGGGGCCAGAGCCAACAACAGCGGGAGCAGCATACGATTCAATATACCCCGAAATCGTCATACTGCCCCCGCTCATTGTCCTATGAGGCAACAGCCGCTGCTTTAGCCACCGCGTCCTTCCTTATTAGTGCATAGCCAAGGGCGTTGAAGTTGTAGACCGACAGCGCCTTGAAGATCGGCTTGGCCTTAGCCGACTGGCCCGAAGCGTCCAGCGCCGTTGCGTATTGATACTCGATGTAGGGGTCCTGGAGATTCCCCGCCGCAAAGTGCGCTGCAGCCTCAGCCGCCTTCCCCTGATAGGCTGCAATGAAGCCCTGAAGCTGGTGGAAGGCTTCCATCTTCCGGGGATTTGCATCAGGGGCGACGATCGCGCTGTATCGATTGGCTTCGCGCTTCGCTGTGGCATAGTCGCCCTTGCGCGCCGCGAGCCAAGCCTGCAGGTAGGCGCCGTTGGATTCCTGCGCCCGACGGAATCCTGCGCTGCCGCTCTTCTCGGCCTGCTCTTCCGTGAGCGTGGCGCGCTGTGTCAGCGCCGCCTCGGCAGTCGGGAAGTCGCGCGTTTCAATCGCGATCATCACGACGTTGGTCAGCGCGTTCACCTTCACGGCGGTCGGATCGGGCAGTTTCATCGTATCGGCGTCTGCCACGAGTTTCTTCAGCTCTTTGACCGCACCGGGCGCGTCCCCGGCGTACACGCTCACGTACGCGCGGAATGGAGCAAAGAACCCGCGCTCATTCCCGCGTCCCACCCACATCGCCGAGTCGTAGTCGGCTCGCGCGGCCACATAGTCGCCCGCGAACGAATTGACGTGGCCTCGTTGCTGCAGCAGCCCGGCATCTCTCGGGTTCAACTCGTGACCACGTGTGTAGTGGGCGCGTGCCTCGGGCAGATTGTTCAGCGCCCGATTGGCGTCACCGAGGAGATCGTGCAACGCCGGTTCGTTGGGTGCTAACGCTTCCGCCGCCTGGAAATGCTGGAGCGCTTTCTGGAAGTCCTTCGGTTCACCGAACAGGTACGAATTCCCGAGGTCGATGTGCGCGGCGACGAAGTTGGACGCGAGCGCCAGCGCCTTTTCATCGGACGCGCGGTTCTCGGGCTGACGATTCAGTCCGCCCTGGATGCCGGCGAGGATGACGTACGCGCGCGGACTCTGCGGATACTTTGCCACGAGCTGCTCGGCGAGCGCGAGTTGTCCGCTCACGTCGTTCTCGAACCCTTTGCGCGCAATCTGAATCTGGATCTGCTCGGCCTCGGACGCCTGAGACGCCAGCGCCTCGGCTCGCACGAGATTGGTCTTGAAGTCCTCGAGCGAATTGCTGGTGTTCGCGACGAAGAGGTAGCCGATCGCGAACGTGGAATCGGCCGCGACGGCGCGCTTGAAGTGCTCCTGGGCCTCGAACCCCCGCGTCAGATCGAGCTCGCGCCGCCCCTGAAGGAAGTGATTGCGCGCTTCATCGGAGGACGTGGTGAGTGGCAGACCCGAGATGCTGCTCGTGATCGCATCGAGGGCCGCGAGATCCCGCGTGATGGGAGGCGGTGAGGCCCCGCATCCGGACAAGAGAACGCAGCCTGCAACAGCGAAAAGTGAGGGATGGATTCTCGACATGTCGGCTCCTGGCAAGATTACCAAGAGGCTGTCCGCAAGTACCGTCTGACACAAGAGCGAAAATCTTGCGAAGTCTGTCAGCGTGCTGTGGGGATACGGCGAAATGCCATAAACGACTGTCTCTAACGCAGATCGCCCGCCCGAAACTGCAGACCGACGGTCCCATTCGCGGCACTCACCTGCGGGCCAAGATCCCGGAAGGTCGCGGAACGGCCGTTCGCTTCCGCACGCACCGTCGAGTTCTGGAACAGCGGGTAGTAGCCGATCGGAAGCCGGAAGGCGCCGGGCGGAATTGTACAATTGCAGCGCCGAGATCCGGCGAGCCCGGCATTGACCGTGATGGTGAGTGTCACGCCGGTTTCATTCGTGATCAACGGTGCGAAGTACGCGCCGTGCCTCGGCCACGCGGTGGCTGCGACGGCGATTCGCCCCTTTGGCCGCGCCACCACGATCGTGTCGCCGAACGGCACACCGAGTGGCTGCTGGAGCAGCCAGGAGACCTCGAGCGGCCGTCCCCACGGCACCGTCACGCTAACGCCTTCGCGCGGCTTCACCCGCCGTGATTCGCCGTTGATCACGAGGTCGACAGTGGCAAAGAGATTATTCGAGAACACAAGCGTCGGTCTCAAGAACCAAAACCCGGCCGCACCGAGCAGTAGCAGCGGAACCGCAAACGCGAGAATGATTCGCGCCAGCCGCCGTGGCCTGGTTGTCCGGGTGATCACCGTCCCGTGGGCTTCTCGCTGCGCCTCCCGCTCCATCCGAATCTTGGTGGCTCCGCTGACCATCTGCTCGGTCGCGGCCTGGGCTGCCGTTGCGCGCGAGCGCATCGCGCTCGGTTGCTTCTCGTGCTCCAGGGCCGCGATCACTTCTGCGGCCGATTGGTAGCGGTCGGCCGGCTGCTTGGCGAGACAGCGCGCGATCACATCTGACAGCTCGCGCGGCACCTTGCGGTTCATCTCTTGCGCGGCAGGCGGCGGCTCGGCGATGTGTTTGCCGACGATCTGTTGCGATGAGTCGCCGTCGAACGGCGGGCTGCCGGTGACCATTTGAAACAGCACGGCGCCGATCGAGTAGATGTCAGAGCGCCGATCCAGGTTCGGATCGCCGAGCGCCTGTTCGGGGCTCATATAGTGCGGCGTGCCCACGACGAGGCCGGTCTGCGTAAGCCCAGGCCCGGCTTGAGGGTCAAGCCGGCGGGCGATGCCGAAATCGACGAGCAGTGGCCGGCCCCGCGCCACGTCGAGCATGATGTTGTCGGGCTTGATGTCGCGGTGAATCAGACCCGCTTTGTGCGCGTGATCGAGGGCGTCGAGAATCGGGATGATGATCGCGAGCGCCCGGTCCGGGGGCAGCGCCCCGGAGCGCTTCAGCAATTCGCCCAGCGATGAGCCATCGACGAACGGCATCGCATAATAAACCAGTCCCTCGCCCTCGCCGACGAAGTGAATGGGCAGAATGTTGGGATGCTCTAGGCGGGCGGCGGCGCGCGTCTCGCGCTGGAATCGCTCGATCATGCCAGACGTCCATGCGACATCGGGCCGGAGCACCTTCACCGCGAGCCGGCGCTCCAGGTCCTTGTCCCACACCTCGTAGACCTCGGCGAATCCGCCCGAGCCAATCAGGCGACGAACCTCGTACTTGGGTCCGAGGGCGCGGGACAAGCTGGCGAGAGTGGCGGAATCCGTCATTTGGGCTACTATAGTAATCGGCGATCTGATCCTCGCCCAACCTCTGCGGCTCTCCCCCAGCGGGAGCCCACGCGAGGCAAAGGGGGGTAAACTCCCGGATCGATTTTCTCCGAGTTCCTTTGCGTCGCTGCGCGCGACGCTGCTGGGGAGCGTCCGCCGCGGCTGAGCAAAGGGAGCATGTTCCATGACCGTCAACAAAGATTTCAAACGC
>DATFVZ010000379.1:0-11026 GCA_035259785.1 Gemmatimonadales bacterium
GCCCGCCGCGATCACGCTGCCCGTGCCGATATGCACGTCATTAAGAAGGATAGAGCCCATTCCGATCAGGCACTCGTCTTCCACTATACAGGCATGCAGGATGACCCGGTGCCCCACGCCCACGCGCGCGCCGATCAGGGCCGGCTTTCCTTCATCGACGTGCACGATGGTCGCGTCCTGCAGGTTGCTCGCTTCGCCGACCACGATGGGGGCCATGTCGCCGCGCAGCACCGCCTGGTACCACACGCTGGACCGGGGTCCCAGCGTGACGTCGCCGAGCACGACCGCGCCGGGCGCGATGAACGCCGTGGGGTGGATCTTGGACGTGGGGATTACTGCCGCACCGGCTGGAACGGCCACTGCACCCACGCTTCGGTGGGCTCACCATCCTTCTGAGCCGGGTTCCAGCGCAGGTGCTTCACCATGTCGAGGGCATCGTTGTTGAACGTTTCCACATTCGAAGGGACAAACACCCGGGCTTCCATGGTCGTGCCCTCGCGCGACACTCTTACCAACAGGATCGTCTGGCGCGGAAAGATCGGCGCGTCGGGAGGGATGGCGATGAGCGTGGGAGAGAGCGGCACCGGACGGGTGTCGAAACAGAGGTTGTCCTGATTGTATGCTGGGCCGAACTGGTCGCAGGGACCCGCCGTGTCCTCGCCGGTGCTCTGCATGTCGACGCGCAGCATGAACGTCTGACCCGGCGTAATCGTTACCTGCCGGTTGTACGTCTGATAGCCAGCCGCTCGGACCGTCAGCCGATGCACACCGGACGGCAGATCGACTTGAGTACCGGTGATGGGTTGTCCCTCGATCGAAATGCGCGCCCCACGTGGCAGGCCCTGGAGCGCCAACCGCCCGGGCGGTCCAGATGGGGGCGGCGGTGGAAGCGCCGGGACGGGCGCGGGGCCCACGATCGCCGTGCGGCTGGTATCGACATGCGGAGTATCCACAGCCACAGTAACGCCTGCCGAATCACGCGGTGCACCGGTGTCGGGCTTTGCGACCGCTGAATCGAGCGGCCGCTCGCTTCCCTTTGCGAAAATCAGACCCTGCTTGTACGCGTAGAAACCACCGCCGCCGAAGACTGACCCTACGATGATCAGCCAGAGCAGCAAACCGCCCAATACCGACCGGCGTGGCTGTTCCGGAATCCCGACTAGGGGAGCTCCGTATGCGGGCACTCCACCGGAAGTGGGCGGACGGGTGCCCGCGCGCGGCAGCGGTGTCGTGGGCGCGGACGCGAAGCGCGCGCCGGTCATCGACGGCATCGCTTGCGTCGCGTCGGTCGTGAACGTGACCGAGCGGTTCCCTTCGAGTACCGCAATGAGCTCGTCCGCATTTTGGAAGCGCTGCGCCGGCGCCTTCGCCATCATCTTCCGAATGATCTCGAACAATTGCCGCTTCTCGAGACTATCGAGCGGCGGCGTGGGGACCTCCTCCATGATGTGCTTGTAACCGATCGAGAACGAATCCTCGCCGTCGAACGGCACGCCGCTCGTTAGACACTGATACGCGACGACGCCCAGCGAATAGATGTCGCTGCGCCCATCGAGCGGCTGCGCCTTGGCTTGCTCGGGGCTCATGTAGTGCGGCGTGCCGATCGACATGCCTGTGCCCGTCAGCTTGCCGCCCGAGCCGGCCTTCGCGATGCCGAAGTCGGTGACCACCGCGTGCCCCTGCTCGTCGAACATGATGTTGTCGGGCTTGATGTCACGGTGCACGACTTCCTTCTTATGCGCGTATGACAGGGCGCGGGACACTTCTGTGAGCGTGCGCCGGATTTCCACCGGCGGCAGGCTGCCACGCGCCGCGAGAACGCTCGAGAGCGGTTTGCCGCGGAGGAACTTCATTACGAAGTAGATGATGCGACCCGATTTTCCGACGCGGTAAATCGGGATGATGTTGGGATGCTCGAGCCTAGCGGATGTGCGGGCCTCGCGCTGGAAGCGCTCGACGAATTCGCGGTCGAAGGCGAGGGAGAATGGCAGGACTTTGATCGCGACGTCGCGATCGAGCTGTTTCTCTTTCGCCTTGAAGACGATCGCCATGCCGCCGCGGCCGAGCTCGTCGACGATCTCGTACTCCTCGCTGAGCTCCTGGCGCACCAGATCGACTTCCGCGATGTCGGATACGTCCGCGCCCGCTGCCGTACGCGCGCCGGTCGGCGTCGTCGCGGTCAGGTCGAGGCCGCAGGAATCGCAAAACTTCGCGGTATCCTTATTCTGGGTGCCGCAGCGGGAGCAATACAATCCGGTCTCCGAGAGAACCGGGCTAACATAGGAGCCGCCTCCAGCAGGGTCAACAGACTAGCGGTCGACGACTTGAAAACGCTCCGTGCGCGTGACGCTGGCGCCCGTTGCCGGATCGGAAATCGTGACCACGAGCCGGTACGTCCCTTTCGCGACGTCGCGCAATTCGATGCCCCGCTGCACGCGCGTCACGCGTCCCTCGGACGGCGCATCGAACTCGAGCAGGACCGGTGACCGCCCGCCGCCGAACAATCGGCCGATCGAGCCAAACAGGGATCGCCCGCCTTCCCGCTCCAGTCGCACGACGGTGTGATAGGCGGCGCCGCGCGCGAGCCCGTAGATCTCGTAATAGAGATTCACGCCGCTGCCCTGCGGGAATCGCAGCAGCGGATTGAGTCGCACCGTATCACCGGCCGCTGTGTACCAGACGAGCCCCGACCCTTCGCGTCCGACCACCACATCGCTCACGGCAAAGCGATCGGGCGCGAGCGTATCGATGCGCGCCGCTCCGGTAATCAGATCACCGGATCCGCCGTCTGGCGTCGCGACGAGCAGGCGATAGACGAACTGGCCCGGTGGGACCGGGATCGCCAGGCGACCCGTCAGATAGTCGGGATGGCGGACCGGCTGGCGGGCCGCGAACACGCGCAGCGTGTCGTGCTGCGCGACGACGCGCCCGGTGGAGTCGGCCACGATCACACGGAACTGCAGCGGGTACCGCAGGCCGCCCGCTGCCTCCGCGGGCACACCCGAGAGCCGCTCGCCCGGAATCGCAAAGACCACATGCAGCAATTGTCCGGCGGAGTCTCCAGCCCCGGCGTCCTGCCCGGTCACGAACGCACTCGCGACAACGGCCATGGGCAGGTCGAAGCGGCGCGTGTAGCTGTCGCTGGTCGTCCCCACGACGATGTCCCGCCGACCGTGCGCGCGCTCCGTCGCAAGCTCATTACCGACCGGCCGCTGGCTATTGGCGATGCGGCTGTAGAGCGCGCCGAAATTCTGGCGCGAGGTGTAGAGCTCGGAGACCTGCCCGTCCATCGTCGAGCTGGCACGCACCGCGCGGCTGAAACCGAGCACATCGACCAGGCTTTCCACCAGCTTGTAGTCGTTCACATCGTCGCGCGCCACGAAATGGAAGATCAAGTCGCCGGAGGGGCGCTGATACAGCCAGCTTTCGTTGGCTTCGACGTCCGGATTGACATAGCGCGCCCGGCGATCCGGCTCGCCGTGTCGCAGGTAGATGATGCCGCGATCGTCGAACTCCGACTGCGAGGACCGATACCGCTCGGTCACGTCGTAGTGGCGATGACGGCTGACCAGCCGAAACTCGCGACGGGCGTGGTCCCAGCGACGGTAGTGTTCGGCAAGCCGCTCGCCGACATCGCGGGCTTCAGCGGCGTCACGCTTACTCCAAAACGCATTCAGCCACTCCGCGCGCTCCCCTGGTGACGTCCGGAGGTCGAACGCGCCGAGCTCGGCAGAGTCGGCGATCCACGAGAGATCGAGCCGATAGAGCGCCACCGCCTCCGGTGATCGCGCCACCCGCGCGCCGTTGAAGTACGCGGTCCAGCCATCGCTGGGCCGCCGCGCAAGGTAGGCCGTTCGCGCGAGCTCGAGGTAACCGATCCCCGAATCCCCCGCGAGGGCGATATAGGCGCGAAATGCGGCAGCCGCGGAGTCGGTTTCTCCGGCCGCGCGCTCGACGCGGCCCCGCACCAACTGCACGTCGGGCGAGCGGCCGGCAGGCGACGCCGCCGCCAGGCGCACCGCGGTCAACGCGACGTCGAGCCGCGGGCGGATTCGCTGCGTCAGTGCGGTATTCGCGAGATCGACGACCGCCGAGGCGAAACTCGGATCGGCTTCGGTCGCACGCGCGAACGCCTTGGCCGCCTTGGAGAGGTAATCCTTGCCGAGCATCTGGCGCAGGTTTTCGATCGCGAGCGCGGTGTGCTCGCCGAGCGCCAGCTCGGAAAGGCCCTGCCCATACCATGGATAGGGCCAGTCGGGGCGCAGCTCGCCCGCCCACTCGAATTCGCCCGCGGCGTCGTCGTAGTGGGACTTGTTCTTGGTGAGCTCCCCCAGCCGATAGGCAATGAACCCGAGCCGCAGATGAATCAGTGGGTCATCACGGTTCTGCTTCGCGACCTCGATCGTCGCCAGCTCGAGACGCGACAGCGCCACGCTGTCGTTCACCAAACTCAGCGAATCACGCAACGCTTCGAGGTTGGAGCGATCGCTGGGAGCCTGTGCCAAGGCGGCAAGGAGGAGCAGCAAAGGCATACGTGGATAATAAAGTGGGTCAGAAGTCAGCGGCGAATGCGCCGTACACTTGGGTGTCTCCCGTGGCCGGCCGAGCGACTCCGATGCGAAGTCGCAACGGCAGGTCGTAGCTCACGGTCACATCGGCCACCAGCTCGGCGCCGAAGGAGCGCAGCTGGGTCAGCTGCGCCGGCTCTCCGGGGTCCCACGCGCCGCCAATATCGCCGAAAACGGCGAAGGCAACCTTATCCGCGCCGAACGGGAGGTGTCCGAGCGATTTGCCGATGAGCGCAAGCGGTACGCGATACTCGACGGTAGTGGTGGCCGCGCGGCGACCGCGCGCCGCGCCCGATGCATAGCCGCGAACGGGAAAAGTCCGGAACGTGCCGACGCTCTGCACGAAAGCCAGCTCGGCCGCGCCCGACGAGACGCCTCCCACCGACAGGTGATCGGGCAGTGGACCGTCCATTGCGCCGACCGCGAGGCGCGTGGCAATCACGGGGTACGCATACCCCATCCGCGGCCCGAGTTTCAAATAGAAGGCGCTCCGGGCCCGCACTTCGTTCAGCCACCGAGGCGTGCCCTGTTCTTCCTGATGGCGGTACAGGAAGCTGAACGTCGCCCCGTCCTGAAGAGACACCGTCAACGGCGCCGAAACGGCGGACCCGAAGGAAATCGTCGCCGAGGCACCGATGAGGTCATTCGAGGTGCAGCCGGTACAGATGTCGGCGAGCGTGGTGTCGGGATCGGAGACGTAGCGCCTTCCTTCATATTCCGCGGCGAGGCGCACCGAGACGAAGCTACGCCACCGATGCGTCAGAACGGTGGCACCGATGGCCGCGTCGCGTCGCTCACGCGAAACCACATGACCCGTGCTGTCGATCCCCGTGAGCGACCAGTCGTTCGAGACCGAAAAGTCGAGTGTCGGATTGCCGAGCGCGTCGCTCACAACGACCAGCGCACCCTGCGCGCGCAGCGGCGAACCCGAGACGAGTGCGTTCGCAACGTAGGCGTAGCGCCCCACAGCGTCGCCGCCCGCCGTACCAGCGCCAAAGAACTGACCGGTTTGGCCCGCGTCCAACCACAGGGGAATCCAGAAATGCGGGCGCAACGACGGCCAGAGCGCGTATCCGGTTTCGCGAGCCGCCACCTGCGGCGCGGAATCGAACGCGGCAGTTATGGTCGGCGCGAATTCAGCAGCGCTGGGTGTTGCCAATGGCGCGACCGCGCGAAGCTCCCATCCGTCGTGAGCCAACGTGGTGAAAAGGATTCGACCATCCGGCAGCACCGCGGGCGAGCGGGCGCCGAGCGGCTCGCCGGTCAGCCGCGTAATCCCCACACCGTCTTTCCAGAGATGAATCTGTGGAAAGCCGTCGGCATCGGTCACGAACAACACGCCACCCATGGCCCACACCGGATCCGCCACAACCTCGGCCGGCGGGGTGATCGCCGAGAGCGATGCGATCGAACCTGCACGCCAGCGCACCAGCTGCCACTTTCCGTTTTGGTGGCGCGGCGCGACGAGCCAGTGGCCATCGGGCGACGGGACGACGTCGCCCCATGTCGTTCCCGGCGCATCGACGGCTGCGCTCCACCGACGTGGCGCCAGCGCGATCGTCGGTGTATTGATGCCGTTCACGAGCTTGAGGGCGGCGAGTACGCCGCCGCCGACGCGCGGCTCGAGGAGGCGCGCGGTGTCGCTCATCCTGCTCCAGTTTCCCGATGGGGACCAGCGCCACAGGTCACTACGCACTGTCCAGCGACCCGCATACTCCAGCTGGGCGACGATCACTGTGTCACCCAGCCAGTCGTAGCTCACCTGCGCGTTCACTCGATGAGAGCGCAACACCTTGCCGGTTCGAGAATCGACGACGCGCAGCTGACGCGCGTTACGGCCGTCGTCGTAGAGATAGGCCATGCTGCTGCCGTCCGGCGCCACGCGCGGCACCGGCTCGCTACGCAGCCCACCGGCAATCACATTGCTCTCGCTGGCCCGCGTCGGGACGGGCGGGAGGAACCCAGTCGGGCGTGCGGTGGCGACTGCTGCTTTCCAGGTCTCGAATATCGATTGCGGCGCACCTGCGCCGTTCAGCGGTCGACCGACGCGAAAGGGAATAAGCTGGCCGGCCGTCCGCTCCGCGAATCGCCCGACGAGCGAATCGCCCACCGTGCGCGCGACGTACTCCCAAAACCTGCCGCCGTAGGCGTACGGGGTGATCCCGTCGGCCCACCGGGTGAAGAGCAGCGCGTCGTATGGCGTTCGGGTGCCACCGGCAACGGCATCTGCGCCGACCGCCTGGCGATGAAAGCTGCCATCGGCACGCCCACCCGTCGTAAACCGTGATTCGTAATACGTCGCGAGCCCCTCCGTCACCCAGCTTGGCTGGTACTGGTTCGGGAACAGCCCGGGCAGGCGACCAAACACGCCTTGCAGGGTTCCCCACAAACCCCGCGCACGATCGAGATGAAAGACGTGCGCCAGCTCGTGCACGATTACGAGCCGTTGCCAACTGTCGTAGGTCTGGAGCGCGGGATCGGTGGTGGGAGGAACGAGCAAGATCGTGAAGCGGTTGGACGGATACGTCGAGGTAAAGCCGTTCGCCGCATCGTAGTCATCGGACAGCGTCAGGTCCACCATCCCTCGCGGCGGGTGGAGCTCGCTCGCCAAGAGTGCATACGCGCGCTCCGCTTCCGCTGCCGCCTGGACCGCCTGATCCTTGTGAGCGGGACGAAAGTGAACGCGAAAGTGCTCGGTGTGCAGAGTGCGCCACTGGCCTGAGGGGTTGACCTGAGCGGCTGAGGGCGTGGCGAAGAGCAATGCAAGAAGGAGTGCGGCGTGGGGCGTGCGGCGTAGCGGTGCACGCTTCGACGCGACACTCACGACGCCGCACGCACCGCGCCGCACGTTCAGTGGCTCATCTCGCGCAGGAACTCCTCGATCCCGTTCGCGACACCCCGCGCGTACCGCATCCGGCCATCAGAGCTCGCCAGGAGCGCTTCCTGCTCCGGGATCATCATGAACAAGCCTTCCGTCAGCGCCGACGGCATCCAGGGGTCGCGCACGAGCGCATAATCGCCTCGACCCATGCCGAGGTCGCGCACACCGAGCTCAGCGACCAACGCCCGATCGAGAGCGCGGGCGAGTGCCGCGCTGCGGGGATGGAAGTAGTAGACACTGGTGCCGTTGTTCGCGAAGGGGTTCACCCCGTCCGGGAGTGCGTTCGCGTGAATTGAAACGAGCACGTCCGCATTGTGTTGCTGCGCGAACCGCGTCCGCGGAAAGAGATCGACCGGCGCCGAATCGTTCCGCGTGAGCAGCACAGTCGCACCGCGTCGCTCGAGTAATGTCTTGGCCTGCTGCGCAACCGCCAGCGTCGCCACGGGCTCCCAGAGACCAGACGGCCCGCGGGCGCCGAGCGGCGGATGACCCGGATCGAGCACAATCGTGCGACCGGCCAGCGGCCGGCGCGGATCGATCGCCGGCGGGCGCCGGAGCTCGAGCACCAGATCGCGACCGGACCAGCGGGTGCGATACCCCCAAACCCGGGCCGCGAGCGTCAGCGTGATCGTTACTTCGTCGCTCGCGGGCTGCGCATAGCTCAAGCGGGTTACGTAGGGATCGGTCCCCCCGTGTTGCATCCAGTTCACGTTGGACGCAACGCCGTACAATCGGATCGTCAGACTGCGATCATCCTCCTCAACTTTGAACGGCACGCGCGCAGGCAGCGGTACGTGAAGAACCAGCGATTGCTCCCCCGCCACGAGCCGCACCGAGCCCACCGTTCCGCCAGGCGGTGGCGTGCCCGGAGGGAGCGGGACGACGTCGGCCGTGTTTATCCACGCCACAACGCCACGCGAAAGCTGCAGGCGCGTTTGGCTCCCCCAGCGCCCGTTGGCCACTGCGGTGGTTCCCAGTGGAAAAAACCAATTGTAGGTGCCGAAGGGGACTGCTTTGCCAACCGTCAGGCTATCCGTTTTTCCTGTGTGCGCGGTGTCGTCGTTCAGGACAACGACAACGAGTCGTGTGCGATCGAGCGTATCGAGAATGAGAGGCCAGACCGCGCGGACGGTATCAGTTCCGACGATCGCTTCCACGACCGCGTCACATAACGGCGTGGCAGGCACCCAAGCGACGTACCGGTCAGCTGCAGGAGGGAGGCGGTAAGCGGTGGTATCGGTCCCAAAGGCCCGCACGCCCCACGCGGGTTCGTCTGGTAGCGTATCGGGCACGAACCAGATCGCGTCCTTCTTACCTTCTGTGCGTAGGCGGACCTGCGCACCAGGAGTGGCGCGGACCGACAAGCGAATGCCCTCTCCAGCCGGAAAAGCCAACGAATCGCGCGGAGTGAAGCTCGTGGTGTCGATCCAGGCGACAACGCCCGGCGTCGGACGAAACCGCGGCTCCACTGGTGCAACGAAGGTCGTCTCGCGCAGCTCGGTGCCCCCCCCCGAACCGGCGCGCGCGACGATATGAAAACCCGCCATGCCCAACGAGTCCGGTTGCAGCGGCACCCACGCCAGCCAGCTGCCGCTCGGGTGCACCGGCACCGGTTGCCCGTTGACGGAGAGCGACGCGTCTCCACGGCCCCGTCCCACGCTGCCGAAAATGAATGAGGTGTCCTGGGCCTGAATCGGTTCGGCAGTATCCGGATAGACGATCGTGATATGCAGCGGCTCGCGGGTGGATGGGGACGTGGGACGGGGGACGGGGGACGCGGCGCGCGATGCGCAGCCCGACATTGCCGCGACAAAAAAAGCGGCACAAACGAGTCGCATGTGGCGCAAGCTAGCCCTCATCAATAGATTGGGCCACCTGACTTTATGACGTCTTCACTCGGCGTTTGTCAGTTCTGCGGCCGTCAGAATGAGGCCGCCGCCCATTTCTGTTCAGACTGCGGCAAGCCGCTCACCAAGGCGGCGGCGTCACGCGCCGCGGTCGGCGCGGGGGGGGCCGCCGCGGGCATTGGGGCGCGCACGACCGACCCCTCGCACCAGCACAGCCCGGCCCACGGAACGGTTGCGCCGGACGCACCCTGCCCCGTCTGTGGGTCGGTCCCGGCGAGGACGGCGGGGGGGGGGGGCCGAGACAGCCATGACCGACGGTCCATCCCCGACAGGCGTGCCGACTACTCCCTCACACTGATCCTGGTCTCCGAGACGGCCACCGAAGTGGCGCGGTTCGAGCGCAAACAGTCCACCACGGCGATAGGCCGAACGGAAGGCGATATCCGCTTCCCCGAGGATCAGTTCCTGTCGCCGCTGCACGCCAAGCTGACGTGGGAGGAGGGCCGCCTCGAAGTTCGCGACCTGGGCAGCCGCAACGGCACTTGGGTGTTCCTCGAAGCCCCCCATCGGCTCACCGACGGCGATCTAATACTCATAGGATCGCAGGTGCTGCGCTTTCGCCGACTGGGCTACCCGGGCCCTCACACCAGCGAGGCCGACGCGACCAAGCGCATGGGCAGTGTGACGCCCAGCGCCGACATCGCCAGTCTGACGCAGCTGCGTGGCGACGGCAGCGGGCGTGACATCATTCAGCTCTCACCGGGCCGCGACATCCATATCGGCCGTGAGCGCGGCGACTGGATCTTCCCGTACGACCCCTCAATGAGCGCGCAGCATGCGACCGTCCGCTCCGAGGACGCTGACTTCGTGCTCGTCGATGACCACAGCCGTAACGGCATCGCGATTGCCGCGCGCGGGGCCATGCCAGTCCACCACGGGTCGCGGATCATGGTCGGCGATAAGCTTCTGCGGGTTGAGCTGCCTGAGGCAGCGCGAGCGCCAGCAACATGAAAGTCTGCCCCGTCTGCTCCACCGAATACGCCGACGATGTGAAGTTCTGCCCCAGGGATGGCCAGACCCTGCGGTCGGCGAAACCCGTCGCGGACCTGGTGGGCCAGGTTGTCGCCGATCGCTACCACGTATTGAGAAAGCTGGGCGAGGGCGGCATGGGCCGGGTCTATCTCGCCGAGCATGTGAAGATGGGCCGCCGCAGCGCGATCAAGGTGATGAATCCGGCGATGGTACACGACCCCGCCGCACTGGCCCGTTTCAATCGGGAAGCATCCAACGCGAGCCGTATCAACCACCCCAACGTCTGCGCGATTTACGACTTCGGCGAAACCGCCGACGGGCTGGTTTTCCTGGCGATGGAATTCATCGAAGGCGAGCCGCTGAGCGACCTACTCATCCGGGAGCGGGTCCTGCCCATCGCCCGTGCCACGAGCATCTTCCTCCAGACGGCTGAAGCCCTCCAGGCAGCGCACGAGCTCGGCATCGTGCACCGCGATTTGAAACCCGACAACATCATGTTGACGAAGGGTAAAGGTGGAGGGGACACGGTGAAGGTCGTGGACTTCGGGATCGCCAAAGATTTCGGCGGGGCCGAGGCCAGTCAGAAAGTCACGAGGACCGGGATGGTAATGGGGACGCCGGAGTTCATGAGTCCCGAGCAGCTTTCCGGGGACAATCTCGATGGGCGCAGCGACCTCTATTCCCTGGCGCTCGTGCTT
>DATFVZ010000380.1:0-28782 GCA_035259785.1 Gemmatimonadales bacterium
CTCCTGCACCAGCTCGCGCAGCGTCTCTTCGCGAATACCGTCGGCGAACTTCTTCCGTACCACAGCCGCCGGCACCTTGCCCTGACGGAAACCGGGCAAGCGAGCGCGTTCCTGATAGAACTTCGTCGCGCGCTCTTCGGCGGCTTTGACGTTGTCCTGAGGAATGGTGACCTCGAGGGAAGCCTCCCCTGGTTCGACTTTGGTTTTCCTCACGAGTATGTCTGGCATGTTGGGGGAGAATCTAATCGGGGGGCCTAGGGCCTGGGACCCAGTTGCCAGTGCGACCGGAGGGACTCGAACCCCCACGGGTTGCCCCACCAGCTCCTAAGGCTGGCGCGTCTGCCATTCCGCCACGGTCGCGAAACGAAGAAATTTATACTTATTGGGGTTTAATGTTGTCTCCCAACGACTCCGGAGTGCTGCGTGTTCCACAGTCTTGTCCAACCCTTGGCCGCTCTTTTGATCTGGGGACAGGCCCCGGATCAGCAGAACACCTGCCGCGATCTGGAAAGCCGAGCCTTTACGCTCGGAACCTGGATGAGCCACAACTGGACCGGCGGCCAGATGACCGGCAGCAAGACGCGCGTCGCCGTGGTGGGCACCGAGCTGCAGGATCGCGTCCCGTACTACTGGTTCGAGGTGTCGCTCGACGATCCGGCGCGTCCGGCGTCGAAAATGACGGTGCAGCTTCTGGCTGGCGGGCCCGGCAGTACGTCGGCTGGCATCCGCAAAGCCACGATGAAAATGGGCAGCATGCCGCCCATGACCGTGCCGCCGTCAACCGTGCAGATGTTCAACGGCATCAACGTGGCCCAGATCGCGCGCGAATGCCGGTCCATGCAGCTCGTGGCCTGGGATGATCTGAGCGTGCCGGCGGGCAAGTTTCGCGCGATGCACCTGCGTGATCCGCGGACGTCGGCTGACTTCTGGATCACGCCAGGAGCGCAATCGGGAATCGTGAAGTTGATCTGGAAGGATGGCTCGACGGCGGTGCTGACGGCGCAGGGCAGCGACGCGAAGTCGTCGCTGACCGGAATGCCCTAGGTGCCGCTCTTCCGGGGTTCTGCAGTAAGCCGGGTCAGAGCGGCGCGAGCTTCGCTGACCAGCGGCTCGAGCTCGGGGTCCGGGTGCTGCCACGCTTGGACGACCAAGCTGTACCCGGCAATTGCCCGATCGCGGTTCCCGAGCCGTTCGTTGATCCGTCCCCGTTCGAGCGCTCGTAACACGTCGATGGGCATCAGCGATCCGGAAAATCCCATTAGCGGGCGTTCCAGTCGCTCGGCAGCCTCCCGATCGCGGTGGCGCGCGGCGAGCAATTGGATGTGGACCAGTTCGTCAATGCCACACGCGTTGAAGCAAGCGGTGTCGGGCCGCGAGTCGAAGAGCGCGAGCGCCCGGGTCGTATCGCCGTGAGCGAGCGCGGCGTACGCGCGCACCGAGACGGCGACGTATGACACCATGTCACGCGCGATCGGCGGTCCGTTCGGCGGTTTTTGTCTGACGGAGTCTACGGAGCGAATCGCGCGATCCAACGTGGCGGTGTCACGGGCTGCCGCGAGCAATGGGATCGCTACGAACGGGCCAGCGTCCCGAAATCCCACCCACGAGCGTGCTGTCCGCGCGACGCTATCGATAGGCAGTACCCCCACGAACGCGAACTGGGATAGCAGCAGTGGCACGCTCGTCGCCGCCCAGGCCTCGCGGACGTGACCGCGGCCCGCCAGCGCAATGGGGTAACCGAACAGCGCAAACTCCCCCGGCTTCCCGGAGGCTTTTTCCTTCTCTGCCTGTGCACGCATCAGAGCGACCAGCGTTTCAGCCGAATCGGTCCAGCGGATCACCGCAGTCAGGGCGGTGTGGACGATTTGGGGGTTGGCGCTATCGGCTAGATAGCGCAGCGCATGATCCCGCTTTGCGCGATCGAAAAGCTGCAGGACGAGGTCGGTGCTCTGGGCATACGCGCCCATCGCCCCGGCCCTGAGGAACGCCTCCGCGTATTGGCGAGCGAGGGCTGTCCCGCCGTGGTCGAGCGCGAGCGGGATCGCATGGACATACGACGGGGTGAAGGTCGAGTCCAGAGCAATGGCCCGATCGAACGCGTCGAGGCTGGCCTGTGGCTGCAGACGGCCGAAAACCCCCGCGTGGAAGCGCGCGTCGCCCAGCATATACCACAGCTCAGGGTCGTTCGGGTAGCGGCGCACGGCTTCGTCCAGCGTGCCGAGCAGACGTCGGCCCATCCCCCAGATGCGGCCGCCGAGCGGAACGGGTCCACCGTAGATAACGGCGGCCAGTGACTCGGACTGGACGATGAGGCTCTCTCGTGGAGCGAGTCCGTGATTCAGCGCTCCGGCGCGCAGTTTGTAGGTGCGCGACAACGAGTCCCGCGCCGAATGCTGCCACCCCGCTGCCATCCCCGCGTGACTCCAGGCGAGCGTAAACCCGCTGTCGAGCGCGATCGCGCGTTGATGATAGGTGAGTGATGAATCCCAGTCCGAGCGACGCAGAAACTGCTCGCCTTGCAGAAACGCCTTCAACGCTGGTAGCGACCGTGAGCCAAGCGAGGTGCTGCGCACCACCCCGATCGGGCGTGTCCGCCCCAGCTCGCGGAGCGCCCGTACGGTCAAGGAGTCAGCGACACGATCCATCCGGTCAGCGTGCTCGCGCAGCTCGATCTCACCGATGATGCTGGAGCCGGAGACATCCAGCAGGGTCGCGTGCAGCCGTATCGAGTCGGCACCCGCGCTCTCGAGCGTTCCGAAGACCACGGTCCCTGCTCCAGTCGCCTGCCCGAGTGCCTGGGCAGACTGCACGTCCACGCGTCCGCTCCAGCGGCGCACCACGAGCGTGGGAGATACGGTACGCAATGGTCCCGCGCCATCGAGACTGCGCGACAGGACATCGACCAGACCTTCGCGCCACAGGGCGAGGTCCGGGACGAGCACGCCGAACGGTGCGATCGCGACGCGATTCGGATCGAGCACCGTCGCCGCCCGCGGCCGCAAAGTGATCCACCCCACCCCAATCAGCACGAGCGCGAGCGCACCCATCGCGGCAACGCGATAGCGCGGCCGCCGCAGCACGTGCCGTACCGTCGCGACGGGCGACGTGGTGGCCAGCGAACCGCCACTCGGCGTCCCCATCGCCTCGAGCGCGGTCCGAATCTCTTCGGCGCTCTGCGGCCGGTCCGCGGGGTTCTTGGCGAGACATGCCATGATCAGGGTCGCGAGCGCGGGCGGCAGGGTAGGGCGGAGATCGGTGATCGGCACGACCGGCTCGGTCACGTGCGCGGCCAGCATCTGATGCGGCGCCAGTCCGGCAAATGGCGAGCGGCCGGTAACCATCTCGTAGGCCATCGCGCCGAAGGCGTAGATGTCGGCGCGGTGGTCGACGTTGGGATCACCGGCCGCCTGCTCCGGCGCCATGTAGGCGGGCGTCCCCAGCGCGACGCCGACGGACGTGAGCCCACCTTCCGTTTTCGCCTGACTCACCGCTTTGGCGACGCCAAAGTCGGCGACGACGGCGTGGTGGCCGCTCAGCAGCACGTTGTCCGGCTTGATGTCGCGGTGCACCACTTTCCGCTCATGCGCGTAGGCGAGCGCATCGGCGACGTCTCTGAGGATTCGCACGACGTCGCGCAGCGGCAGCTCACCCTCGCGCGAGAGGCGCGCGCGCAGCGGCTCTCCTTCCACGAACGGCATCGTGTAGTAGAGGATTTCACCGACGCCGCCCGCGGCGAGCAGCGGAACGATGTGCGGATGCTGAAGCGATGCGGAGAGCTGTATCTCTCGATTGAAACGATCCACGCGCATTTCCAGCGCGAGGTCGGGCGGAAGCACCTTCACGACCACGCGGCGCGCGAGCCGCGTTTCCTCGGCGACGAACACGCGGCTCATCCCGCCACCGCCCAACTCTTTCTCGATGCGGTAGGCGTCACCCAGCGTTGTCTGCAATCGCTCGGATAATTCAGTCATGGCCGCGAAAGATAACGTGTGCGTTGACGCACTGCGGGGCCTCCTCTAGTTTGACGCCGTGCCGCTGGTACTAGTCGCAGCCCTACTTCTTCTGACCGCCTGCGGCGGCGGACCGTTCCCACAGTCGGTGTTGCACGCAGAAGCGGATTTCTCTCGCGAGCTCGACGGACTCTTCAAGAACATCTTCGCGTGGGCGGTCGGTGTCTTCCTCGTCGTGGAAACACTACTGTTGGTGGCGATCGCGCGTTTCCGCGCCCGGCCCGGCCGCCCCGAGCCCAAACCGGTTCACGGCCACACCATCCTCGAGATCGGATGGACGCTGGCGCCGGCGCTCATCCTGGTGTTCATCGCCGTACCGACGATGCGCACCATTTTCAGTTCTGCCGGCCACGCTCCCGAAGGGGCATTGCGCGTCGAAGTGATCGGGCATCAATGGTGGTGGGAGTACCGCTACCCGACGCTCGGCATCAGCACGTCGAACGAGTTGCACCTTCCGGTCGAGACGCACATCGCGGTCGAGATGACGTCGGCAGACGTGATTCACAGCTTCTGGATCCCGCGGCTTGCCGGCAAGCGTGATCTCATACAAGGGCGCACGACGCGAATCGCGTTTCGTCCCGACTCGACCGGTGAGTATTGGGGGCAATGCGCGGAGTTCTGCGGGGCCTCCCATGCGAACATGCGACTGCGCGTCGTGGTGGAGTCGGATTCGCTGTTTCAGCGCTGGGTAGATCACCAGCGCGCCGCGCCAGTGGTGCCTGCCGAGGGCTCAGCCGAGGCGCGCGGGCAGCAGATCTTCCGCCGCAGCGCGTGCATCGGCTGCCACACCATCACGGGGATTTCGACTGCGAAGGTCGGCCCGGACTTGAACCATGTCGGGGGCCGCGCGACGCTCGCCGGCGCGCTGTTTCCCAACACGACGGAGATGTTAAGACGCTGGATCAGTAACGCGCCGGCCGTGAAGCCCGGCGCGCTGATGCCGCCGCAGAACCTGCAGGGTGCTGATCTCGACGCGGTCGTCGCCTATCTTCAGAGCTTGAAATGAAGAGCTGGCTGACGACGACCGATCACAAGCGCATCGGCCTACTCTACTTCTGGACGGCGTTCGCGTTCTTCCTGGTGGGCGGCCTCGAGGCACTCATCATCCGCGCCCAGCTCGCCAGCCCGTCAGGTATCGGCGTGCGCGCCGAGACGTTCAATCAGCTGTTTACCATGCACGGTACGACCATGGTGTTCCTGGCGCTGATGCCACTGTCGGCCGCGTTCTTCAATTTCATCATTCCGCTCCAGATCGGCGCGCGCGACGTCGCGTTTCCGCGTCTCAATGCGTTCAGCTATTGGGTGTTCCTGCTCGGCGGCCTATTTCTCAATGCGAGCTTCGTCGCGGGGCCGTTGTTCGGCGCTGGCCGGCTGTCGGTCGCCCCCGATGCGGGATGGTTCGGCTACGCGAATCTGACATCGCGCCAATTCTCGCCAGGCCCCAATGTCGACTTCTGGCTGCTCGGCCTGCAGATCCTGGGCATCGCGTCGCTGGCGGCGGGCTTCAACTTCGTGGTCACCATCCTGAACATGCGGGCGCCGGGCATGCGGATGCTGCGCCTGCCGCCGTTCGCCTGGATGACGCTGATCACGCAGTTCCTTGTGATCACCGCGTTCCCGGTCATCACGGTCGCGCTCGTCCTGCTCATGTTCGACCGTTTGTTCGGCACGCATTTCTTCCTGCCTTCGGGCGGCGGCGACCCCGTGCTGTGGCAGCACCTGTTCTGGATGTTCGGCCATCCCGAGGTCTACATCCTGATCCTGCCCGCGATGGGAATCGTCTCGGAAGTCTTGCCGACGTTCTCGCGCAAACCGCTGTTCGGCTACACCGTCGTCGTCTACTCGGGTGTCGTCATCGCGTTCCTGGGGTGGGGCGTGTGGGCGCACCACATGTTTGCCTCGGGCCTAGGACCCATTGCCGACTCGGTGTTCGCCGGAGCCACGATGCTGATCGCGATTCCTACGGGCGTAAAGATTTTCAACTGGATTGGAACGCTGTGGGGCGGGCAGATCCGGTTTACGACGTCGCTGTTGTTCGCGGTGGGCTTCATTGCGATGTTCATCATCGGCGGACTGTCCGGCGTCACACACGCGTCCGCGCCCACCGACCTGCAACAGACCGATACCTATTACGTTGTCGCGCACATCCACTATGTGTTGTTCGGCGGCACCATCCTGGGCCTATTCGCCGGGATGTACTACTGGTGGCCCAAGATGACCGGCCGGCTGCTTTCGGAGCGGCTGGGCAAGGTGCACTTCTGGTTGACGATGATTGGGATGAACCTCGCGTTCTTCCCGATGCATCTCTCCGGACTGCTGGGCATGCCGCGCCGCATCTATACCTACTCGCCCGAGCTGGGAGTCGCCGGCTTCAATCTCGTGTCGACCATCGGTGCCTTTCTCGTTGGCATCGCGTCGCTCGTCTTCCTGTGGAACATGCTGCGGACGCACCGAGAGCCGGTGACCGCGCCGGCCAACCCCTGGAACGCCGCGACACTGGAATGGGCGATTCCGTCGCCGCCGCCGGTCTACAACTTCACAGTCATCCCGACCGTGACGAACCGGCTCCCGCTGTGGCAGACGGAGCGCCACGGGCCCATGGCACCTCTACCGGAGCGGCCACCCACGCCGATTCACGTGCCCGGCGGCTCGTGGTGGCCCATGATCACGGCCGCAGGGCTTCCGATCATGGCGATTGGCGCACTGGGACGTTTCCTCCCGGTTGTATTCGCGGGCCTGCTCATCCTCATCGTCGGCATCTATCGCTGGGCCTTCGAGCCCTTCGAGATGTAAATGAAATACGACACAGACACTCACGCCGTCGCCGTCGCGCACGGGCACGCCACCTTCATGGGGCTCGACAGCCGGAAGATGGCCTTCTGGGCCTTCATCGGTTCCGAATGTCTGTTGTTCGGCTCGCTGATCTCCACGTATCTCGTGTACAAGGGACGAAGCCTCGTCGGCCCGTATCCGCACGAGATCCTGAACATTCCATTCACGTCGTTCAGCACGTTCGACCTGCTCATGTCGAGCCTCGCCATGGTGCTCGCGCTCGCGGCGGTGCAGCGTGGCGACATGAAGCAGGGCAAACTGTGGTTGTTCGTGACGGCGTTTTTGGGCCTGATCTTTCTGGGCGGCCAGGTGTGGGAGTTCAGTCATTTTTATCATGAAGGGCTGGGCCTCACGACCAACCTGTTCGGCTCGACCTTTTACGTGCTGACGGGAACACACGGCGCGCACGTGACGGTCGGGGTGATCTGGTTGCTCACGCTCTGGGTGCAGGCGCTCAGAGGCAAGCTTGGACCCGCGAACGCGATGACGGTGGAAATCACTGGACTGTATTGGCACTTTGTGGACGTCGTCTGGATCATCATTTTTACCGTTGTGTACCTGATCCAGTGAGAGGAAAGGCATGAGCGAGCAGCAGGCACACGCGACAACAGGCACGTATCTCCGGGTCGCCGCCATCCTTGTGATGATCACGCTGATCGAAGTCGGCGTCTTTTATGTGCCGGCCTTTCAGAGCGCGCTGGTGCCCGTCCTGCTCGTCCTCTCGGCGATCAAGTTTGCGCTCGTCGTGATGTTCTACATGCATCTCAAGTTCGACAACAGGTTCTTCACGTTCCTGTTTGGGGGACCGCTGCTCCTAGGGCTGTTCGTCGTGGTGAGCTTGCTCTTCATCTTCTACGGCTCGGTGCGGCTGCGAACCGGGATGTAAACCCATTCCACCCTGGAATCGTTGGGATATCCATCCGAGTGTCGCGGCCGGGCTCGTCCTTCTGGGCGGGCTCTACGTGTATTTGGGGGGTCTCAAATCGGCGCGGCACGTCGCAAGCTTTGCCGCAGCCTTGCTGGTGCTGTTTGTGGCGCTCAACGGGCCATTACACAATCTCTCCGATACCTATCTGTTCAGCGCGCACATGGCCCAGCACCTGCTCCTGACGCTCGTGTTCCCGCCACTGCTGCTGTACGGCACGCCAAGCACGGTAGTGCGACGGCTGCTACGGCCGCGTTGGGTGATGGTGTTGGCCCGAGTGGTAACCCGACCACTGGTTGCCGCCGCGGTGTTTACGGCGCCCATCGTCTTGTGGCACGTCCCGGCGTTTTACGAAGCCGCGCTTCGCGACCACAACCTCCACATTGTCCAACACCTCGTCTTTCTCACCACGGCCGTCATCATGTGGTGGCCGGTGCTGTCACCGGTGCCGGAGCTGCCGCGCCTCCCGCATCTTCTGCAGATGCTCTATCTGTTTTTGCTGGGGATTCCGATGGCGATCACCGGGGCATTGATCACTCTGTCGGATCGGGTCCTCTACCCCTTCTATGCGGCCGCTCCGCGGGTAGGCGGCCTAGCACCGCTCGACGACCAACAGATCGGGGGACTGCTGATGTGGGTCTTGGGTGGGCTTATGCTGTGGATCGTGATGACCGTCATCTGGTTCCGCTACTCCGTCTGGGACCAGAGAGGCGATGCTGAACGGGGAGTGCCGGAAGAGGCCTACGACGTGCGGCGTTAACAGCGTGCGGCGTGTGGCGCAGGAACCGTACGGGTCAACGCCGCACGCCCCAGGCCACACGCCGATGCGTCATTCTCCATCCTCGGTCTCCCCCAGCGGATGCCGCCGCAGCTCCTCCCCAATCCTCGGATGCTCCCGCCAGAGATAGTAGCCCATCGCCAGCGCGGCCAGACCGTTACCGATCGCCACGTTCCACCAGACGAGGTATCCGAGCAGGGGTTTAGCGAGCAGCGCCACGAGAATGTAGAAGCCCACCTCGAAGAAGCAGAACCCAACAACGACGAGGAACAGGGTCGAGGGCGCGTACTCGACTTCGGCTGCGAGCGCCGCGGCGATACAGCCCACCACGACGAACGCGCTGACGTGAATCATGGTGTAGCCAAAGATGCGCGCGGGCTCGATAACCACCGCTGCTGGATCGTGCGCGCCCCAGAAGACCGCGCTTCCGAGCATCGCGGGCGTAAAGAGCGCCTGGCCGTTGATCGTATCGACCACGAGGAACCAGACGGCGACCACCGCAGCGCCGATGCACCCGGCAATGAACCCTTCGCGCAGGATCCGATTGAGGTCCATGGCGGGTCAATATATCGTTAGCCCCGCATCCGAACAGTAGGAGACTCCGTGGTCACGCGCCGTCCGATTTTCTATGGTCTTTGTCTGCTTCTCGGCGTGCTGTTATTTGGGGTCGCCGGTCTCTTCCATCCGATCCTCTCCGGCGACGGTGCCGAGCAGCTCAGCACGATCGCGCGCACGCGCGGATGGCGCGTGATTCACTGGTCGTTGCTGTTTGGTCTCGTATTCATGTACGCGGGGTTGATCGGGGTGTCGCTGCGCCACAACGACACGGCCGGTGCTTCTCCCGGCCGAGCAGCCATTCGCCTGGGTGCGTTCACCTTCTCGGTGTGGTCGCTCAACATTCTGTTCATGGTGGGAGCGGGATGGCATCTCGCCCGGGCGTATACCGCTTCAGACGCCGGCTTGACCGCCACGCACGCCGTCTTCCTCTACGACATGCTGCATCCGATGGGACTCGCCGCCGAGCGTCTCGCGACATTCATGCTGGGCCTTGTGGCTTACATGTTTGGCTGGGCGATTCGCAACGGGGCGGTGTGGCCGCGGTGGCTGGCCTGGGCCGCGTGGGTAGTCGCGCTCGCGAACGGCGCCGTCGCCCTCGTGGTCAACGAGTTCTCGTGGCTCCTCTTTGTTGCTCAGGGAGGATTTGTAGTCTGGCTGGCGGCGACCGCGGTGCAGATGCTCGCGGAGCGCCGCCAGCCCTGACGTCTGCTACCGTGCGCGTACGCGCACGACCCGTTGCTGCCAGCCGTCCTGCGTGCTGGAGAGCACCGTCAGCGTGATGATTTCACCCGTCTTGACCTTCGACAACACCTGTCGCAGGTCCGCCCGTGTCCGGGTCGGCTGCCCATTCACCTGAAGAATGATGTCAGGATTGCCCTGGCTGTCGTCCACGAGGTGCTGGTAGGAGGGACCGTCCGGCGATACCTGCGTGACGATCAACCCGCCGCCGGAGCGCATCACCGTGCGAAGCCCCGGATCGCGCGCGTTCTCCTGTGAGAGCGGCTGCACCGAGATACCGAGCGCCTCCTCCATCGGCCCAGAGTCCCGCTCCGCTGCGGATTCGTCCGCGTCCGTGGTCTGCGCCGGTTCAGCCGAGGGCGCGGCCACCACACGCACGGGGATGGTCTTGCGCACACCGCCCTTGCGAACCACCGAGATCTGCACCGTTTCGCCGGGCTTCTTGAAGCCGACGCGTTGCTGCAACTGCGAGACCGACTCGATCTGCTGACCATCCACCGAAATGATCACGTCACCCGGCAGAATTCCAGCGCGCTTCGCCGGTGAGTCGTCGCCCGTGAAGTCGTTGACCACGACGCCGCGAATGTCGGTCAGCTTCGCATCTTCGGCGTCTTCGGGCGTGATCGGACGAATCGACACGCCGATCACCGCGCGCTCAACGTGGCCGGTGGCGATCAGCTGCGTCATGACGGTGCGGGCGAGGTTGATCGGGATTGCAAACCCGTACCCGGCATAGAACCCGGTCTCGCTGGCGATGGCCGAATTGATGCCGATGACCTCGCCACGCACGTTGACCAGCGGTCCGCCCGAGTTGCCCGGATTGATCGCCGCATCGGTTTGAATGAAATCCTGAATGGCATAGCGGCTCTGGTTGAGGCCGCTGAGGAGGCGTCCCTTGGCGCTGATTATGCCCGCCGTGACGGTGAAGGTGAATGCTTCACCCAGCGGATTCCCAATCGCGAGCACCCAGTTGCCGATCTTGGTCGAATCGGCGTCGCCGAGGTGAACCGTGGGGAGGCCGTCTGTCTGAATCTTGATGACCGCGACGTCCGTGCTGGGGTCGGTGCCGATCGTCTTCGCGGTGAATTCGCGGTTGTCGTACAGCCGTACCGTGACGCGATCGGCGCCCTGTACTACGTGGTTGTTGGTGAGGATGTAGCCGTCCTGGGAGACGATGAAACCGGATCCCGATCCTTGCTCTACCTGGGGGCGACGCGGCTGCTGGAAGAAATCCTCGAAGCCGGGTGGCAGGCGGCGACTGGAGACGCGCTCGCGACGCTCAGAGCGGATGAACACGACCGCCGGCTTCACGTGCTCCGCCACAGATGCGAACGAGTCGCCCAGGTCCACGGCCGCTTTCGCCTGCGGCGCCGGTCGCCGGTTATCCTGCAACAGGACGGTGGGAACCGCCGCCGCCTCCCCGCGTGTCGGGAGCTTGAAGGCTGAGGCGAATGCCAGGCCTAGCGCAAACGCCATTGCCACCAACGCCCCAAACTTGAGCCAGTCCCGCGTCTTCACCGACATCAGCGCCTCCCGCCCCGGTTAGGACTTCTTCGATTTGTCGTCATCCATAATCTCGTAATCAGCGTCAACGACCTTCTCTTTGCCACCGTCCGCGGTGCCACCAGCCGCACTTTCACCAGCTCCTGACGCGCCGCTTCCTGCTTCGGCGCCTGCGCCCCCCGCCCCAGCGCCCCGCGCCGCATACAGCGACGCACCGGCGGCCGAATAGGCCTGCTGCAACTCTTCGAGGGCCTTACTTATTTCGTCCGCGTTGCCGCTCCGGAGTGCGGACTGCGCGGATTGGATGGCTGCGTCGAGCCGGGATTTCAAACCGGCCTCGAGCTTATCAACCCACTCCTTCGACTCCTTCGTCACCTGGTACACCATGTTGTCGAGCCGGTTACGCTGTTCGATCACGTCACGCCGCTTCTTATCCTCGGCCGCGTGCGACTCGGCCTCCTTCACCATCTTGTCGATGTCCTTATCCGCTAGACCAGAGGACGCTTCGATCCGGATCTTCTGCTCCTTGCCCGTCGCCTTGTCCTTGGCGGATACATGCAAGATACCGTTTGCGTCGATGTCGAACACAACCTCGACTTGCGGGATGCCACGGGGAGCCGGCGGAATGCCCGTCAGCTGGAATTTCCCGATGGTGCGGTTATCCTGCGCCATCTGCCGCTCGCCTTGCAGCACGTGAATCTCGACCGTCGTCTGATTGTCCTCCGCAGTCGAAAACGTTTCCTGTTTCTTGGTCGGAATCGTCGTGTTGCGCGGAATGAGGACGGTCGTCACCCCGCCCAGCGTCTCGATGCCGAGCGACAGCGGGGTTACGTCGAGGAGCAGCACGTCCTTTACTTCGCCGGCGAGCACGCCACCCTGAATCGCAGCGCCGATCGCCACCACTTCGTCGGGGTTGACGCCCTTATGGGGCTCCTTCCCGAAGAAGCTCTTCACGATCTCCTGGACCTTCGGCATGCGCGTCTGGCCACCGACCAGGATCACCTCGTTGATGTCACCCGGCTTGAGGCCGGCGTCGGTCAACGCTTGCTGCATCGGCGGCATGGTCCGTTTGACCAAGTCGTCTACCAGCTGCTCGAGCTTGGCTCGCGTCAGCGTCAGGTTGAGATGCTTCGGTCCGGACTGGTCCGCAGTGATGAACGGCAGATTGATATCCGTCTGCATGACCGACGACAGCTCCATCTTGGCCTTCTCGGCGGCTTCCTTGAGCCGCTGGAGCGCCATGGGGTCCTTGGAGAGGTCGATCCCCTGCTCGCGCTTGAACTCGCCGACGAGCCATTCCATCACGCGCGCATCGAAATCGTCACCACCCAGGTGCGTGTCGCCGTTCGTGCTTTTGACCTCGAAGACGCCCTCGGCGAGCTCGAGGATGGAGATGTCGTAGGTCCCGCCGCCCAGGTCGTAGACGGCGACTTTCTCTTCCTTCTTCTTATCGAGTCCGTAGGCTAGGGCAGAAGCGGTCGGTTCGTTGATGATGCGGACGACGTCGAGGCCGGCGATCTTGCCGGCATCTTTGGTCGCCTGCCGTTGCGCGTCATTGAAATACGCCGGAACCGTAATCACTGCCTTCTCGACTTTGTGGCCGAGGTAGTCTTCGGCCGTCTGGCGCATCTTCTGGAGGATCATCGCGGAAATCTCGGGCGGCGTGTACTGCTTGCCCGTGATCTCGACGGCGGCGAGCCCGTTTTGGCCGCGGACGACCTTGTAGGGGACGCGCTTGATCTCTTCGCTGACCTCTTCGTAGCGCCGTCCCATGAACCGTTTGATCGAGAAGACCGTGTTCTGCGGGTTGGTCACCGCCTGCCGTTTCGCCACCTGCCCGACGAGCCGTTCACCGTCCTTGGTGAAGGCAACCACCGAAGGGGTCGTCCGACCGCCCTCGGCATTGGGAATGACCACCGGGTCGCCACCCTCCATGACCGCCACGACGGAGTTCGTGGTCCCGAGGTCAATGCCAATGATCTTCTCAGCCATAACTTTCAGCTCCTGATAGGGATTTTGATGCGGACCTGACGCTTGCGGTCGCAGAAGGCAAGCATCGTGCCCTGATTAACTGCCAAACCGGCAGAATGGCATGCGTTGATCGTACTGAAGCTAACGAGCCGAGGTTTCGGGCGGGTCAGCGGAACCTACCGCAGCAAGCCTGGAGCTGAGCCAATCAGTCCGTGCACCAGCGATTCCAGGCCGTCGGCGAGCTTCACTATCTGTCGGACGCGTGCCTCACTGCTGCGCCGGTACAGGGTTCGTGCGGTCGCGTAAGAGAGGCCGAGCCACCCGGGGATGATCGCGAGCAACGAAAGCGGGCCGGTATGAAGCCCCGACAGAAAGAAGACCATGACCGGCCAGATCGCGCCTCCACCCATGGCTCCACCAATCCCGCCGTACACGCCTCCGGCCAACGACTGCAAGCTTTCGTGCACGGTGAGGTGCGTTCGCCCACCGCGGACCGACACGGCGATCTGAACCTTGCGGTCGGATCCCCCGGGCGACCCGCTCCAGGTGAACGACCGGCCGAGCTGATTGACCTGGCCCACGCTCTTCAGCGACCTGCGCGTCTCTTCCACGATCGCCGCAAACTCATGCTCCGGCAGCTCGCCGTCGATCACGCGCTCGATCGAGATCAGCGTAGGGCCACCGAGCCAGCGATTTACGTGAATCGACGTGTCCATCGCGGCCGCCGCGGCGCGGACCGTCGCCGGCGAGATGCCCACCTCCGCGGCCAGCGATTCAACGCCCCCGATCGTCATTGCTCCTCCACCGCTCGTCGGAGCTGTCGCCTCTATTTCGCTGGCACGCTTGACAATCGCCTCAACCTCGCTGCCGTCGTAGCTCCGACCCGCAGGTGGACGGCGATCCAGCAGCTCGGCGATCAACGCCTCGGGGGTCCCGGTTCGAAGGTCGAGCCGCGTCGACAGCGCGCGGACGAGTGCCCGCTCGACTGACGCCCCGGCGTCCGCGAGCCGGGTGCGGTGCTTCGCGGGGGCCTCGAGGAATCGTCCAACCCGGACCGCGTCGTCCGTCGGCCAGTGGCGCGGCCCCTCGCCTGCGAGCATCTCGTAAATCACGACGGCAAGACTGTAGACGTCGGTGCGCGCGTCCAGGTCGGTGCGACCCGCCGCCTGCTCAGGGCTCATATATCCCGGCGTGCCCAAGGGAAAGCCGGTGCGGGTCAGGTTCGCTTCGCCGGCGGTGCTGATGGCCTTCGCAATCCCGAAATCCGCGACGATGGGATGCCCCTGCGAGAAGAGGATGTTCTCGGGCTTGATGTCGCGATGCAGCACTCCACGGCGATGCGCGTATGACAGCGCATCCCCCACGCGGCTCGCGATTGCGAACGCCTCATCGCCGGGGATCGCGCGCCCGCCCGCGAGACGCTGGCGCAACGATCCCCCCTCGACGAACGGCATGACGTAATAAAGAAAGCCGCCGGCCTCTCCCGAATCGTAGAGCGGCATGATGTGGGGATGCGTCAGGCCGGCGGCGATTTCGATTTCTTTGAGGAATCGCTCGCTGCCGAGGTAGGCCGCCAGGCCGGGCAGCAGCACTTTGATTGCGACATCGCGGCGGTGCTTGCGGTCGGCGGCGCGATACACCGTCGCCATCCCCCCACGGCCCAGCACCGTCGCTATCTCGTACTGCTGCGCAAGCGCTCGCTGCAGCTCTGCGGAGATCTCGGTCGTCACGGAACGAGAATATACGTGCGTGCGATGCGTCAGGTGTCGACTGGAGCGGGAATACGCGCCTTTTGCGTCCGAACGCTCATGCTGCGGCGATCGATTGGAGCAGGTACATTGCCCCAGATCGAATGCGTCGATCATCACCCAAGGCTTTCAAGACCCCAGCGGACTTCAGAGAGTGGCTGCAGAAACATCACGCCTCTAAGACCGAGCTGATGCTTCGCTTGTTCAAAGTGCATGCACTGCACAAGGGGATCGGCTATCGGCAGGCGTTGGACGAGGCGCTCTGCTGGGGCTGGATCGACGGGGTGGTGCGGTCGCTCGACGCCGACAGCTTCCAGCAGCGCTACTCACCGCGTAAGTCCAAAAGCAACTGGAGCCGGGTCAACATCAAGCGCATGGAGGAGCTCATTGCTGCCGGCAGAGCGGCGCCTCCCGGTATCGCCGCGTTCGAACGCCGCAACAAGATCGCGGTCGCGCCCTATTCGTTTGAGAATCGCAACATCACGCTATCGCAAGCGTTCATGAAACGGCTCAAGGCTAATCGGAAGGCATGGAAGTTCTTCCAATCGGAGCCGCCCGGATATCGCCGTACCACCCTGTTCTGGGTTATGCACGCGAAAAAGGAAGAGACGCGCGAGCGACGCTTTCGCACCATGCTCGAGCGCATGGCGAAGGGCGAGCGCATGGGGATCTTGCCGCCCAAAAACCGCCCAACCGCCTAGATTCTGACCCAATGTTTCCCTATAAGGACGAGAACCCCACCGAGAAACCAGCCATCGTGACCGTTGCGATCATCCTCGCCAACGTCCTCGCGTTCATGCTTGTGCAGGGTGCCGGTGCGGAGGTGCCGCTCGCGCGGTCGGTCTGCAACTTCGGTCTTATCCCCGGCGAGATCCTGCAGCGTGCCAGACCGGGGAGCGGCATCGAGCTCGCACCGGGGACGAGGTGCGTCGTAGACGCAGTGCCGCAGTACTGGACCGTACTCACGTCGATGTTCATGCACGGTGGCTGGTTCCACCTCATCGGCAACATGGTGTTTCTCTGGGTGTTCGGAAACAATATCGAAGACGCCATGGGGCACGGAAAGTTTCTGGTGTTCTATCTACTCTGCGGTGTCGCCGCAGCCGCCGCACAAACCTTCATCAGCTCCAATTCAATTATTCCCATGGTAGGCGCCTCGGGGGCGATCAGCGGCGTCCTCGGCGCGTACATCCTGCTCTATCCACGAGTGCGCGTGCACACGCTGATCATCCTGCCGATCTACATCACCACCGTCGCGCTGCCCGCATACGTGATGCTCGGTTACTGGGCGTTGTTGCAGATCCTGAGCGGGCTCGGCAGTCTGGGCGACGAAAAGGGCGGGGTGGCGTTCTTCGCGCACGTGGGCGGATTCGTTGTCGGACTCGCGCTCGTGCGTTTGTTCGCATCGGAGGAGGTGCTGCAGCGGCGACCCACGCCCCCCGCCTCGTATTACCGGTATCGGAGCTCGTGAGCCCGATACCTTCTATCCCTCAGCGTGATGCTTAATCGACTTCCCCTCTACAAGAAAAACCACATCCTCCGCGATATTCGTCGCCAGGTCAGCCACGCGCTCCAGATTCCGGCTCACGAGGAACAGCTGCATGGCAGCACCGATGATATGCGGGTCCTCCATCATGTGTGTCAGCAGGATCCGGAACACGGATTGATGCAGCGCGTCGACGCTGTCGTCGCGGCGGCAGATCGCTCGACCGGCCTGCGCGTCGCCGCGCACGAACGCATCGAGCGCATCGGCGAGCATCGTTCGCGCCTGTCGGGCCATCTCGAGTAGCTCCGGCTCCGGGACGATCGGCCGGCTGGCGAGCAGGCGCTCGGCTGACTGCGCGATGTTCACCCCGTGATCGCCCACGCGCTCCAGGTCGTTGGCGATTTTCATCGCGGCGGTGAGAAAGCGCAGGTCCCGGGCCATCGGTTGCTGCGTCGCGAGCAGCCGGATGACTTTCTCCTCGACCTCGACCTCCAGCTGATCGATCTCCTTGTCCCCGGCAATCACCTGGCTCGCCCGGACGCCGTCTCGCTCTAGGACTGCTTCCACGGCGGCCGCGAGCGCGGCCTGCGCCTCGCCGGACATGTTCAGCAGCGCGACCTTGAGCTCAGCGAGCTCGTCGTGGAAATGGCGGTGACCTATGGGTTGCGCATTCATAGTTAACCAAACCTTCCGGTAATGTAGGCCTCGGTCCGCTCGTCGCCGGGCCGGGTAAACACCTGTTGTGTCGTTCCGAACTCCACGAGACGACCGAGATAAAAGAATCCCGTGTGATCGGACACGCGAGCTGCCTGCTGCATGTTGTGCGTGACGATAACAATCGAATAGGACTGCTTCAGGTCAACCAGCAGCTCTTCGATCCGCTGCGTCGCGATTGGGTCGAGCGCCGAGCAGGGCTCGTCCATGAGCAGGACCTCAGGCTCATTGGCGAGCGCCCGCGCGATACAGAGCCGCTGCTGCTGGCCGCCCGACAGCGCGGTTCCCGGCTCGCGCAGCCGGTCCTTCACTTCATCCCAGAGCGCCGCACGCCGCAGTGCCTGTTCCACACGATCGGGCAGCTCGCGCGCGGGATACAATGCATTCAGCCGCGGGCCGTACGCGACGTTCTCGTAAACAGCTTTGGGGAACGGATTGGGACGCTGGAACACCATGCCGACGCGCCGTCGCAGCGCGACGACGTCAACTTTCGGAGCGAAGATCGACGTGCCGTCCAGCGTGATGTCGCCCGTATGGCGCGCCCCAGGCGTCAGGTCGTGCATCCGGTTGACCGATCGCAGGAACGTTGTCTTCCCGCAGCCGGAGGGACCGATCAGTGCAGTGATCGCCCTGCGCGGGATCGTGCAGCTGACGTCGTGGAGGACGTGGTTGGTGCCGTACCAAAAGTTGTACGATGTTGCCTCAAGGACGGACGTTGGACCGTTGGACGGTTGGACCGTGCCCGCAGGCAGCGTCTTTACGTCCAACTGTCCAACCGTCTTGCCGTCCAACGCAGTCGTCTTCATCCAAACCGTCCTGTGATGTACGCCTCCGTCTGCTCCACCTTCGGCTTGGTGAAGATCTCCTCGGTGCGCCCTACTTCAATCAGATTGCCGAGGTACATGAACGCGGTATAGTCCGAAACGCGGGCTGCCTGCTGCATGTTGTGCGTCACGATCACGATGGTGTACAAGCGCTTCAACGCATGACACAGCTCCTCGATCCGCTGCGTACCGGAGGGGTCCAACGACGCCGTCGGCTCGTCCAGCAGCAGGATCTCGGGCTCGGGGGCCACCGCGCGGGCGATGCACAGCCGCTGCTGCTGGCCGCCCGACAATGCCACCGCGCTGGTATGCAACCGGTCCTTCACCTCATCCCACAGCGCGGCCTGCTGCAGCGCCCGCTCAACCGCGCCGTCGGTTTCGACACGCGGCCGTTTGCCATTGAGGCGCAAGCCCGCCGCGACGTTTTCGTAAATGGACATCGTGGGGAAAGGACTCGGCCGCTGGAAGACCATGCCGATCCGGCGGCGCAGCTCGACCGGATTCACGTCTTTGGCGTAGATGTCGACCTCGTCGAGCAGCACCTGCCCCGTGACCGAGGCGCCCTGGTTCAGCTCGTGCATTCGGTTCAGGCAGCGGAGCAGGGTACTCTTGCCGCAGCCTGACGGGCCGATGATCGCGGTGACCGTGTGCTCCGGGAACAGCAGTGACACGGCACGCACCGCCGAGCTTTGTCCGAACAGCGCGGTGAGATTCACCGTCTCCAGCCGTAGCCGCGTGTTAGCGGACGCTGCCATAACGTTGCCGTGTGACCCAGCGGGCCGTGAGTGAGATGAGCAGCACGAGTCCCATCAGGACGAGCGCAGAAGCCCACGCCAACCGGTGCCATTCATCGAAGGGGCCGGTCGCGTAGACGTAGATCTGCAACGACAGCGTCTGCATCGGATGGGTGACGCTGAGGGAGAAGTTCAGATTCCCGAGTGCCGTGAACAGAAGCGGGGCGGTTTCGCCCGCAATACGCGCGATGCCAACGAGGCAACCTGTGACGATTCCACTCAACGCGGTTCGTGCCACGACTTTGAGCGAAGTGCGCCAGCGTGGGTAGCCGAGGGCGAGCGCGGCTTCACGCAGCGAATGCGGCACGAGACGCACCATTTCTTCCGTGGTGCGCGCCAGCATCGGGATCATCAGGACAGCCAGCGCGACGCTGCCGGCGAGGGCCGAGAACCGCCCCGCCGGCTTGACGAGGAAGGTCCAGGCCACAATGCCCACGACGATCGAAGGCGTGCCGTTGAGTACGTCGGCGATAAACCGGATCGTAAATCCGAGCCTGCCCGAACCATATTCCGCGAGGTAAATACCTGCGCCGACGCCGACCGGAACGCCGATCAGCGCCCCAAGACCCACGATGATCGCCGTTCCGACAATCGCATTCGCCACACCACCGCCCGACTCACCGGCCGGAACGGGACTCTTGGTGAAAAAGGCCCAGTCAATCGACGACGCCCCCTTGGCAATCAGATCGCCGAGGATGAGCACCAGAGCCAAAACGGCGATCGCGGAGAGCATGATCACCAGGCCCGTCATCAGACGGCTCGTCAGGTGGCGGCGGAAAGCGCGGTTCATAGCGCCCGGCTTCCCACCGCAGTGCCTCGCGCCACGCGCCAGATGAGAATACGAGCGACCGCGTTCACGATGACCGTGAGGACGAAGAGGATCAGTCCCACCTCAAACAGTGCCGACAGGTACATGTTTGTCGTGGCTTCGCTGAATTCATTGGCAATGGCCGCGGCCATCGTGTACGCAGGCTGCAGCAAGGAGACCGAGATGTCGTGACGGTTGCCGATGACCATCGTGACGGCCATCGTCTCCCCCAACGCGCGACCCAGCCCGAGGATGATCGCGCCGATCAATCCCGCGCGGCCGTACGGAAGCACGGCCGAGCGCACCGCCTCCCAGCGCGTGGCACCCATGGCGAGCGCCGCCTCGCGCTGGCTCACCGGAACTGCCAGCAGCACCTCGCGTGACACCGCCGCGATGTACGGCACGATCATGATCGCGAGAATGATGCCGCCCGCGATCATCGAATTACCGTAGAACACGCCCTGGATGAACGGCGTCCAGCCGAAGACGGCCTTGAGCGGCGGGACAACGACGCTGCGGAGGAAAGGGATGAGCACGAAGATTCCCCACAGGCCGTATACGACGCTGGGGATGGCGGCGAGTAGCTCTACGAGAAAGGCGACCGGCTGTCGCAGCCAGCGCGGCGCGAACTCGGTGAGCAAGATGGCCACCCCGAGGGCAAGCGGCACCGCGATCAACAGCGCGAGGAATGACGACGCAAGCGTTCCAAAAATCATCGGCGCAGCGCCGTAGATCTCCTTGACCGGATCCCACGTCGATGTCCAGATAAAAGCGGGGCCGTAGCGCCCGATCGCCGGCAGCGCGCTGACAAACAGCACTCCCAGGATGACGAGAATGAGCGCCGGGAGCGCCAGGGCGATGCCCGTCAGGAGCCGCTGATAAATCCGATCACTGCGGTCGATGCTCCGGAGCGTCCGCCATCGCGATTCGGCGCTCGGTGTGGTCTGTTCCTGCGGTGGAGGAACGGGCTCAAACGGGAGAGTGGTCATCGAGCCGGAAAACGTATCCGTCACACGACCGCGGACCGTAACGGCCGTGTAACGGACATGTCACTCCGTGAGAAAACGGGGGCCTGGAACTATTGAGCGCCGGTTGCGGCGGGCCCCTGCCATGCGGGCCGGCCACCAGCGGTCACTGACCGGAGCCGCGCTTCGATCCAGGGACGCATCTCTTTTGGAAGCGGCGCGTAGCCGAGACCTGGCGCTTTGGCTTGACCCTCGGTCAGGCTCCACCAGACGAACTTCAGGAGCTCCCGCCCTTTTGCGTAGTCCGGGTACTCTTTGCGCAGGAGCACCCAAGTGAAGCTGGCGATCGGATACGCTTGTGCGCCCGGCGAATCGGTGATCGAGACACGGAAATCGGTGGTCGGCCCCATCTGATCCATGGCCCCTTGCGCCGCGGCGGTTACCGACTCGAGGCTGGGCGTGATCCAGTTGCCGCTCTTATTCCGCACCAGCCCGAACGACATCTTGTTGATGAGGGCATATCCCAGCTCGACGTAACCGATCCCACCCGGCGACTGCCGCACGGTCGCGGTCACGCCTTCGTTGCCACGGCCACCGAGACCCACCGGCCAGTTCACCGACACCCCGCGTCCGACTTTCTGGAGCCAATCCGGGCTGACCTTGGAGAGGTAGTCGGTCCATACAAAGGTCGTTCCGGAGCCGTCCGAGCGATGCACGACGATGATGTCCTGCTTTGGCAGCGTCACGCCGGGGTTGATGCTGGCGATGCGACCATCGCTCCAGTTTGTGATCTTGCCGAGGAAGATGTCGGTCAACACATCCGGGGTGAAGCGGAGCTGCTGCGTGATGCCGGGCAGATTGTACGTCGGCACCACGGCGCCGAGGACAGTCGGGATGTGCAGAACGTTGCCGCCGATCGCGGCGATTGCGGAGTCAGTCATCGGTGCATCGGTGCCGCCGAAGTCCACAGTCTTATCCGAGAACTGGCGGATGCCGCCGCCTGACCCGATCGATTGATAGTTGATCTCGACGTTGTCGAACTTCTGGTTGTACGTCAGGATCCACGTCTGATAGATGATGTTCGGAAACGTGGCTCCCGCGCCGTTGAGCCGTACCTGTGCCGTCAACAGGCCGGACACGAGGGGGGAAGCCAGCGTTCCGATTATGCCGAGTGCGAGCAGTGATCTGCGAAACACGGTCATCCTCCTTAAAAATTCGCTTGCCATGAGAGCTTGAGCTCGCTCGCCGAGCGGCTTGTCCCCGTGGCGTCCTTGTAGCTGTAGAGGTCGTATCCCGCGCGTAGGATTGTGGTATTGGCGAAGTAGATGTTGAGCACGGGAGTAATCAGGACCCCCTCGTTGTTGCCGGCATCGGTATTGGGATCGACGTAGTCTATCCGGAGCGCGGGCTCGAAGATCTTGATGACACGGGTATCAGCGCCCTTGGTGTTGATCCGATATGCACCGACCAAGCTGAAGCCCATGAAATTCCGCAGCGCGGAATCGGCGGTCGTGCGCAGATTGGCGGTATTGCGGCCCGTGGCGACCCGATTGGCAAACGGAACGGTTTTGCCGCTCGCGAAATCGGCGATGACGTGGAGTCCCGGTCGGAAACCGCCCCATTCGGCGTCCAGGCCAAAGGCGGTCGTTTGCTTGGAGGAATCCGCGAAGTATGTCGTGCACGTTGCCCCTGTCGCCGGAGTCTGGCAGATGGCCCGGTCGCGACTTCCGAAGGAAGCGCCAAGCTGGAGCATTGGCTGCTTATCGGCATTCGTCGTCACGATCGCGGTGCCGCGTCCGTAGAAGCTCTTGGCATTGTTCACGTCGGTGGCGCTTTCGCGTGAGCCGCCCTGGAACCCGACCTTGACTGTGAACTTGTTTTCGGCGCTCGCGTAATCCGCAAACACGCCCAGGTCGTGGGAGCCGTACCCGTTCTGCACCAGGATGTCGTTCAACCCTTCGCTGTTCGACAGGCGCAGAATCCGGACGCCGCGTTCGATCGAGAGCAGGTTATTCGAGCTGGTCAGCTCGTAGCGCTGGAAGGGGGACTTTTCCTGTCCCATCGTGATCCCGAACCTCGGGCTCAGTCCGACGCGCAGGAAGGCGTCGCGCATCCGCAGCGCGCCCATCTCGAAGCTCGGCTGGATGACCAGGTTGATGTTGTCGCCGAAGCGCACATTGCTCTGAATGCGCAGCCGGCGCACTTCGAAGATGTTGCTTACCAACGCGTCGTTGTAGTTGCCCGACGAGTCTCCGGATGAGTAGCGGTACTGAACCTGGATGCGCCCTTGGACCTGAATGGTGGGCGCTTGCGCTTCTGCGACTGCAGGCACGATCAGTGCGAGCAGCAGAAGTCTTGCGTGCACGGTGAACTCCTCAAGACTTGAGTGTGGTTTTGACATCCTGTACGCCCCAAAAGTCATTTCTGCTCATCACCGCATTGAGTTAGACGTGTCACGGGTATGTAACAAAAACAGGTAGCGGAGCTATACGAGCCTCCGCTACCTGGCACCCGGACGTCGGCCGTGCAAACCGCCGCCGGATGTCGCTACAACATGTGGAAGTGCTGACGAACGTGGATCGGCGAGGGGCGGCGCCAAGCATGAACGTCTGCACGGTTTGAGGACGACACAGATTCTCGCCAGCGTGTGTCACGATAGCGTCACATGCAGGGCGAACGTCGGTAACGGTCGGAGGGGATTAGAGCAGCGCGCTCGCGGCTGCGACACCAGCGGCGCCGAGTGCGACACCGGCAATCACGTCGCCGACATGATGGACGCGCAGCGCTACGCGCGAGTACGCAATCCACGCGGCGAGCGGAATCAACACCGGAGCGGCAAGCGGGTGCGCCATCGAGACCGCTCCCGCGACGGCGGTCGCGGCCGCGGCATGACCCGACGGAAACGAGAACGGGTCCGGGAGATCCACGAGCGCGAGTGGCCGTCCATACGCGTCGCAGGGACGGGGACGGGCGACCGCGCGCTTGAGGATCTGCACCACGATGTGCGAGAGGGTGAGGGCGACGAGCACCGCAACCCCGACGTCTCGATCCCCGACCGCGATCAGCCCGAGGCCTGTCCCGATCGTGACACGAGCGCCACCGAGATGCGTCAGCCAGCGGATCAAACGCTCGACTCCACAGGCTGCGCCGAACGAGTGAACGCCTGCGAGAGGATTCGGCCCTCGTATGCAACCGGCACGTCGAGCCCGAACCACCACAGCAGCGTGGGTGGGATGTCGAGCAGCGAAATCGGCCGCGTCAGCTGATGGCGGCGCGTGACGTCGGGTCCGGCGAGTATGAGTGGGATGTGATCATTGGTGGGGTGGGCTTCGGCGTGGTCGTGCAAGCTCACGCCTCCGCCGCCATGATCCGCCATGACAATCAGCAGCGAATGCTCGGTGAGATCAGCCAACACACCGATCGCGGCATCGAGCTCCGCCGCCGCGGCGCGGTATTGTGGCGACATCCAGCCATGCGCGTGACCCGCTTGATCGCAGTCGTTGAGATAGACAAACGTCAGGCCGTCGTCCTGCCCCAGCGCGCTGATGAGCGCCGCGCGGGCGACATCGCGCGCGCGCAGCCCGGCGGACTGGTACCGGCTCAAACCGGCGGCCTTGGTCAGCGCCCACAATACCGCCCGCTGAGCGGGCAGCAGCTCGCTGGCCACGACTTGACTGGCAACGCCGCCTCGCGACAACTCGCGCGCGAGCGGACGCAACATCGGGAGTCGTTTCAGAAAACCGAGGCCGGGTTCGATCAACCCGTGCGTTGCAGGTGCCACGCCCGTCGCCAACGACGCGAGGGCCGCGACGGTTCGGCTGGGTCTAATGGTGGTCGCCCGCAGCGCGGTGGTGTACCGGCGCGACAGCGTATCGAGCGACGGCATGTCCGTGGGTGTGATCGCATCGGGGCGCAACCCGTCCGCCAGCACGAGAACTACGCGGCGCATGGCGCCAGTCCGGCCATGAGTCCATCCTGCGCCGCGGTGTAGTGCAGCAGCAGGTCCGGGTTTTCCTTAGTCACGTCCCGCGCGATCGCGTTGGTGCGCGCAGCGGCACGGAGCTCGGCACGACGTTGCGGCGCCATCACTAACCCCACGATCTCGGCGGCGAATCCTGTCGGATCGTTCGGGGCTACCAACACCCCGTCGCGCCCATGGCTGATGCTCTCGCGGAACCCACCCGCATCGGCCGCGACCACCGCCAGTCCGGACGCCATCGCCTCCAGGGCCACCAGCCCACAGGTCTCGGTCTTGGACGGCAACACGCAGATGTCGGCGCTTGCATACACGTCCGCGAGCTTGCCGCGTTCGAGGAACCCGAGTTGGCGCACCCACGGCAGCCGGGTCAGCAGCCGGCGGGTCTCGGGGCCTTCCCCCGCCAGTACGAACGTCGCCCGCTGTCCCAGGCGCTCATGCGCGACGCGCCATGATTCCGCCAGCACGTCGATGTTTTTCTCGGGAGCCAGCCGCCCAACGTGGAGGACGATCGCGGTGTCGTCCCCGCCCGCGAGCCAGCGACGCCATCCGGCGCTGCGGCGGCCGGGATGGAAATGTTTGGTATCGACGCCGCGTCCCCATACGACCGGGTGCCCGATCCCGCGCTGTTCGAGCTCATCGCGCACGGCGTCGCTCGGCGTCTGGGTGAGCACGGCGGGTTGATGAAACCACCGCAGCCATTTCCAGACGAGGGGCTCGAGGATCCCAGCGCCGTAATGGCGCGCGTACTGCGGGAAATTCGTATGATAGGACGTCACGAGCGGCACGTGGCGACTGAGTGCGTACCGCCGTCCCGTGAGTCCCAGCGGTCCCTCCGTCGCGACGTGGACGACGTCGGGCTGAAAACCGTCGAGATAGCGCGCAACCGTCCTAAATTGCGGTATCGAGAGGCGAATCGCCGGATACGGCGGGAACGGCGCTGACGGAATGCGCAACTCGTCCGGGCATTCCACTGCATTGGTCTTGTGTCCGGGATACCGGGGAGCGATCACGCAGACTTCATCGCCGGCCGCGCGCAGTACCTGAACGATCCGCGCGACCACGGTCGTGACGCCGTTCACCTGCGGCGTGTACGTGTCGGATACGAGAGCGATACGCACGAGCCAACGATGCCGGAGCACCGTCAATGGCCCGTGACTCGAAGGTTACGACTGTGTAACGGCCGGAAAGGTCAGCAGAATCGTCGTCCCGCGGCCCAGCTCGCTCTCGGCGGACACACTCCCGCCCTGTGCTTCGACGAGATGTTTCACGATGGCGAGCCCCAAGCCGGTCCCCCCCTCCTGGCGAGAACGGCCGGGATCGACTCGGTAGAATCGCTCAAAAATGCGAGCCAAGTGCTCGGCGGAGATTCCGCTTCCCGTGTCGCTGACTCGCACGAGAACGTCAGCACCCGCCGGCGCAGTGAGGACGCACACCCGGCCACCGGGCGGCGTGTGACGCAACGCGTTGTCGAACAGATTGGTGAAGATCTGACGCAGGGAGTCGGGATCAACCGTGACGGAGTCCGCGGAATCCGTCACCGTGGTCTCGAACTCGACGCCCAGCTCCGCGGCCCGCTCCACGAAGGGGTCCCAGGCCTCACGTGCGGCCGGTTCGATTTCCACGGGCTCCGGCTCCGGTCGCCAGCCGCCCGATTCGATGCGCGAGAGGTCGAGCAGGTCATCGACCAGCCGCTGCATGCGCCGGGCATGATCCACAATGATTTGGGCGAAGCGGCCCGCATCGGACTGCACGGGCGGGTCGGAGGCCAGGGTCTCGGCGTATCCCGCGATCGCGGTCAGCGGCGTCTTCAGCTCATGCGAAACGTTGGCGACGAAGTCGCGACGGATTGTTTCGAGGCGTCGCAGGCCGGTCACGTCCCGCAACACGAGCAGCGTGCCGCCGCCTTCGAGAGGGCGGGCAGAAATCACCACCGTGTAGCCGCCAAGATCGAACTCGCGGCGTTCGACAATCGCGCCGGCCATGACTTCCCGCATGAGCGCCCGATGCGGCCGGTCATGAAAGAGTTCGGCCAGCGGCGGGAGCGGATCGGTCGGCGCATACCCTAAGAGTCGGCGAGCGGCGCCATTCGCCGAGACGACAACGCCACGCTGGTTTGCGGCGAGCACGCCGTCGGAGAGCGCCTCCAGCAGCGTCTGCGATTCCTCGCGCTCGCGCCTGAGATCGTCGAACCGACGCTCGAGCTCATGGTGCATGGCGCGCAGGGCGTCGATCTGATACGCGAGCTCGGGAACGCGGACATCGGGGAACTCGACCGGGCGGCCAGCAGCGATGTCGCGAGCCGCGGTTGCAATGCGCAGCATCGGACGCGCCAACACCCGCGCGAGCAGCCAGGCCACCAGCGCCGCGGCAATCAGCATGACGAGTCCGACGACGGCGACCGCCCGCTGCAGGGCATGCACCTGGGCGTCGACGCCCGCGAGCGACGTGGAAACGCGCACGACGCCGAGCCCGGGTGGTCCATCGCGCACGGCAACATAGAGCAGCCGCTCGTTCGTCGATGCGCTCAGCCGTTGATTGACGCCGACGCCCCGGCTCGAGTCGAGCGCCGCGCGGACTTCAGGTCGATTGCGATGATTTTCCAACGTCGTGAGCGATAGGGGATCGAACTCGGTGTCGCCGCGCACGCGACCGCCCGGATCGATCAGCGTCACGCGCCGCCCCAACCGCGCACCGGTGAGGGTCGCGAACTCCGCCCACAGCGTCGAATCTGGCGGCGTCAGCATCGCAACCAGGCGCGCTTCTCGCTCGAGCTCGGTAGCGGTCGCGGTCTCGAGATGGCGGCGCAGTATCGCATCGGCCGCGATGATGAAACCGAGAACCGCGGCGGCCACGAGCAAGGCGATGCTCGCGAACAACCGCGTAGCCAGTCTCATGTGCGGCGGCGGCGGGCCCCGCTCGCTCGGAGCGGCGGCGCGGGATCTCGAAACCGGTAACCCACGGCGCGCACGGTTTCGATCCAGTCGCCAGCCTCGCCGAGCTTGGCGCGCAGCCGCTGCACGTGCATGTCGACCGTGCGGGTCTGGATGTCGGGTTGCGCCTGCCACACCGATTCCAGAAGCTGGGTGCGGGTCTGCACGCGGTCACGTCGCTCGATCAGCCGTTCCAGCAGCTTGAATTCCGTCGCGGTGAGCTCGATGTCCTGATCCTGCACGTTGACGCGATGGGCGGCCCGGTCCAGGACAATGGGGCCGGCCGAGAGGCGGTTTCCGGCGGCGACCGCTGGAGCCGCGAGCCGGCGCAGAATCGCGCCCACGCGCAGCACGAGCTCCTTCGGCGAGAACGGTTTGGACAGATAGTCGTCGGCGCCGAGCGTGAGCCCTTTGATGCGGTCGGGCTCCTCCTTGCGCGCGGTCAGGAGGAGCACACCGATCTCGCGCGTCTCTTCCCGCTTGCGCAGCTCGCTCAGGACGTCGTACCCCGAGTGACCGGGCAGCATCAGATCGAGCACTACCAGGTCGGGGCGCTCCTCGCGCGCCGCGCGGAGCGCGTCGGCGCCGGTGCCGGCGGTGGTTACCCGATAGCCCTCTCTTGCCAGGTGATACGCGACGAGCGCCGTGATGTCGGGCTCGTCGTCGACGACGAGAATGCGGGGCGGCTGTGCCGCACCGCCGTCAGGTGGCATTCATAAGCGCTGAGCGCGTGCGGGTGTCCAGACGGGCGCGCGAGCGTTGCCGGGCCGCGGTGCGGTCGTGCTGTGCCACCGGGTCGTTGTGGACTCGGTCGAGCGCCGCGCGCACCAACCGCTCATGATGCGCGGTGAGCGGCGCGACGGCGTACAGGACGTACGGCACCACGGTGAACGCGCGCACGATGCCAAGGTCCCGTAATGCTTTGATCGCTTCGACGACGACTGTTTCCGGGGTCGCGAGAATCGCGACGAGGTCGGCAACGGCGAGCGGCACGCAGGAAATACTGTTCAAAATACGCAGCCGAATCGGCTCGTTGAGGGTCGTCAGCAAGTCGGCGACCGGACGCGGATTCACACGGCTCTCCTTAGGCGGCACGGGACCACGAAGCGCCAAGGGACGCGCCTCGTGGCACTCAAAGTACCGTCTGCGGAGAGTCGTCGGGAATCGTCTCAGTTACGGGAATGTAACGGCTTTGTGACAAAGCGGCGCTAGCTTTCCT
>DATFVZ010000381.1:0-4889 GCA_035259785.1 Gemmatimonadales bacterium
CCCGAACGCGCGTTGCCGAATCGCGTTGAGATAAGTGAGTGCATTCGCAGCGCTACCGCCACCACCCTGGATGTGAGCCTCGACATAGATCAGATAGGCATCGGCAAGCCGGAAGACGGGAAAGTCGGTGTCGACCATTCCCGACTGCGAGCCGTTGGCGCCGCCCGTGGTCTTGTTGATGAACTTGGGCGCGGCGATGCCGTTGGAGTAATTGCCGATGTCGTCCACATTGACTTGCTGCCCCGCCTTATGGAAGAAGGCAGACCGTCCGTCAGTCGAGTCGAACATGTTGTAAAGCTGCTGCTTCATGCGATAGCCACCCCAGCAGTAATCGATGCCGTAGTCGCCGGCACTCATGCTGCCGCCGCAGCCCGCGTGGATCAGGAATGTCATGCCGCCCCACGTCTGGGTGTTGCCACCATCCTGCGCCGCAACGAACAGAAGCTCGGGAGACGTGTTGTTGTTGGCCGAGAAGTTGAGCCTGAAGTTGGTCGCCAGGCTGTAGGCCGGTGCAGAGCTGATGACAGCCTGAGCCTCGGTGACCGCGCCGGTGTAGTTCGGCGTACCGGTGTAGACCCCGGCGTTGAGGTACAGCTTTGCGAGCAACATATGCGCGGCAGCCGGTGTCGCGCGGCCATACGTCGCCGCAACGCCGGGACCGCCGGCCGGCAGATCGCCGATGATCGCGTTGAGCTCGCTCACCACATAGGCATAGATGTCCGCGCGCTGTGCCTGCGCGGGCGGCGTCGCCCCCAACGCATTGTCTTCCGTCACCATCGGGATGTTGCCGAACAAATCGACGCCGTGCCAATAGCTGAACGCCCGGAGGAACCGAGCTTCCGCGCGGTAGGTGTGCACGTTGGCGATGAGCGTCGGATCATTCTGGCCGCGTTCCGCGAGCTTCGCGTCGGTGCTCTGCCGCAGGAACTCGTTCACCAGCATGATCTGATAGAAGATGCGATAGTACATCGCATTGACCATGCTGTTGCTCGCTCCCCACGTCCCGGTGTTCAAAGACGGAAGCCCGGGGTCATTCCAGCCGATGACGGCTTCATCGGTCGGCATCTCCTGCAGGTACCAGTAGAGCCGCAGGTACTCGCCGAAGCCTTCGTCGATGCCCTGGATGTCGGGGTTGCCGTCAGGTCCGCGCTGCCCCGTGACGATCAGCCCGCCGTAGATCTTGGCCAGGAACGCCTGATAGGCGCTCGGATCGTTGAAGACGTTCGCGCTCGAAACGGTGCTCTTCGGTGCCACCGTGGGATCGGTGCAAGCGACCGCCACCGAGAGGAGCGCCGTGAGACTGAGAATTGTGATCGTGCGTTTCATTGGCGTCTCCTTAGAACCGGGCGCTCAGGCCGGCGGTGAACGTACGTGACCGCGGATAGATGTTGTTGTCGATCCCGTTCAAGCCCGCCGTCGGATCCACTCCGTCATAACCGGTGATCGTAAACGCGTTCTGTAGCGTTGTGAAGACCCGGAACGGCTGCCTCTTGAAGTCAAAGGCGTAGCCAGCCGAGATGTTGTCCATCCGCAGGAAAGAGCCGTCCTCGACGTAGTAGTCCGAGTAGTACTGCGGCACGACGAAATCGGTAGTGAGCACCGAGGCGTGCAGATTGCTCGGCATGCCTGAGCCCGAGAGGTTCTGATATGCGCCGTTCGCGGAGGCCACGTTGTTATAGACCCAGTTGCCCATGTAGGCGCGCAGCGTGAAGCTCGCGTCGAACTTGCCCACGCTGAGGTATGACGAGTGGCCCAAAATCCATTTCGGCGACGGATCGTGGAACGGACGCCGGTCGGAATCGTTGATGATGCCATCGTTGTTCTGATCGACGTACATGTTCGTCGGCGTCGTGAGGTCGTAGACCGGCTTGCCCTGCGCGTCGTAGCGCTGCTCGAACACGAAGAACGAGTTGATCGGGACCCCAGGCTGAAGCACCTGGATCAAATTACCCACGCCGCCCGAGATGTTACCGGTGAGGATTCGCGCGACGCTCTTGCTCGGATTGATGCTGACCAGCTCGTTCGAGTTGTGGCTCGCCGTGAATCCCATGTCCCAGTTCAGCTTGCCGGCTGGTTTCTGCAAGACCTTCCAGTTCAACCCGAGCTCGATGCCGTGATTCTTCATGCTGCCGATGTTGGTCGTCACGAAGTTGGCGAGGTTCGTTCCGGCAGGCACCGGCACGTTGAACAGTAGATCGCTCGTGTTCTTCGTGTACCAGTCGATCGAGCCGCTGATGCGCTGGCCGTTGAATCCATAATCGAGGCCCACGTCATACGCGTCGGTCTTCTCCCAATGGATGCTTGGGTCGACCGCGCTGGGTCGAATAGTCGTGATGAAGTTGCCGCCGAACTGCACCTTGGTCAGGGCGTCGCTGTACGTATAGGTCGGGAAGAACAGATAGTCGCCGATGGCCTGGTTTCCGGTTTGCGCCCAGGACGCGCGGAGCTTGAGGTCGGACAATCCCCCGAGGCCCTGCATGAACGACTCTTCCGACAGGCGCCAGCCGAGCGAGAACGCCGGGAACGTTCCCCATTGATTCGTGGGACCGAAACGCGACGACCCGTCCCGGCGGACGCTGACCGAGGCCATGTAGCGATCGTTGATGTTGTAATTTGCCCGGCCGAAGAACGAGATGAGCTTGAAGTCGCTGACAAACTTCGTGTTCGTGACGTTGGTGGCCGGCGGGATGCCGTTGTCACCCAACAGATTGCTCGTCAGGCCGCGTTCGCGGAGCTCGGGGTATTCGGCGTGCGACTGCTGATACGAGTAGCCGCCCGTGAGCTCGACCATGCCGGGGCCGAGCGCGCGCGTCGGGTTATAGCCCAGGTAGGTCTCGAGGACCGAGCTGCCCTGGCTGTTGTTCGCCAGATAGAGACTCCCCTGACCCTGGCGCACCTGCGCGGCGAGGTTGTTCGGATAGAATGTTCGCCGGTCGGCTTTGGTGAGGTCGTACCCCATGTTGATGTTCGCCGTCAGGCCTTCCGCAAACCGCGGCCGATAGGCGGCCTGGATGTTGCCGACGCTGCGCCAAGTCGTTCCCTCGTCGGACGCGTGCACGAGGCTCGCGACGGGATTGCTCGGCGAAGCGTTGGTGGTATGCCAATCCCAATAGCCGGTCGCGCTCGTCGGATCGATGACCGGCTGCGTCGGGGCCATGCCGACGGCGTTGCCCAGCACGTCGCCGGGCGTGAATTTGTCGACCGACCGCGCGCCCCGGATGTTCGTGCTGATGCTCAGCGCGTCATTGAAGAGTGATTGCTCGTAGTTGACGCCAAGCGACAGCCGATCGACTGAGCTCGCGCGAATGATGCCGTTCTGCTTCTGATACCCGAGCGACAGGCGATACCCCATGTTCTCGCCGCCGTTGGTGAGTGCGAGGTCGTATTCCTGCCCGTAGCCGGTCCGATCGATTTCACTAAACCAATTGGTGTTCTGGCCGAGCAGTGAATCGACCCGCGACGGTGCATACGTGGCGACGGCATCGGCGAACTGAGTGGCATTCAGCATGTTCGGCACTTTCGTCACCGTCGATGCCGACGCATTGGTGCTGAACTCGAGCAGTGGGCCGGTGCGACCCTTGCCGGTCTTTGTCTTGATGATCACAACACCGTTCGCCGCGTTGGCACCGTAGATCGCCGCCGACGAGGCGTCACGGAGCACGGTAATGCTCTCGATGTCGTCCGGATTGAGATAGTTAAGCGGATCCCGGCCCGCCGAGAGACCACCGCCGGCGCCCGTGCCGAGCGGCACGCCGTCGACGACGTAGAGCGGCTCGCTGCTCGCGTTGATGGAAGTCGCGCCGCGAATTCGAATCGAGAGCCCGCCACCCGGATCGTTGTTGTCGACGACCTGCACGCCGGGGACTTTGTTCTGGATCAGCATCTGCGGGCTCAGCACGCGGCCGGGGTTGAACTGCGAGTCAGCCACGGCCGTCACGGCGCCGGTGATGTTGCCCGCGCGCTGTTCGCCATAGCCGGTCACGACGACTTCGGACAGCATGACGGCTGTGGCTGCGAGCGCGAGGTCAGCCACAACCTCCTGGCCTTCAGCCACAGTGACGTCGCTCGTGGCCTGCGCATACCCGATCGTTCTGACTCGCACAGTTTGAGCCCCGACCGGCACGCCAGTCAGCACATAGCGCCCGTCGGTCTGCGTCAAAACACTGCGGCCTCCCGCGGCTACTGTGACGCCGGAGAGGCCTTGTTGAGTCGCATTGTCGGTGACGCGTCCGCGAATCGTGCCCGTCTGTTGCTGCGTGTGGAGCGCGGTGGGAGCAATCCCGAGCATCAACAGGATTGCGCCCATGAAGTACGGTAAACGTCTCATACGATTCCCTCAGCGGTAACGGAGACGGAAATTGGATGTGGACTCCAAAAGGCGCCGTGGATCAAGGAGTGTCAAGGATCAGAAGGGCGGGGTATTATTGAATTATGGGTTACGAAACCTTCAGGAAACGCCTCACCGATGCGGTCTTAAACGCCCCGGGTGACACGCCCGCCGAGCTTCGGCAAGCTGTGCTGGACCGAGCAATGGGCGCGAGGGATGGTGTCCCCGCCGAGCTACAGCGGTACGTGGACACGGTCGCCCGCCACGCATACAAGGTCACCGATAGCGACCTCCAGGCCCTGCAAGGGCTTGGACAATCTGACGATGCCCTCTTTGAGATCACCGTCGCCGCCGCGGTCGGCGCGGCACTGCACCGGCTCGACCGCGGCCTAGCAGCGCTCCGCGGCGAGGAGCCCGACTGATGCGCCTCGCCCGCGTGGAGCACCGGCATCGATTCAAGGAAAAGCTCAAGCTGGGGCTCATCCGCGTCCTCAGCGGCCGGCGCGTGCCCGATGTCGTCAAGACGCTCATGTACCGACCCGAGCTTTGGGGAAGGCCGATG
>DATFVZ010000382.1:0-2547 GCA_035259785.1 Gemmatimonadales bacterium
ATCGAACCGAACTCCGGCCTCGGGAAGGCGATTACCTATTTCCTTAACCACTGGACGCCGCTCACGGTCTTTCTGCGGCAACCAGGTGCGCCGTTGGACAACAACATTGTCGAACGGAGTCTGAAGCGGGCGATTCTCCACCGGAAGAACGCCTACTTCTATCGGACGTCCAACGGCGCGCACGTCGGCGATCTCTTCATGAGCCTGATCCATACGTGCGAGCTGTCCGGCGTGAATGCCTTCGACTATCTGACCGTCCTGCTGCGCCGCCTCGACGTCATGCGGGAGATTCCGACCGCCTGGATGCCCTGGAACTATCAGGAGAGCGTGAGGATGCTCGAGACCGGCGCCGCGTCGGCGTGAGGCGGCCCCAATTTCCAAGCGCCTAAAGCGTTACGCAGTCTTACCGAAAGGACACGATGTAACGTCTTCATTTAGCGGGTTCCGGTCGGTGATGGAACCGGAATGACCGCAAACACTTCCGCCGCGACGGTCAGTTGGCAAACGCGTGATTGGTGACTGTTGGCGCACGCAGCGCGGGAGCTACGCGCGGTACCGGATCGTAGAGCAGATCGGCGAGAATGCGCAGCGGATCACGGTGCCGCTGTGCGCTAGTGCGGAGGACGGTGGTGAGCACCTGCTGGGTGTAGGCGCCGCGCCACGTGCGATTGCCACCGGAGACCTTACGGTTGACCACGGCCGGCCGGATCGCCTGCTCCGCGCGCCAGGTCGTCGCGTCGATCGTCGGGTCGTAGAGGAAACTGAAAAGCGCGGGCCACTCGCGATCGAGATGCGCCACGAACCGGCGGACCGCCGGCACCGTGCTGCGCTGGTCGAGCAGCGTCGCCAAGCGCGCCTGCAGATGGCCGCGCGCCACGGCGAGGCCGTGAGCCGAGATCTCGCCCGTCGTGTACCGGTCCCGTAGGTGGAGCGCCTGCTGCAACATCGCCTGGACCTGAAACGGCAGCGGCGCGCGGGGATGATCGGTCTGCAGCTCGTGACAGCGCCGGAGCACATGATTGAGACAGGTTTGATGCAGCGCCTGTTCGAACTGCCGATACGGCGCCCAGCCATCGCGCACGAGGATGCCGCTGTACTCGGCCCCCAGGATCGTGGCGGCTTGGTCAAAGCCGCGTCCGGGCTGAATGGCATAGACGGTTGTCGTGGTGGTCGCATAGACCCAGAGCCACTGCAGCTGCGCCCCCACGCGCCAGCCCGTTTCGTCAGGCACGACAACGGGACTCTGCCGCACCGTCTCGATCAACGCTGCATAGGTCGGTGTCGCCTGGCGCGCGGCGCGGTGGAGCGCCTGCACAAAGCCGCTCGGGGTGACGCGCAAGCCGAAGTGCTGCTGATAGAAGGCAGCGACTTTGCCGAGCGGGACGCCGTGCTGCTTGTGCAGGACGGCGGCCGTCGCCACGGCGCGCGGGCCGACTTGGGCCGCCGCGGCGCCGAGCGCATCGGAGGTCTGCAACGGATGCCGGCCCTGCACTCGTCGGCCGCACTGCTGACACTTGCCGATGTGAACGTGAAACACGCGGACCATCGGCCGCACCGGCGGCAGGTCTTCTTGATACTGCGCTTCGACGGCCGTTTCCACGACGGGGCCGGTACAGGTCGGACACGCGGCGGGCAGCGGGGCGTCGTGCATCTCGTCGATGTGCGCAGGAATGGGCCGCCGGGCGGGCTGCCCATACGCGAGGCCGGGTTTTCGCCCGGGGCGTCGCGGATTGGCCGACGCCCGATTCTTCGAAAAGGGCGCGGCTTGCCGACGACCGGCGCGCCGCGCGGCCTCGAGTTCCTCGCGCAGCCGCTCATTCTCCCGTCGGAGCCGCTCGACTTCGCGCTGGAGCGCCTCGTGCTCGCGTTCGGCCCGTTCCGCGCGCTCACGCAGGATGTCGATCTCCCTGCGCAGCGGCCTTGAATCGGAGTGCGATGGATCCGGCACGTCGAGGTTATGCCAGATCCCCGAAAAAAGTACAAGTACGAAATGTGAATCGCCCGCTCAGTGCGGCAGCCGAACGGACCGGAACCCGCTAATCAAAGACCGAACTTCGATCCCAAGGCGCCACCGCCCAAAACCGCCGCGTTCTGGGACGTGGTCGATGCGAACCGGGCCCCCGAAGACGCCGAACTCGCCGACGCGCTCGACGCGCTCGACTCGCCGATCGCGGTCACCCTGGCGGATCTCGCCGGTCGGGCCACGCAATCGTTGGCGGACTGGCTCCGGGATCGGAAGAACGCGCGCCAGGTGCCGCATCGGATGGAAGCCGTGGGATACGTCTCGGTGCGGAATGACGCCACCAAGGACGGACTCTGGGTCGTCGACAGACGCCGACAGGTGATCTATGTCCGGCACGAACTCGCCCTGCGCGATCGGATTGTGGCGGCCAAAACTCTGAGCCAGGAGAGCCGGTGACGGCGGCGAAATCGGTGACGTGGGTGATCCCGGATCTCTATTTACGCGCGCGTCTCTTTTGTATTTCCAGCGATTGAGGTGGAAGGGCGTGCAGATAGAGAGCGCGGATCACCGATATCACCCACCAC
>DATFVZ010000383.1:0-2111 GCA_035259785.1 Gemmatimonadales bacterium
TCGCGGCGAATCTGCGCCAGGCTGTCACGTGACCGCGCCAGTAGCTGATTCAACGATTCTCCATCGTCGAGGCGATCCGTCCAGTCGTTCGAGCGCCGCAGATATTCAGGGGCGGTGTCGGAGCCGCCCTGGTAATGGCCGTAGTTGCGCTCCCGCAGGCCATCAAGGCTCTTCACGGTCATCGTCTTACCGGCGACGATTGTCGCGGTATCGCGGCTTCGAGACAGCGTGCTGGAGTAAATGGCATCGAGACGGATACCTTTCAGAATGTCCGCGAGCTCCGCGGCCTGCCTGCGCCCGGTCTCGTTGAGGGGTCGGTCGGTCCACCCCTGCAGGCGATGCAGGGCGTTCCAGTCAGTCTCACCGTGCCGTGCGATATAGAGCCGAAGGCTGCCGGTGACCTGCGCCTCGGGTGCGACGCTGGCGCGCGGCGCGATCAGCAGCGCGACAACGATGACGATGGCTTTGCGCATGGCATAACATTACCGCCAATCAGGAGAGCGCCCATGAGCATCCGTCGCATCTTTGTTCTCGCCGCCATCGCGGCACTCGCATTCCTTTCCACGCAAGTCACGCACGCGCAGCAGGCGCCGACCGTGAAGCGGACCGTGCTCCTGCAGCACGACACGTCGGCTGCGGGCTTTGAAGCCGTCCTCGTTGCGGTCGAGATCCCCGTCGGCGGCCGCGAGGGGCGGCACTTCCATTCGGGCACGGCGATGATTCACGTGACCGATGGCGCGATCACGTTGGACTACGAAGGCAAGCCGACGGTCAGATACAAGGCGGGTGACTCGTTCTTCGTGGACGCGAAAGCGGTGCACGAGGGCATTAACAAAGAGAACGTCCCGGCAAAGGCGATCGCCACTTTCATCAATCCGAAGGGCCAGCCGGTGACGACGCAGGCCGCGCCGGCAACAAAGTAGCGCGTGAGGAGTGTGAGGCAGGTAGGGCGGGTGGGTGAAGTCCCGACCCGCCTTACCCGCCTAACCGCGTAGCGGCCCCACCGCGTCAGCGGCCTGATGTGGGCACCGCACCCGCTCGGAACTCGTCGCGTGTAATCACGCCGTCGCCGTTTCTATCCATCTCGTCGAAGCTTCGATGTGACCATTGCCACTCGCCGAGGGTGATGCGGTTGTCACCGTTGACGTCGAGCGTGGCGAACGTCGCCCGCCGACCTGAGTTCAGTTCAGCTCTGGCGATGCGATTGTCGCCGTTTCGGTCGAGCTGATAGAACATATCGAGGCTGCCATCCCACTCATTTCGATCGATGTAGCCGTTATTGTTCACGTCAAGGTAGGCAAATCGATCGTTAGGGGACATGTTGTAGTCTTCCGCTTCCAGTGAATCGGATGGCGGCGTCGCCCCGGTGCGCACCTCATCGCCCGAGAGCACGCCATCGTCGTTCCAATCGTGGATCTGGAACGACCGCGGACTGCCGCGCCATTCGTTCCGCTCGATCATGCCGTTACGGTTGCGATCGAGATCACGAAACCGCATCTGCGAGCGGTCGACATTTGACGTGTTCTGTGCCGTGTTGTTGCCGGACGCGCAGAACACGATCCCGCCCGAACCTGGTACACCCCAATCGCCGAAGGTCCGGTTGTACTCGTCCGAGTTCAGGATCTGATCCACGACCGCGGGCAGACCACGCTGGTTCGCGAGATTGGTCATCGTATCCAATCCGCCCGGGTCAGGCTGACGGCCAAGGATATGGCGATAAAGCGTTGCAACAGAGTTGCGGTTGGCCGTCGCACCTTCACCCGCGTTGTGGAACCGCGACATGTGCTCGGGCGACTGCGCAATCTGCCGCACGATTTCGCGAACGGTTGTCCCATTGTTCAACCGATCCACCCATCCCTGGCTGCCAGCGTCTGCACTGCGCTCTAGGATGTGACGATACAGCTCATTGACGACTTGACGCGCATCGGTGGTACACGGCTGCTGGGCCATTGCGATGCTGGGCGCAAGAGCCAGCAAGCCGGCGAAAACAAGTCCACGCACCATGACTGTCCTCCTGTGGACTGTGGTGGCAGTACATATGCCGTCTCGTTCCCCTTGAGCCATGAGCCCTTGAGCCCGTCGCCGAATATCACCACTGCAGATTGATCGTC
>DATFVZ010000384.1:0-26495 GCA_035259785.1 Gemmatimonadales bacterium
GTAGCGCCACGCGCGCCAGCGTCGCAGATCACAGTTACATGGGTCGGCCATGCCAGTCTGCTGATCCAGCTCAACGGCCTGAACATTCTCACCGATCCCATGTGGAGCGAGCGCGCGTCGCCCGCGCAATTCGCGGGGCCCAAGCGCTGGGTGGCGCCGGGAATCGCGCTCGACGCGCTTCCGCCGCTCGACGTGATTCTGCAGTCGCACAATCACTACGACCATCTCGACGACTACACGGTCCGCCAGCTGGTGCGGCGTCATCCACAGGCCTTCTGGGTGGCACCGCTCGGCCTCGCATCGTTCGTCCGCAAGCGCGGCGCCTCCACCAAGGCGGTAGTTGAGCTCGACTGGTGGGAAGAGTATCGCGTGGACTCGCTCCGCATCTCGGCGACGCCGGCGATGCACTTCAGCAGTCGTGGCATCGGAGATCGCGGCGATACACTGTGGTGCGGGTTTGCGCTCGCCGCGAATGCGCATCGGGCGTTCTTTGCCGGGGACACCGGATTCCACCCGGACTTTGGCGTCATCGGCGAGCGGTTCGGTCCATTCGACGTCGCGTTCCTTCCGATCGGGGCCTACGAGCCGCGCTGGTTCATGCGATACCTGCACATGAATCCCGAGGAAGCGGTTGACGCGTTTCGCGTGCTGAACGCGCGGGTCATGGTGCCCATTCATTGGGGCACGTTCAAGCTCACCGACGAAGCGATGGACGAGCCGCCCGCACGCGCGCGCAGCGCTTGGCGAGCGGCGGGCTTACCTGACGACCGCTATCGCCAGCTTGCTCATGGTGAGACCCTCACGCTGTAGGAGATCCATTCGATGCGGTCCGTGATCCTGATGACGTTGGTTGTCTTCCTCGCCGCGTGCGGGGGGCGGAGACCCGCGCCGCCTCTCGCTGGCCCGTCGACCGCCCCCGTATACGAGACCGCCGAACGCGTCGCGCTCATCGCGGCGCCGGTCGAAAGCGACTGGACGGGCCTGGGTACTGAAGCGGCGTCCCTCCTTTCGCAGTACATCAGGATCAACACCACGAATCCCCCCGGGAACGAGATTGTCGCGGCGCGATGGCTCGCCTCGGTGCTGCAACGAGAGGGCATCGAGTCCCGGATCTTCGAGCCGGCGGCCGGCAAGGCCAACCTGTACGCGCGTCTCGCGGGTGACGGCAGCGCGCGGCCCCTGATCCTCTTGAATCACATGGACGTCGTGCTGGCGTCGCCGCAGTACTGGTCTGTCGACCCCTTCGGCGGGACCATCAAGGACGGCTACGTCTGGGGACGCGGCGCGCTCGACATGAAGGGTGAGGGGATTGCGCAGCTGATGACGATGCTGATTCTCAAGCGGGCAAAGGTCCCGCTGAAGCGCGACATCATCTTTCTCGCCACCGCCGACGAGGAGATCGGAGCGGGAGTCGGCGCGGCGTGGGTCGTCGAGCGCCAGCCCGAGCTCGTGCGCGATGCTGAGTTTCTGCTGAATGAAGGCGGCATGACCCGCTCTGACGGACGGGGCGGGGTCCAGTTTTTCGGCGTTGGCACGACCGAAAAGTCCCCGTTCTGGCTCGACGCGACGGCCCGGGGCACCGCCGGTCACGGCTCGCGTCCCACGCTCGACAACCCCGTCCATCGGCTCGTCCGTGCTCTGAGCCGCGTCGCGGATTGGCAAACGCCGCTGATCGTGACGCCCGCCGTGGAGCGATCATTCCGCGATCTCGCCACGATCGAGCGGGACACGACGATGCGACGCTGGTTTGCCGACATCAAGACGGCGCTGCGCGATTCTGTTGCGGTTCGCGTCCTGACATCCGATCGCACCTACAACGCGCTGCTGCGCAACACGATCTCGGTCACGGGCCTCAAGGGCAGCGACAAGACCAACGTGATTCCACCTATCGCAACCGCGGCGCTCGACGTACGGCTACTGCCGGGGCAGGAGCCCGCAGCATTTCTTGCCGATCTCGTCCGCGTGGTGGGGGACACCGGCGTGACATTCAAGCCGCAAGGTCCAAACTGGCCCGCGACTGAAAGCTCGACCGAGACGGAGATGTTTCGCGCGATCACCGCCGTGGCGCAGGCGCGGCAGCCTGGTGCGCTCGTCACGACGCTCATGCTCGCGGGCTTTACCGATAGCCATTATTTCCGGCGACTGGGTATTGCGAGCTACGGCTTGAGCCCGTTCCCCCTGACAGACCGCGACTCGCGCGGGGTGCACGGGAACGACGAGCGCGTGAGCCTCGACGCACTCCGCATGGGAGTGCGGTTCTACTACGACGTCGTGTCTCGCGTCGCCGCGAAGTGACGCCTTAGCGGCTGTCCGAGCTCACACCCGCCGGGCGGGGCGGCGCGTTCTTCACGTAGCGGTCGAACCAGTCGATCATCTCGGCCAGTGTGTGCAGCACCGATTCCCGCGCCGCGTATCCGTGCGCCTCGTTCGGCAGCATCACGAGCCGGCCCGTGCCGCCCAATCCTTTGATCGCCGCGAACAACCGTTCGGACTGAATCGGATACGTCCCCGAGTTGTTGTCGGCCTCGCCGTGAATCATCAGAATCGGCTCGTTGATGCTGTCGGCTGAGACAAACGGCGACATGGCGAGGTACACGCTCCGCGCCTCCCAGAACGTGCGTTCCTCATTCTGGAAGCCGAAGGGGGTCAACGTGCGGTTGTAGGCGCCGCTCCGGGCGATGCCGGCGCGGAACAGGTTCGAATGCGCGAGCAGGTTGGCCGTCATGAACGCGCCGTAGCTATGGCCGCCGATCCCGATACGAGTCGAATCCGCGACCCCCATGTCCACAACGGCTTTCACCGCGGCGCTGGCACTCGCGACGAGCTGCTCGACGTAGTGGTTGTTCGCCGTATCGCCGCCGATGATCGGCATCTTGGGATCGTCGAGCACCGCGTAGCCCTGCGTCAGGAAGAACAGGTGGGACGGACCGCGAATGATATTGAACCGGTTGGGCGCCGCGAACACCTGGCCGGCCGCGGCGGCCGAGGCGAACTCAGTGGGATACGCCCACATCACGACCGGGAGACGGTTACCCGGCGTGTATCCCGGCGGCAAATAGAGCGTTCCGGACAGATTCGTTCCGTCGGCTCGTTTGTAGGTGATCAGCCGCTTCTGGATGCCGGTGAGCTGCGGTGCCGGATCCTTGAAGGTGGTGAGCGCCCGGAGCGAACCGCGGCGGACATCACGGACGAAATAGTTCGGGGGCTCGGTCCGCGACTCGCGGCGCGTGACGATCCTCGTTCCGGCGTCGTCGAGGACCGCCACGACGCTCTCGTAATGCACGGTATCGGCACGCCAGAGACGCTCCATTTTGAGCGTGCGCAGATTGAAGCGGTCGAAGAACGGCCGATCGCCCTGCGGGGATGCGCCGAGGCCCGTGAAGTATGCCCAGTCGCCACTACGCCGCATGACCTGATCTCCCGCGGCTGTCGTGCGCGTCAGTGGGAAGCCCGGGTCGCCGTAGCGATCTTCGGCACTGCGATCCCAGACGACGCGCGGCGCCGCCCCCGGCCGGCCGGCATCGGCCAGCCACGTCTTGGCCCAGCGCCGCTCGCGGTCGTACTCGACAACCAGCGTGCGACCGCCCGAGTCCCACGCTAGCCCGGTATAGCGCTTCTCCAGCTTCAGGAGCTCGACGGGCTCGCCGGTGAACGGCGCCGCGAGCATCACGACGTGATCCTGATACGCGACTTTGTTCTTCGGGTCGCCGCCATCCAGCGCCTCGGCCCACACCAGCGTTGCCGGCACGTCCGGGCGCCAGTTCACGGCGCGTGGGCCGGCTCGCACGCCCCGGATCGGCACGTTCTCAGCAAGGGGCTGCTGCGCGACGCGCGCCACCACCTCACCTCGAGAGTTCCAGACCTCGATCTCCTTGGGGAAGCGTCCGGCGGGCACGAGGTACGAGTAGGGACGCAGCGTGCGGGAAACCAGCACGAACTCGCCGCTGGGCGACACATCGACGTCGTCGAAGATCGCGGGCCGGCCGATCGGCGTCCGCCGGCCACTCGCGACATCCACGAGAGCGAGCTGCGCGGTGAAGTAATAGGTGTAGAGCGCCTCGTCCTGCGCGTTGTCGAGGAGATCCTGGAACGTCGCCGCCGGCGCCGCGCGGCCAGTCGCGTCTTGCGTCGTTGGTCCGATCGGGGCCGCCGGCGCCACGGGAGGCGCCCCACGATCGTCAGGGACGAAGCGACAGAGCAGCCGCGCCCCGTCGGGCATCCACTCACAGGGCGCGCCATCGGTGGCGTTGAGGCCGGACCCACCGCTCGTGAGCTCCCGCGCCTGGCCTGTGGCGACGTCCGCGATCCACAGGGTCAATCCGGAATCGCGCGTCTGGACGAAACTGACGAGCCGTCCGTTCGGAGCCCAGCTCACGAACGACAGCGCAGCCGGCGTCGGGACGCTGATGCGCCGCTCCGTGCCGTCCTCGATCCGCTTGAGCAGCAGCCCGGTGACCGACCCGGGGAGCTGCGGACCGCTGGTGCGCGGGTTGATGCGCGCTCCCGCGAGCCGCAGCATCGGTTGCGCCAGCTCGGCGATCGACGGCATGCTGCGCTGCTCCAAGAGCAGCAGCCATTGCCGATCGGGCGACATGTTCGCGCTTGGCAGCGGCGGCGCGTCCAAAATGTCGACGATGACTTGTGGCGGTGTCTTGTAGGGCGTCTGGGCGAAAACGCTCGGTGTGTTCAGCACCAACCCAAAAACGAACAGCATGCGGCGCATAGGACATCACTCGATGGCGGGAACGGAAACCTGTCGTCGCGCACACCGTGCCGCAATGGCTATTTGAGCTGCACGACAAACCGCACGATGATGTGCTCAGCGTTCTGCGGACTGATGCTGCACGAGCATTCCCGCCCGATCACTCGTTTCACGCCGCTGAGCTCCGCGTCGGCGATTCCCGCGACGTCACGGTAGGTGATCTCGAGCGTCCGGCCATCGATCACGCCGTAGCTAACCGGCCGGCCCAGCAGGCGATGGTGCGGATCGATTTTTGCGAGTCCGTCCGCGAGCTTGCGCTGCAAATCGGAAATGAGTTCGGCGGAAGTCATCGGCGCCGCGCTCGCAGTGCGGCGGCGTTGCGCCGCATGCCGGCCAAGCCGGGGCGCGCAAAGGGCGTGTCGCCATATTGTCGCGCGAAGTCTTCGTCGCTCATCGTCGCAACGGCTTGGGGGTCGGGGGCCATCACTTCTGGTCGCGGCACGAAGCCCGCGTCGGCGGTCGCCTGCGCAAAGCTGACATTCCAGGGACACACGTCCTGACAGATGTCACAGCCAAACAGCCACTCGCCGACTTGCAACTGTTCGGCTGCGGTGAAGTCACCGCGCCGCTCGATCGTCAAATACGAGATGCAGGCGCGCGCATCGAGATCGCGGGGCCCGACGAACGCCTGTGTCGGACACTCATCCAGACAACGCCTGCAGGTGCCGCATCGGTCCGCTTCGAAGGGCAGGTCCGGCTCGAGCTCCGCGTCGGTCAATACCACGCCGATGAACGTGAACGACCCGATCTCCGGATGGATCAGCATCATGTTCTTGCCGATCCACCCGAGCCCGGCGAGCTGCGCCAGCTCGCGCTCGGGCATTGGCCCGGCGTCGACGTAACAGCGGGTCCGGGAGCCGGGAACGAGGAGCCGGATTGCTTCGGCGAGTTTTTCGAGGCGCGCGCCCAGAACGTCGTGGTAGTCTGAGGACCAGGCGTACTGGGCGACGCGTGCACTCACCCCGGGCGCTAGCCGGGGGTCCGCGCCCTGCCGCCCGGGGGTAGCAGAGCCGTGGTAGTAGTTCGTGAGTGTCACGACGGCCGCGCGTGCGCCCGGCATGATGAGCCGCGGATCCTTCCGCTTTTCGGCTTGTCGATGGATATAGGTCATCGTGCCCGCGTGGCCGGCCGCAAGCCAGGCATCGAGCTCCGCCGCGTGCGGGTTGCGATCCAGCCGCGCGATCCCGACGGCCGAAAAACCGAGCGCCGTGGCGCGTCGCTTGATTTCGATCACAGGCCCATCGTTTCGCGCCGCCAGCGCGCGAAATTCACCACATCAGCGACGGGTGGGACCGCCTCCGGGTCGCCGTACGCAGTAAACATCCGCCACCGGATGTATTCGCGAGGCGGGAGCGGAAGAAATGGCGGGCGCCGCCACCAGCGGCGCGACCGGAAACTCCAGGAGAGCCGCAACAAGTCGATGGCGAGTTGCGGGCGCAACAACGCGCGCAGCCCTACACGCAGATACAGTACCGGCCAACTCGCAATACGCTCCATTCCTTCTGTATATTCCCGGCCTATGACGCTCGCAAGCAGCGTACAACGGCGCGCGCTTGGACTCGTCCGCTATCGGGACGAGTTTCCCATCTTTAGGGACAGCGTCTATCTCAACACCTGCTCGCTGGGAGCGCTGGGCGAGCGGTCTCGCCGCAAGGTAGCGGAATTCCTCGACATCTGGCAGGCGCGTGGCGCCGCCGCGTGGTACGACGTGTGGTGGGAGGCATTAAGCGATCTGCGCGCGCGCTACGCCCGGATCGTCAACGCCGCGCCGGGGGAGATCGCGCTCGCGCCCAGCGTTTCCGTCGCGCTCAGCGCGGTGGCCGAGTCGATCGACTATCGCCGGCGTCCCAAGGTGGTCGTCACATCGCTCGATTTTCCGACCGTCGCCTACCAGTGGCTCGCGAAAGGCCGTGAAGGTGTCGAGTTGGTCGTCGTCGAAAGCCCTGACGGGATCGGTGTCCCGCCCGAGGCGATTGCGCGCGTCCTCGACGATCGGACTGCACTGGTCGTGACCTCGCACGTGTACTTCACGAGCGGTGCAATCCAGGACATCAAACGCGTCGCAGCAGCGGCGCACGAGCACGGCGCGCTTTGTCTCATCGATGCCTATCAAGCCGTCGGGCAGATTCCGGTGGACGTGCAGGACGCCGGGGTCGACGCGCTCGTCGCCGGCGGCCTCAAGTGGCTGCTCGGCGGGCCTGGCATCGTTTTCCTCTACGTGCGTGACGCAGTCGCCCGGGATCTCGAGCCGGCCATCGCCGGTTGGTTCGGGCAACGGGATCAGTTTACGTTCGACCCGCGCCGATTGACGTTTCATGAGGACGCGCGCCGCTTCGAGCTCGGCACACCGGCGTTACCGTCGATCTATGCGCAGTTGGGGGGCCTCGAGTACATCGAGGAGATCGGAATCCCGGCCATTCGGGCCGCGACGGCGGCGCTGACGGAGGATCTGATCGAGCGCGTGCGGGCTGCGGGATTCCGCCCCAAGGTGGCCGCCGATCCCCAGCAACGCTCCGCGATCGTCATGATCCCGATGCCGGACCCGGCGGGAGCAGTCCGTCACCTGGCCGCGGGTGGCATCATCGCGGACAGTCGGCCCGGTCACGTTCGACTCTCGCCTTTCTTCTACAACCTGCAGGATGACAATGTCAGAGCAACCGAGCGCCTCGCCTCGCAGTCCGCTCACTGAAGACGAACAACTACTCATACCGCCGCAGGTCGTTCCCATCGAGCGGCGTGCGTCCTTCACGAGCACAGACCCGTGGCGCGTGCTGCGCATCATGGGGGAATTCGTCGAGGGCTTCGATACGCTATCTGACGTGCGCAACGCGGTGACCGTTTTCGGCTCGGCGCGCACGCTCGAAGGAGATCCGTTTTACAAGGCGGCGTACGAGACCTCCAAGATGCTTGCGAAAGAAGGCTTTGCCGTGATTACCGGCGGCGGACCCGGGATCATGGAAGCCGCCAACCGCGGGGCGAAGGAGGGCGGCGGACTCTCGATCGGCTGTAACATCGAGCTACCCTTCGAACAAGGCACCAACCGCTGGGTCGAGCGCTCGATCAACTTCCGCTATTTCTTCGTGCGCAAGACGATGTTCGTGAAGTATTCCACGGCGTTCATCACGTTTCCCGGCGGGTACGGCACCATGGACGAGTTGTTCGAAGCGCTGACACTCGTTCAGACGGGTAAGGTCAAGCAGTTCCCGGTTGTGCTGTTCGGCAAGGACTATTGGGGCGGCTTGGCCGCCTGGCTCAAGGAGCGCGTCGCGGGTGAAGGCAAAATCTCGCCGGAGGATCTGAATCTGTTTCTCGTCACCGACGATCCCAAAGAGGCACTCGGATGGATTGTTGAAGCCCGAGAGCGCCGCACGCGCGCGTTCCGTGCGATGCATTCGCTGAGCCAGTCCAGGCGATGACACAAAACGAGTTCCTGCGTGGGCAGCGCATCAGCCCCAAGCCGATCAGCGGCAAGGAGACGGTCGCCGACTTGGTCGATAACGCGTTTCTGGCGTACAACGCAGGCCGGCTCGGCGAAGGGTGCCGTCTCTTCAGCGAGCGCATGCTCGAAGCCGATGTGACGGTGGGCATGAGCCTCACCGGCGCGATGACGCCCGCCGGCCTCGGCATGTCCACAATTATCCCTCTGATCGAAGCGGGATTCGTGGACTGGATGGTTTCGACGGGCGCAAATCTCTACCACGACGCACACTTCGGCCTCGGCATGGCGATGCACCGCGGCACTCCCTTCGCAAATGATGTCGTGTTGCGCGAGGAAGGCGTCGTGCGGATCTACGACATTTTCTTCGACTACGACGTGCTGCTCTCAACCGATCGCTTCGTGCGCGAAGTCTCGGCACGTCCCGAGTTCCAGCGGGCGATGAGCACCGCCGAGTATCACTACTTGCTGGGCGGCTACGTCCTCGAACGTGAGAAGGCACTCGGTCTCTCACGCAAGTCGGTACTCGGTGCGGCCCACACGGCGGCCGTGCCGATCTACACATCCTCCCCTGGTGATTCGTCCATCGGCATGAACGTGGCGGAGCAGGCGCTGTCGGGAAGCAAACTGCGGTTCGACGTCAGCGCGGACGTCAACGAAACCTCGGCCATCGTCTTCTCGGCGAAAGTCCAGGGCGGCAAGAGCGGCGTGCTGATCATCGGCGGGGGCAGCCCGAAGAATTTTGTCTTGCAGACCGAGCCGCAAATCCAGGAGGTCCTGGGCATCAGCGAGAAGGGTCACGACTACTATCTGCAGCTCACGGATGCCCGGCCCGACACGGGTGGACTGTCGGGAGCGACGCCTTCGGAGGCGGTGAGCTGGGGCAAGGTCGACCCCGATAAGTTGCCGGGCACCGTGGTCGCATATCTCGACAACACGGTGGCCTTTCCCATTCTCGCATCGTATGCGCTCGCCCGCCGCAAACCCCGGAAACTGAAGCGTCTCTACGAGCGGCGCGCCGAGATGATGCGTGAGCTGACCGATTCCTACCTCGAAGCGAAGGCCGACCGCGATGCTCGCGCCGGGGCAGCCACAGGCGGGGGTGAGCGCGCCACCTGATCGTTCGCAATCGCGTCGTCCATCCGGGGCGTACGGGATGTACGTCCTGGGTCTTCTGACCCTGGTCAATTTGCTCAACTATCTCGACCGCAACGTGGTGTACGCGGTCTTCGAGCCAATCAAACGTGACCTCAACCTCACCGACGCACAGCTCGGCTGGCTTGGCTCGGCATACATCATCGTGCTATCACTCGCGGCGTTGCCGCTCGGGGTGATCGGCGATCTGCGGTCGCGGCGCGCAGTGATCACCTGGGGCGTGGCCATCTGGAGCGGCGCGACCGCACTGGGTGGATTCGTCAAGCATTTTTGGCAGCTGTTTGCGTGCCGCGCGCTTGTGGGCTTCGGTGAAGCCGGTTACAACCCCGCGTCGCAGGCGATCATCGCGCAGTACTACAAGGGCCGTCGTCGGGCCTTCGCCATTGGTGTCTTCTCAGTCGGCATGGCGCTCGGTGGCGTGCTGGGAATTTGGTTCGGCGGCATCATCGCCGAAGAATACGGCTGGCGCTGGGCGTTCATCTGGATGGGAATCCCGGGCCTCATACTAGCGGTGCTCGCGTCGCGCCTGCGCGAGCTGGATCGTCGACCACCTCCCCCAATCCTGGAAACATTGCGCGAGTGGTGGCGACACGGCATGCGCGGCGTGACGTACTATGTCTCGCCGCTCGCCATCTGCGCCGGGGTCGGCGCCGCCATCGCCGGGGTGCTGGCCTTGTTCGAGGCCATTCCCCCGTTGATCGAGACGGCCGTTTTTGGCGTTGCTGTCAGCATCGGTATCGCCTGGACCGTGTGGCGCCTCGTGCCGTTGGCCGTGCGCCGTACAACGGCGGCCGGCGCGGTGGCCGCGGGCGCGTTGGACGACTTTCAGGATGCAGCCGTGCTGGTGCTGCGGACTCCGACGTTGATTTGGGTATTCCTCGGTGGCGCGATGATCACGTTCGCGGTGAATGGGCTCGTCGCCTGGGCGGCCGCGTTCATGCAGCGAACCCATGGCCTTTCCGTGGCGCGCGTGGGCGCCGAGTTCGGAACGTGGGCGCTCAGTGGCGGCATCCTGGGCGCGCTCATCGGCGGCCGGATGGCCGACCGCTTGCACCAGCGCTGGCACGGAGGCCGCGTGCTCGTGTCCGGTGCCGGATTCGTCCTCGGAGCACCGGTCTGCGCCGCGTTGATCCTCGTCGAGGATCTGCGATGGTTCGGCCCGCTGATCATGGCGACCTACTTCCTCTATACCTGGTACAACGGCCCGCTCGTCGCCGTCATTCTCGATGTCGTCCCGGCAGCCGTGCAGGCCTCGGTACTCGGGGCGTACGTGCTGTTTTCGCATTTGGCCGGTGACGCGTTGGCGCCGCCGCTGATCGGCTACCTCTCCGATCGCACGGGGAGCCTGCGTACCGCGATGCTGTTGCTCCCGGCCGTCGGCATGCTGGGCGGGCTCGTTATTCTCATCGGCTTGAGAACCGTGGCGGGCGATATCGGTAGGGTCGGACTGTCGCACGGTCGGACGGTCGGACCATGAAGATCGCCGTGATCTTCGACTCGCTGCATCCGGAGTGGGCGGATGCCGACTATAAGCGCGAGATCGAGCAGAAGGTCGAGGAGGCGGAATACGACGTCGCCCGAGCATTGATGGCCGGCGGGCATGACGTCCTGATGATCGGAATCGGCGATGATGTGTCGCCCCTCCTCGGCAAGCTCGCGGAGTTTCAGCCGAAGACCGTCTTCAACGGCTGCGAGGGCTTCCGCAAGAACGCGCGTCACGAGTATGCGATCGCGGCGCTGCTCGACATGTACGGCTATCGCTACACCGGATCGTCGCCTACGGCACTCCTCGTGGCCCGCAACAAATCCCTCACAAAGAAAGTTCTCGCCTATCACGGGATCCGTGTTCCGGCGTTCGCCGAGTTTCACGAAGGGGATGAGCTGGTACGGCCGTCGGAGCTGCGCTTTCCGTTGATCGTGAAGCCGCTACTCGAGGACGCGTCGATCGGTATCGCTCAAGCGTCCGTCGTTGAGGACGACCAGAGTCTCGCGCAGCGCGTGGAGTTCATTCACGGCAAGTACCACCAGGCCGCGATCGTGGAGGAGCTCGTAGAAGGGCGCGAAGTCTACGTCGGGCTCATCGGCAACGACAAGCTCGAAGTTCTGCCGCTTACGGAGATGACGTTCGGAGAGCCTGAAATGGGGGAGCATCGCATCGCGACGTACAAAGCCAAGTGGGACGAGGACTACCGCAAGAAAAAAAAGATCCGGAACGTGTTCGCCAGGGGTGTCTCCGACGACCTCACACGACGCATTGGCGAGATTTGCAGCACGGCGTTTCACGCGCTCTGGCTTCAGGATTACGGGCGCGTAGACGTGCGCCTCGCCCACGACAATGAAGTGTACGTCCTCGAGGTGAACCCGAATCCGTTCATCGCGGCCGAGCACGAGATGGCGGAGGCAGCGGCCAAGGCGGGGCTCAAATACAACGCCTTCATTCAACGCATCGTCGCCGAGGCAATGGCGCGATGAGCCGCCGCGAAGTCCCCACGCCCGAGCTGCGCTGCCCGCGCTGCCACACCGAGCTGGAGCGCTTTTGGAGCTACTGCCCGAGCTGCAGCCGGCAGCTCGAGTGGAAGGATGTGCAGCGGGAAACCGGTGCCGAGTGCGCGTACTGCGGCTGGATGGTGTCGGACGCGGCGTCGTTCTGCCCCTGGTGCGGCCGCGAGATCCACGATAGGGACTCGAGCGACGAACCGCTCAAGGCACCGAAGGGTTTCAAGTTCCACGCTCGCTGCGACTGGGGATGCGGCGGTGGCGTCATGTACCCGATGCGGTTCTGTCCATGGTGCGGACGCGCGCAAACGTGGCGCTACGACGATTTTCAGAACGTCTGCCCGCATTGCGACCGCGGCGTGGACGATTGGATGGCCACCTGCCCCTGGTGCGGCGAGGACGCCACTGGGCGCGACCTGATCCCGCGGGCGCTGCGCCGGGCACGGCGGCTGCTGATCGTGTCCCGCATTCGGGACTGGCATTATCGCGTCGCGCTCCGGCCGGGTGTCTCCGGTGTCGCGCCGCGCGCGCCCAAGGTTATCGAGCTCGACCGGCGATACGTCACCGGCAAGCGCCGGCGGGACGAGATCTCCTGGAACATGCTCACCGGCCTGCTGCTCCACGAGCTGGGACACTCTTTCCTCTATCATCACTGGTCGTGGACACGGTCGGGCCGGTTCCGGCGCGCGTTTGGTGAAGTGCGCAAAGCGTACCGGGTGGCGGACGAGCATTGGGTGGACTTCGAGCGGCGCCGGATCGCAACGACACTGACTGATTACGTCAGCGCGTACGCGGCAACCCATCCCCAAGAAGACTTTGCGGAGACGTTCCGGTTCTACGTGACGCGGCGTGGGCGGCTGCGAGAGCTATTCGCCGAGTTCGGCCGCAAGCGCAAGGGTGTGCGCCTGTACGAGAAGTTCCTGGTGCTACACGACTTCGTGAGAAGTCTGCGAGGCTGGAAGTGAGCTGAGGACCCACCGGCAACCTTCCAGCTTTCGTCCCTATCCAACGGTGCATGATCACACCGCTACTTGCCGCCGTGCTGGTTTTCGCCCAGGAACGCCCTACCCTCGATTCCGCCGCCGTGGCGCGCTTGCTGAGCCAGCTCAAGACGAGCGACTCGACCGTCTGCGCGCTCGCAGGCCAGGCCCTGACCAATTTCGGGGGCCTGTGGGGGTGGAGAAGTTGGGGCTGGGGCTACTCCGGTCCTGGTCTGGCCATGCCCCGCCCAATGCCTACACCCATGCCGATGCCCGGCGGTGGAGGTGTGGGGGGAATACACATCGGCATGCATACAGGCTCTGCGCATCCGGATTCCGGAGTCGTGCGTGCGTTCCAAGCCGTCATCCGAGACGACAATCGCTGCGTTCGCAACATTGCGGTCCGTGTGCTCGCCCACCACGGCCACTCCGGCACCTACGACTTGTTCATTGCCCTGCTCCGCGACAACCGCACGGATTTTCGGGAGACGGGGGCGATCGGGCTTGGTGAGCTCGAAGATTCGCGCGCGATCAGTCCGTTGAGCGACGCGCTGAGCCGTGACACGAGTGCTGTCGTGCGGATGACTGCGGCGTGGGCGCTGGGTGCGATCGAGCAGCCGGTGGCAATCGACGCGCTCGATCGCGCGCTCCGCGATCGCGATCCGGGTGTCCGGCGCAACGCTGCATGGGCCTTAGGGACGATCGAAGATCCGCGCGCGGTTCAACCGCTCGGCGCGACACTCGGCGATCAAGCCCAGGACGTGCGGCTCGTGGGCGTCTGGGCGCTCGGGGAAATCGAGGACGCGTCCGCCGTGCCAGTGCTTGCGCCGGCGACAAGAGATCGCGAACCGAAGGTCCGGCAAGCAGCGGCGTGGGCGCTCGGACAAATTGAGAGTGCCCAGGGCGTTCGGCTGCTCGAGGGCCTCATACGTGATCCGGTGCTGGACGTTCGCAAGACCGCGATCTGGGCGCTCGGAGAAATCGAAGACAACGCGGGCGTGCCTCCCGCGGCAACGGCGCTCAAGGACGCGGACCCCGAAGTGCGAGGGCTCGCGGCCTGGGCACTCGGGCAGATCGAAGACGATCAGGCTGTCGAGCCGTTGGTGGCGGCGCTTAAGGACAGCGACCTCGATGTCCGCGCGACCGCAGCGTGGGCCCTTGGTCAGATCGAGAGCCCGCTCGCGCGGGAGGGTCTGATCGCGGCCCAGCAGGACGAATCCGTGTCTGTGCGCCACGCGGCGAAGTGGGCACTACGGCAGATCGACGGCGACGACCACGGAATTCGGGTTCGCGTGCGCAGCCCCAACGTGAAGGTCAAGCCTTAGAGGTGCGTCGAAAAGCTTGCGACTGCTCGACGACACGCAGGTAGTCGCTCCGCTCCTCGGCCTCGCGCGCATCGTCCCAGCCGAGGAGCTTTTTCATCCGCGCGGCGACCAACGGAACCAGATCGCGCGCCTGGTCACGGAATTCGTAAAACAGATGCAGCCTTCGAATCAGAACGTCTTGCACTCGCATGGCCATCTCCCGTTCGACCGAATACGTGACCTCCGCCCAGATTTCCGGTCGACCAGGAACAATGGGGTCGCCGAGCGCCCGATCGCGCTCGACGAGATTCCAGACCGCCGCCGCCTCGCTACCGTAATACGTGACCAAGTGCTGCGCGGTGGCGTCGGATGCTCCGCGAGCCTGCACGGATTCCACGAGCACCTGGAGGTCGGCGGTCTCGCCGCCGGGGAGAGGGTGACGGTCCGTCGCGGCGCGCGGAGGCTGCCGGCGACCGTCCAGCTCGTGGAGTCGCTTGCTAACGCGATCCGCCACGTCGCGTGCCATGATGCGGTAGGTGGTCAGTTTGCCACCGGCAATGGTGATCAGCCCCTGCGGGCTTACATCGATGTGGTGCTCTCGTGAGACCTGTGACGGATTCGCTTGGCTGTGCGGATCGAGCAACGGCCGCAGCCCTGCCCATCCCGACACGACGTCCTTCGGTGTGAGGTGCGCGTCGGGAAATGCGGCATTGGCGGATCGCAGCAGATACGTCACGTCGGCACGCGTGACGCGCAGGCCGTCTGGCGACGTATCGGCGTCGGTGTCCGTCGTGCCGACGTACGAGAACTCGCCCCACGGCAGGACGAACATGACCCGCCCGTCGATCGGGGAGAACAACGTCACGGCATGCGCGTTGGTGACGCGGCGTCGGGGCACGGCAACGTGCGCGCCCTTGGTGGGTCGCAGCAGCGGGGTTGCCCGTGGATTGTCCATCTGACGGACGGCGTCCGACCACGGTCCAGCGGCGTTGACGACGACGTTGGCCCGGATGGTGGACATCTCGCCGCTCAACACATCCCTGACGGCCGCGCCGCGTACCCGCCCGTCGGGTTTCAACAGCGAGGTAACCTCGGCGTAGTTGGCGACGAGCGCACCCGCTCGTGCCGCCGCGCGCATCGTGGCGAGCGTCAGTCGCGCGTCATCCGCCTGCGCATCGTAGTACAGCGCGGCTCCGACGAGTCCTCGATCGCGCAGCCCCGGCTCCACGCGACGAACCTTCTTGGCCCGCAGCCACCGATGCCATTTCACGTTCCGAAACAACGACAGCATGTCATACAGCCACATCCCGGCCCGGAGTTTCCAAGATGGGACGCGGCCGCCGCGATATATGGGAAACAAGAACGCGAGGGGCCGGACCAAGTGTGGTGCGATGCGAAGGAGCACTCGACGCTCGTGGCTCGCTTCGAACACAAGCCGGAGGTCGCCCTGCTCGAGATACCGAATGCCGCCGTGAATCAGCCGAGAGGAGTTGGACGATGTGCCGGCGCCGAAGTCCGATTTGTCGACCAGCGCGGTACGAATGCCGCGTAGCGCAGCGTCGCGTGCGATGCCGGCACCAGTGATGCCGCCGCCGATGATCAGCAGATCCACGGGTCTGTCTGCCATTTCGCCAAGTGCCGCGGCGCGAGACAGGTGCGAGAACGGCAATTCGCCGGCCAACTCCCCTCCACTTTCACGGCGTGGTAGGTTTCGAGTCCGATTTGGAGGGGAGAATCTAATGCCCGGTCTCAATGGTCGGCGCGTGGCGGTGGTCGCCGGTGTCCGAACGCCGTTCAGCAAAGCCGGCACGTCGCTGAAGGATGTCCGTGCCGTCGATCTCGCGCGCTATGCGACACGCGAGCTGCTGGAGCGCACCAACCTCGACGGGGAAGAGGTCGATGAAGTCGTCTTCGGACAGGTCGTGCCGTCCGCCCTGGTGCCGAATATCGGTCGGGAAGTCAGCCTGTTGCCGCAGTTTCCACGGGAAATCCCGGCCTACTCCCTGAACCGGGCGTGCGCGTCGGCAAACCAGGCGATCAGCTCGGCGCACGATCAGATCGCGCTCGGCAACGCGGATGTCGTCATCGCGGGCGGGGCGGAAGCGCTCTCGGACATCCCCATTCTCGCCTCGCGACGCCTCGCGGACATCCTGGTGGAAGCGAATAAGGCCAAATCGTTGGGTGCCCGTATCAGGACGTTCGCGAAGATTCGCCCGCGCGACCTCGTTCCCGTCGCACCGGCCATTGCCGAGCCCTCGACCGGCGAGTCGATGGGGCAGTCGGCCGAGAAGATGGCGAAGGAGAATCACATCTCGCGCGAGTTGCAGGATCGTTGGGCTCTGCGAAGCCACACGCTCGCCGCCCAGGGAACGGCTGATGGCCGGCTCACCGCCGAAATCGTCCCGTGGCTGCCGACCCGTCCCGGTACTCCGGCGATACAGCAGGACAACGGCATCCGGACTGACACGTCGATCGAGCAGATGGCGAAACTGAAACCGGTCTTCGACCGCCGCTACGGCAGCGTCACCGCCGCGAATTCTTCTCCCTTGACCGATGGCGCCTCCGCTGTCCTGCTGATGAGCTCGGAGGCCGCGCAAGCGCTGGGTTACGAACCACTCACGTACATCCGCTCGTACGCCGTCGCCGCGGTCGATCCCGGTTGGCAGCTGCTTCAGGCGCCGGTGTGGGCGGTCCCGAAGGCGCTGGAGCGCGCCGGCATCCAATGGAAGGACCTGGGGTTGATTGAGCTGCACGAGGCGTTTGCATCGCAGGTGCTTTCCAACCTTCAGGGGTTCGCCTCCAAAGGGTGGGAGATCAACGAGGACATCATCAACGTGATGGGTGGTTCGATCGCCATCGGCCATCCGTTCGGCGCGACTGGGGGCAGGCTCGTCACGACGCTCTCCAATGAGATGCGCCGACGCGATGTGCAGTTTGGGCTTATCTCCGTGTGCGCGCAGGGTGGGATGGGCTTCGCCATGGTGTTGGAACGGCGTTAGTGGCAATCACAACGGCACCCACGATCACAGCGCCCGCGGTTTCCTGGGACGTGGATGACGGCATCGCGACCGTCACGCTCGATCTCAAGGGTCATCCAGTCAACGTGATCTCTCGCGCGGTGAAGGACGAATTCCTCGCGTGTTTCGCCGCATTGGCCGAAGACGCACGCGTGCGCGCCATCGCGTTCCTCTCCGGCAAGGCCGACAACTTCATCGCCGGCGCCGATATCGAGGAGTTTGTCAGGCTCGGCTCCGCTGCCGAAGCCGAGCGACTCGCGGCCGATGGTCAGGAGATGCTCGAGCGCGTGGCGCGATTCCCGAAGCCGATCGCTGTCGGCATCCACGGCGCCTGCCTGGGCGGCGGGTTCGAATTCGCTCTCGCGTGCCATTACCGCGTCGCCAGTGATCACCCCAAGACGCAAATCGGTCTTCCCGAAATCCAGCTCGGCATCCTCCCGGCGGCCGGCGGTTGCCAACGCCTACCCAGACTCGTCGGCGTGCGCGCCGCGCTCGACATGATCCTCGCCGGCAAGAGCGAGCGCGCGGCGAAGGCGTTCCGGCTCGGCATGGTGGACGAGCTCGTGCCACCGTCGATCCTCGCCGAGATCACGACAGCCGCCGCACGGCGCATGGCCGGCGGTTGGCGACCCAAACGCAAGCGTTCGGGCGGGTTCATGGGCTTTCTGCTCGACGGGAATCCGCTGGGCCGGCGACTTGTGTTTCGCGCTGCGCGCAAGCAGGTGCTCGAACGGACGGGAGGCAATTACCCCGCTCCATTGGCCGCGCTCGATTCCGTCGAGTATGGGCTGAAGCGCGGCATGACCGAGGGCTTGAAGCGGGAGGCGCAGCAGTTCGGCCAGCTCGCGGTGACCGACGTGTCCCGCAAGCTGGTGCAGATTTTTTTCGCCACGAACGAGCTCAAAAAGGATCCCGGCATCCCGAACGCCCCGCCGCCGGTGCGCGTGAAGCGTTTGGGCATCATCGGGTCGGGCTTCATGGGCTCGGGAATCGCGGGGACGGCGGTGGCGCAGGCCGGGGTCGACGTACGGATGAAGGACTCCGACGTCACCCGCGTGGCGCAAGGAATCCTCGCCGCGCGCGCGATTCTCGACGATCGCCTGAAACGGCGCCGCATCACGAAGTACGAATACGCGCGGCTCGTCGCGCTGCTTTCCGGTGGCGATGCGTATGCCGGATTCGGCCGCGCCGAGCTGACGATCGAGGCGGTGTTCGAAGAAATCAGCGTCAAGCAACAGGTGCTGCGTGAAGCCGAGGCTGTTCTTGCACCATCGGCTGTTTTTGCCTCCAATACATCGACCATTCCCATTACGCGCATCGCGGAAGCGGCGCGGGCGCCTGAGCGCGTCATCGGAATGCATTTCTTCTCGCCGGTTGCGAAGATGCCGCTGCTCGAGGTCATTCCGGGGACGCGTACAGCGCCGCAGACAGTGAGCACCGCGGTCGCGTTCGGTCGACGGATGGGCAAGACCGTGATCGTCGCGCAGGACTCGCCGGGGTTCTGGGTCAACCGCATCCTCGCGCCCTACGCAAACGAGGTCGGCCATCTGCTCGCTGAGGGGGCGTCGATCAATGAAATCGACACGATGGCCGTGCGCTTCGGTTTCCCCGTGGGCCCGGTGACACTACTGGACGAGGTGGGCCTGGATGTCGCGCTTAAAGTCGCCGGGGTGATGCAGGAAGCATACGGCGATCGGTTGCACCCGGCGCCAGGTTCCGGCATCGCCGCGCTCGTGAAGGCAGGACGGTTGGGGCGCAAGTCGGGCCGCGGCTTCTACATCTACAAGGGCGGCAAGAAACGCGGCGTGGACGAAAGTGTGTATCCGCTCTTGGGTGCTCACCCCAACGGAGGCCCCCGTCCCGCGGAGATCATGCAGCGCCTGGTACTCGGCATTGTCAATGAGGCCGCTCGAGCGCTGGGGGAAAACGTCGTGCGCAGCCCGCGTGATGGCGACATCGGCGCGATCTTCGGATTTGGCTTTCCGCCGTTTCGGGGTGGACCCCTGCGTTACGCGGATGACCTCGGCGCGGAACGCGTGGTCACCGACCTTGAGCGTCTCGCCGAGCGATATGGGGCGCGTTTTGCCCCGACCGACGTTCTACAGGAGCACGCCCGCAGCGGCACCAAGTTCTACTCCTGATGCTCCGAGCCGTCTTTCTATGGTTGAGCGAACAGCCGAGCATCTTCGGCTTCGTCCGGCGGAACGGGCTCGCCCGCAAGCTGGCCTCGCGGTTTGTCGCCGGTGAAACCGTCGACGATGCGATTGCCACGGCACGCGAGCTCAATGCCACCGCCGGCGGATTGTCGGTGTCGCTCGATCTGTTGGGCGAATCGGTCCTCCATGCCGCGGAAGCCGAACGGGCGTGCGCCACCTACCTCGAGCTACTGGACCGCATTCATGCGGCGGAGGTCAACGCCAACGTATCAGTCAAGCTCACCCAGATGGGTCTCGACATCGACGAAGCGTTGTGCATCCGCAACATGAAGTCCATCATCGGGAGGGCCAAGCAGTACAATTCATTCGTTCGCATCGACATGGAGCAGTCCACGTACACGGCCAAGACGCTGGAACTCTTCACCACCGTGCTATACCCGGAATTTGGCAACGCTGTGGGTGTGGTGCTCCAATCGTACCTGCGTCGCACGGCCGCCGATGTGGACGCCATGATCGCGCTCGGCGCGCGAGTACGGCTGTGTAAGGGCGCGTATAAAGAACCGCCCGACGTTGCCTTTCCGGAGAAGAAGGACGTCGATGCGAATTTCGTCAGCTGCATGGAGCGGTTGCTCGAGCGGGGAAATTATCCCGGCATCGCGACGCACGATGGAAAGATCATTGCACATGCCAAGAGCTTCGCTGCGCGGCACGCGATCCCACCGGCCCGATATGAGTTCCAGATGTTGTACGGTGTGCGCCGGGACCTGCAGAACAAGCTGCGGCGTGAGGCGTTCAACATGCGGGTCTACGTGCCGTTTGGTACCCACTGGTATCCTTATCTGATGCGGCGGCTCGCTGAGCGTCCCGCCAACGTCGCGTTCATCACGGCGAACGTGCTCAAAGAATCGGTGCATCGTCGCTAGGCATGGACGACACGACGTTGGGCGGCTATCAACAGGTGCACGGACGTCCACCGGCCTTCGGCGCCGCCGATGGCCGGGCCTACTCGGTGGCCACGTTCACGGCCGACACCGATGGACAGGTCGGCGCGGCGCTGCTGTTTGTGCGTTGGGGGGAAGGCGAGCACCCAGTCGGCCATCTGGAGACGGATTATCTCGCGTTTGGCGACACCGCCGACGAAGCGCAAGCGTCGCTGCTGGCGCTCACGCTCGAGCAGGTGAAGGCGCACCTCGATGCGTGTGTCGCGCGGGAGCCGACGACGTGAGCCTGCAGCATGGTGTCGTCCTGGCACGCATCGCAGGCGCCTACCGGGTTCATACCGACGACGGGGAAATCACCGTCACGCTGCGCGGCAAACTCAAGCATCAGGACGCCGACCGGGTTGTCCCCGGCGACGTGGTCGTCCTGGAGGGGACGACGATCGCCGAGGTGCGGCCAAGGAAATCGGTACTGGCCCGCCGCGAACCGGGGACGGGGCCGCGTCGCCTGCAGCCCGTAGCGGCGAACGTGGACCAGGTCGTGGTGGTCGAATCCGCGCGCGACCCTGAGCCCAACGCCCGGCTGGTAGACCGCATTCTCGTCATTGCCGAAGCGAATGAGCTGCCCGCCGCGATTGTGATCAACAAGAACGAGCTCGACCCTGCGGTCGCCGAGGCGTTTGCGCAACGCTTCGGACCCGCGGGCTATCAGGTGTTGGTGACGTCCGTCAAAGCGGACCAGGGCCTCGCCGCTGTGCGCGACTTGCTGCGTGGCCGCCAATCCGTCTTCACCGGCCGGTCGGGCGTCGGGAAGTCGAGCCTGCTCAATGCGCTGGAACCGGGGCTCAAGCTCAGGGTGGGTGCGATCAGCGAGAAGTGGCGCACGGGCAAACACACCACGACCGCCGCGGAGCTCTTGCCCGTCGCCGGTGTGGGATACGTCATCGATACCCCAGGCTTGCGAGAGGTCGGGGCCTGGGGCGTGGACCCGAATGCACTGAGCGGGTGTTTCCCCGAGCTCCGGCCATATCTCGATCGGTGCCGGTTCCACAATTGTCGTCATTTCGCCGAACCCGGCTGCGCGATTCGCGCAGCGCCGGCGGGCGCGATCGATCCGGACCGGTTACGCTCCTACGAGCGGATCTACGAAGAGGTCAGCGAGCCTTCCTGGTCCACCGGCCGGCGTCGCGGGAGGTGACTTTGGTCATCATCTGCTCGAACGCGTGGTCGAGATCGATACCCTGCGAATTCGCGATGCAGATTACAACGAAGAGGATGTCCGCTAACTCCATCGGGATAGACCCGGCCGGCTCGTCAGCTTTCTTCTGCTTCGGGCCGAACTGATGATTGACCTCGCGCGACAGCTCACCGACTTCCTCGGCGAGCCGGGCGACATTCACGAGAGGTGCAAAGTAGCCTTCCTCAAACTGCCCGACCCATTGATCCACGCTGTGTTGCGCATCGCGAAAACTCATGTCTGACCTCGTCACGCCGTTCCGGGGAGAGCGTTACGCCGCTCGCGAGAAGCTGAGTCGGTTGATCGCGCCGCCGTACGATGTCATCGATGCGGCCGAGCGCGCGCGGCTCGCGGCGCTCGACAAACACAATATCGTGCACGTCATGCTGCCGGAAGCGCCGCCCTCGCGGCCAGCCGACGATCGCTACCGCGTCGCAGCGGAGCTCCTCACATCCTGGCGCGCGAAAGGCATTCTCACACGCGACCTCGAGCCCGCGTTGTACGTGATTGCACAGGACTTCGCGCTGCGGAGCGGTGAGCCATTCACACGGCGGGGTGTGCTTGCCGCGGTCAAGGCCGAAGGATACGAGCCGCGCCGAGTTCGCCCACACGAACGGACGCATGCGGGTCCCAAGGAAGATCGCTTGGCGTTGCTGCGTGCGACCGTGACGAACATCGAGTCGATATTTCTCCTCGCTCCCGATCACGGCCGCGCGCTCGCCGATGCGGTCGCGGCGGTGGCCCAGGCCAAGCCCGACGCGACGGCGGAGCTGAACGGAGTGGGGATTCGCGTGTGGGCCGTGCGCGACCCTTCCTCCTTCCCCCTTCCCCCTTCCCCTTTGTACATCGCCGATGGACACCATCGCTATGAGACCGCGAGCGCCTACGCGCAGGAGAATCCTGCGGCCGATCGTGTCCTGTCTCTGATCGTGTCCGCGCGGGAGCCTGGTCTTGTCGTGCTGCCCACGCACCGCGTGATCTTCGGCGCCGGGCGGGAGATCGAAGGCATGCTGGCGCGCTGGCGTGACTGGTTCGACGTGCAGCCCGTTCCCGCGAGCGTCGATCCGATCCGGCATCTGGCGACTCTGGGCCATAATCAGACGGCCTGCCTTGTGGCAGATCGGTCGCGGATCGTGGCACTGGTGATGCGACCCGACGCGGTCGTCGATCGCATGCCGGCTCTCGCACGCAGTGTGGCCGTGCGCGATCTAGATGTGGCACGCGTGGAGTCCCTAGTCGTGCAGGAGATCCTCGGCGCGAGCACCTCGACGCCGATCGTGCGCTACACCGCGGATGCGAACGAGGCGCTGCAGTCGGTGCGGCAAGGGGGCGCCGCGGCCGCGGTTCTGCTGAACCCGACCAAAGTGGAGCAAGTCTTTGCGGTCGCGGACGCCGGCGACGTGATGCCGCCGAAATCCACGTACTTCGTGCCGAAGGTGCCGAGTGGGCTCGTCCTAAAACCGTCGGACTGACAGACAGACGGTTGGACGGTTGGACTGTTGGACGGTAACTGACCGGAGGTGATATGTCGCTGCAGGGAAAACGCGTGCTGTTCTTCGCGGGTCCGCTCTATGAAGACTTGGAGTTGTGGTATCCCAAGATCCGACTCGAAGAAGAGGGATCGCAAACGGTTGTCGCTGGAATCGGTGAGAAAACGTATCAGGGCAAGCGAGGCTATCCGGTCACCGTCGACACTCAGGTGGATCAGGTTCAAGCTTCAGATTTTGACGGACTGGTTATTCCCGGAGGTTTCGCACCCGACCAACTGCGGCGCTTTGAGAAGGTCTTACAGCTTACGCGAGAGATCTATCAAGCGGGCAAGCCAGTCGCCTTCATTTGTCACGCCGGCTGGGTGCCGATCTCAGCAAAGATCCTCAAGGGAAAACGCGCAACAAGTGTTCGGGCGATCAAAGACGACATGGAAAACGCGGGCGTGGTGTGGGAGGACAGCGCCGTCGTCGTGGACGGCAATTTGATTTCGTCGCGGACACCCGCCGACTTGCCGCAGTTCTGTCGCGCGTTGATTCGCGCGCTGGAGCGCGGTCCACAGGACTGATAGCTTCTGCGCATGCCACGCCAGCGCCAACAGATTCTCGACAATCTCGATGCGGTGTACCGCGAAGCCTACGAGCGAGCCAAACAGGGCGGCGACGAGCGCCGCATGTTCGATCTCGACGCCGCCTACCAACGTGAGCAGCTCCTGCTCGAAGTGCTCCTCGACATTCGCGACGGTTTGAGCGGTCTGAAGCCGGCCAAGTCCGACGCCGGTGGGAATCCCTTGGCCGCGATCGACACAATCCGCAATCTCACACGTCTCCGCTAGGAGAAACCGTGCGTCGTGCGTCGTTCCTCGTGGTCCTGTCACTCGCGCTCGTGGGGTGCGGGCAAAAAGCAGACCTCGTCATACAGGGCGGGCCCGTGTGGACCGGCCTCTCGACTGGGCGTGGGCAGCCGGGTGCGGTGGCAATCGCAAACGGCAAGATCGTCGCCGTCGGCGACTCGGCCACGGTCGCCCGCTTCGTAGGGTCCAAGACCGAAGTGCTGCAGGCGGCTGGCGGTCTCGTGATGCCGGGCTTCGCGGACGGTCATACGCACTTCATCGATGGCGGCTTTCAGCTGGCATCCGTGGACCTGCGCGATGCGGCGACGCCGCAGGAGTTCGTACGCCGACTGAAGAACTACGCCGCACGACTCAAGCCCGGGGAGTGGATTACCGGCGGCGACTGGGATCACACGCTGTGGCGCGGCGCTCCGCTGCCGCAGCACGGCTGGATCGACTCCGTCACGCCGAACAATCCCGTGTTCGTCAACCGGCTGGACGGCCATATGGCCCTGGCGAACAGCGCCGCGATGCGCGCCGCCGCCGTAGGGAGCGACACGCCGGTGCCGTTAGGCGGTGAAATTCCGCATGACGCTCGCGGCGCGCCGATCGGCATCTTCAAGGACCAGGCGATGGACTTGATCTGGCGTGCCGCGCCCGAGCCCTCGCCTGAGCGGCGCGATTCTGCTCTCGCGCGCGCAGTTGCGCATGCCGCTGCCCTCGGGGTGACCGCGACCGCGCATATGTCGGCTTCGTTCGCGGATCTCGCGAGCTATCGCCGGCTCGAGCAGGCCAATCGCCTGACGATCCGCGTGTCTGTTTACCTGCCGCTGGAAAGCTGGAAGGCGGTCGCGGAGAGCATGGCGCGTCACGCAGGGGATGATTGGGTGCGCATTGGCGGCGTGAAAGGGTACATGGACGGCTCCGCCGGGTCACGCACGGCGTTCTTTTTCGAGCCCTTTACCGATTCCGCCAATTATCGGGGTCTGATGCAGCATCCCGAGGCCGACATGCGACAGTGGATAAGCGCCGCCGATTCAGCCGGGCTACAGGTCGCAGTACACGCCATCGGCGACCGCGCCAACGCCATCTTGCTCGCGATCTTCGACAGCATCACGCGCGCGCACGACCCGCGCGATCGCCGCTTCCGCGTGGAGCACGCGCAGCATCTGCGTCTCGAAGACATCCCCCGCTTCGGCAGGCAGAGAGTGGTGGCGTCGATGCAGCCGTACCACGCAATCGACGACGGCCGCTGGCTCGAGCAGCGTATCGGCCCGGAGCGAATCAAAGGCACGTACGCCTTTCGCACGCTGCTCGAAACCGAGGCCTCGCTGGCATTTGGCTCGGACTGGACCGTGGCACCGCTCGATCCGATGCTCGGCGTGTACGCCGCCGTCACGCGCCGCACGCTCGACGGCAAGAATCCCGGAGGGTGGGTGCCCGAGCAGAAGATCACGCTCGGCGAGACGCTGCGGGCATATACGTACGGCAACGCGTGGGCCACATTCAACGAGCAGAAGTGGGGGACGCTGGCGACGGGCCGGTTCGCCGACGTAGTCGTGCTCGATCGCGATCCATTCGCTGTGGCGCCGGAGTCGTTGGGGACAATCAAGCCCCGGTACACCATTGTTGGAGGCCGGGTTGTCTACCGCAAGGAGAACTGACCGCGGATTATGACGTTTGGGGCGGCTGAGGATCGCCGTCTAGGGTGCGGACGTATAATTAATATTCCGAACATCGCAGGCTGCCCATGTGCAGACTCGCCGTCGTCCTGATGCTGCTGGTCCCGCCCGCCGAGGCATACGGGCAGCTTGCATACGTTCTCCGCCGAGATCTCAAGGACCTGGAAGCCTGGGCACGCGAAGACACGAACGATGCCCGGCGGACGTATTACCTCGGGCTGGCGCACTGGAGACAGCACCACTGGCGCCAGGCCGATAGCCTCCTCCGGCTCGCGATGGCGATGGAGCCACGCTACCCGGAAGCCTACCTTGCGCTGGCTTCGCTCCCGTACGCGCGCAGGACCAAGCTTCGCGATGAGGAAATGCGCGATCGAGTGCCGGAAGCCTGGCGGCCCGCCGTAAAGGAAGCGCGCGAGCTCTACCAGCGCGCATTTCGTACCGATCCCATGGTGAACCTCGAGATCATGGGAATTGATGTCCCCGAGGAACCGCAGGCGTTGAACTACAACCTGCGAGACTATCAGATCTACCTGCGCTACTACGCGTGGGCCGTGGATCTGGCCATGGGCCGCTACCTCTCAGCCCGGGAGCGCCTGGCGAGCCTGGCCGAGCAGGAGTTTGACGAGTCCAAACATCCCGACAAAGTCCCCGATTACATCCTGTGGTACCGCGGCCTGGCCGCAGCCCACAGCGGCCAATACGCTCGTGCCATCCCCGATTTCCGCGCCCTTCTCAACCGAACGCTGAAGCAGCAGCAGCGGGATGAGGTCATTCCCGTTCCGCTCAATGACAACGAGTACCGCTTCATGCTGGCGGTGCTGCACGACCGCGCAGGAAACACCGACAGCGCCGTCGCCCTGTACCAGGAGTCCCTCGAGCATGATCTGGGTCTCGTCATGGCGCACAGCTATTTGGCGAGCATCCACGAACAGGCCGGGAGAGACTCGGCCGCGCTCCTCGAACGACAACGCGCCGTGGAAGTGAGCAGCGAGGATCCAGCCGTACTGTTCGA
>DATFVZ010000385.1:0-3252 GCA_035259785.1 Gemmatimonadales bacterium
TGCATTCATCGCAGTGACCTCCATGGTCTGAGTGTTATTCCGACGGGGCCGCGCGAGTGGCGGTGAATTGGAGAGTGACTCATGTAGGTCGATCTCCTGCACGCTGCCCGCGATCGATACCCAGACCCAAAAAGACCACAACCGCGCAGCGAAAACTATTGAACGATAGTATCGACGATACCTTCGTATACGTCGGATCTGGAGCGCGAGAGTCTCACCCGTTTGAGTCGGCAGCGTTGCCCCAAAAACCGTTACGCAAGCCGCTTTTTCACATCGGCGGCGAAGTCTTCAAACCGACGCAGGGGAGTCACATCGACCTGCACATGTTGGCCGTGTTCTTTCATGATCGGCAGATCGAGCAGCATTCGGTCGAGCGTGTCCAGACTATCCACATCGACGACAACAATCACACGCCGAGAGCCCACACATTTCCAGATGTCGATGACCACGCCCGCCTTCTTTGCGCCCAAAGCCGCTTCGGCTTCTCGGGCCCAGATAGAGAAGAAATCCTTTTGCGACATGGATGCCGGATACTCGATGTGAAAATCAGCGTGATACAACATTTAGTGTTCCTCCTTGGCTGAATTGCCTTTAAGACGGAGCGCGCGAATCCATTCAGCGCCTTTGCAATATCCGCGCGAGACTTGTCGCAAGGTCGCGGGCGAGCAGCGGCTTTTTCAGCACTTCGTCCGCGCCCGCCTTGCGCGCCGCGCTCGCAACCGCGCCCCCGACAAAGCCGCTCATCAGCAGGACGGGAATGTCCCCGCGAATGCCGCGCATTTCGCGGATCAAGGCGGTACCCGACATGCCCGGCATGCGCTCGTCGGTGATCACGGCATCGAAGCCCGCGGGTTCGGAGCGAAACGCCTCCAGCGCCGCTGCGCTCGAGGTGAAACCCGAAGGCGCATACCCGAGTTCCTCCAGCGTGCGCGCCGCAAGCCTCATCAGCGGCTCCTCGTCGTCGACCACCAGCACCCGCTCGCCCGCCCCGCCCGGCACGACGGGTTCGCTATCTTCCTCGGCGGACTCGGCGGCATCGCCGGTGCGTGGAAGGTACACAATGAACTCGGTGCCCGCGCCCAGCTTGCTTGTCACATCGATAGCGCCATTCATGTCGGCGACGATGCCATGCACCAGCGACAGTCCAAGGCCGGTGCCTGTGCCCGTCTCCTTGGTGGTGAAGAACGGATCGAACATGCGTTCGAGCACTTCGGGGCTCATGCCGGTGCCGGTGTCTCTTACCGTGAGCGCGATGTACTCGCCGGGCTCCAGCGTACCGACCGTCGCCAGGCGCGGCGTGTCGACGCGCAACAGTTCGAGCGCTACGCGCAGCGTACCGCCAGACTGCATGGCGTGAACCGCGTTGGTAGCGAGATTCAGCAATACCTGGTGGACCTGCGTCGGGTCGCCGCGTGTCGCCGCCAGGCCTGCGCTTAGCTTGGCATCGATACGCACCCCCTCGGGCAGCTTGGCCGCGACGAGAGCCATAGCCTCGCGCACCACCCTCTCCACGTGCACGGCGACGCGCTCGCCCGTGCTCCTGCTGCTGCTGAAGGCGATGATCTTGTCGATCAGCGCGCGGCCGCGCTCGCCGGCCACGATGATCGCGTCGACATCGCGGCCGAGCCGGCTCCCCTTCGGGGCATCGCGCGCCGCCATTTCGCTGAAGCCGAGAATCGCTCCCAGGATGTTGTTGAAGTCGTGGGCAATGCCGGCCGCAAGGGTGCCCAGCGCCTCGAGGCGCTGGGCCTGGCGCAGCTGCTTCTCGAGGCGGCGCAACTCGTCCTCGGCCGTGTGCTTCTCCGTCACGTCGAGCACGAAGCCAACGAGCCGCTCGGGCTCGCCTTGGCTGTCGAACAGCATGCGTCCCTTCGATTGCACCCAGCGCGGCGCGCTGCCCGAGATCACTACGCGATACTCGGAGGACATGTCTCCGGTCTTGCCAGCGATCGCGAGCGAGCTCTTGACCGCGGCCCAATCCTCCGGGTGAACGAGCTTCTTCCAGCTCTCGTAGCTCCCGTCGAAGCTGCCGGGCGCGACGCCGAAGATCCCTTCGAGCTCGGCCGACACCCGGACGGTCCAGGACACCGGCCACCCGCTCGTTGCCGCGGGAGCGCCTCTGCGCCACTCGAACGCCACCGCGCGTGCCGCCTTCTGTGCGAGGTCGAGCATTTCCTGGCGCGCGCGCAGTTCCTCCTCGGCGCGCTTGCGCTCGGTGATGTCGTTGAAGAGGATTCCGACGCGCCTGAGCTTCGGGTCCTCGAGGCGGAACGCGTAAACGTCATACCAGCGTCCGAGTTGTTTGGCTTCGTTTTCAAAGCGCATCGGCTCGCCCGTCAGTGCGATCTTGCCGTAAGTCTCGAACCAATGTTCTTCGTGCTGTGGCGCGATCTCGCGCATCCGCCTGCCGACGGCGTTCTTGATTCCCGTCTGCCGTTCAAACGACGGGTTGATTTGCAGAAAACGGTAATCAACCGGCTTTACGTTCTCGTCAAACAGAACTTCAATGGTGCAAAAACCCTCGTCAATCGAATCGAACAGCGTGCGGTATTGCTGTTCCGATTCGCGCAGCTCCTCCTCGATGGACCTTCGCTCGGTGATGTCGCGCAGATACGCGGTGAACAGCCAGTCTCCGCCGACCCGCGTCGCCGCGATCGCGAGCTCGATCGGAAACTCGGTTCCGTCCGCCCGCAGCGCGGCAAGCTCGCGGCGCCTACCGAGCATCGTTGCCTCCCGGGTTTCGAGAAAGCGCGCCAACTCCAGGCGATGTGCTTCACGCAGCCGCGCCGGAAGGATCAAGTCTGCAACGTCGCGGCCGAGGGCTTCGCTTCGCAGCACACCGAAAGTGCGCTCGGCGGCAGGATTGAAATCCACGATCCGTCCGTTCTCGTCCATTGCAATAATGCAATCGAGGGCGGTGTCGAGCACCGCGCCCTTGCGCGCCTCGCTGCGCCGCAGGGCTTCTTCCGCCTCTCTCGCCTCCGTGACGTCGGTGACGGCACTGCTGACGCGCAGCAACCCGCCCCACGGATCGCGCAGACAGAGCTGCGTGGTGTGCAGCCAGCGTACCTCGCCACGGCGCACGATGCGCAGGCCGAACTCCAGGCGGGTCGTATTGCCGGCGTAATGCTGCTGCACGATCTGCGCGACGCGGTCGCGGTCTTCCGGGTGGATCGGCAGCCGCGCGAGGAAATCGGCGTGTCCCGAAAAACGCGCATCTTGCGGAAGCCCGAGCATCCGCAGCAGGCGCGA
>DATFVZ010000386.1:0-2107 GCA_035259785.1 Gemmatimonadales bacterium
CATCGCGTGACGATCGTCGAAGTTGCCGCGCCGACGCGCGTGCGGGTACGCGCACTGGAAGCGATCGACGGTACGCCGATCGTCGACCTGAAGCCGACGCTCGATCGCCGGGCGGAACGATGAGACGAAAGGATCGGTGCCCCATATGGCGCGAGTAGCGTTCCGGTACTGCGTCTACTGAGTATCCGGCATTCATGCCGTCCGGGTGGCGGCGCGGATTCGGCGCGAGCTCAAGACCGAGGTGGAGATGGTCCGCGGTCATTACGGCGAGTTCACGGTCCTGGTTGACGGCGAAGTGGTCGTGGACGGGGGAAAGCTCGCGGCGCTCGGCGTTCTTCCCAGTGGTCGAAAAGTTGTGGATGAGGTCCGTCAGCGTCTGGCTGCAAAATGAAGGCCCCATGGCTGGCTCGAGTTTCCGAACCTTTGTCATCGATCAGTTGAGTCGAGCGGTTCCCGCCGTGCGCGCTCGGACCATGTTCGGCGGCGTCGGGATCTACTCCGGCGAATTCTTCTTCGCTCTGATCGCCGAAGATGTTCTGTATTTCAAAGTCGATGATTCGAATCGGCCCGATTTTGAGCGTCGCGGCATGGGGCCGTTCCGTCCTTATGGCGAGGATGGTGAGGTCATGCAGTACTACGAAGTGCCGGCCGATCTGCTGGAGGATCCCGAACAACTTCGTTCCTGGGCCGAGAACGCCGTCGCGGTGGCTCGGCGGAAGCGGGCGAGGCGGAAGCCTCGTGGCCGGGCCTAATGCTGCCGGAATCAGTCGGCGGCAGGTACGGCGACCAGGATGACCGCGAGTGGGCAGCGGTGTTGGCGTCGCCAGGCTTTGTCACCGCGGTGGCGCTGCTCCTGGTGAACGATTGGATTCTCAAGCCGGCGCTGGGAAGCTGGTGGACTGGGAAGCTGTCAGACTTCGCCGGGCTGTACGCCTTTCCTTTATTCTGCTCGGCGTTTCTGCCACACCGGCAGCGCCTGATTTACGTCCTCACCGCGGTCGGCTTCGTTGTGTGGAAGGCGCCACTCAGCGATCCACTAATCACCTCGTGGAACGCGATTGGGCTCTGGCCGGTGAGCCGCGTCGTCGATTATACGGACTGGATCGCGCTTGTCGCGCTGCTCCCATCATATCAGTCGGCACTCGAGCGTCCACGATCAGCGCATCACCGCTGGATCATCGTCGCGCGTCGAGTGGCCGCCGCAGGCATGAGCGCCGTCGCGGTGATCGCGTTCTTGGCGACGTCGACATCACCGTCATACAACTACGACTTTCCGGCGGGCACGGACTATCAAGTGAATGGCCAGCGAGCCGCGGTGCGGGCCTACTTGCTCGCGCATGAATGGGACTCCGCCAACGAACATCTCGGGTCTACAACCGACCAGCTGTCCGGGCGTGGGTTAACGATCACGCTGGGAGACGTGTCACCGTGCGGCACGCGCGTCACCCTGGTCAAACTGGAGTCGTCCAAGGCGGACGAGGACCTGCAAGCGATTCAACAAGAGTTTGAGGAAGGAGTCGTCCTGACTCTACAGACGCGATTTCCGACATGCTCCTAAGGGAAGTCCAACTGCACGCCTGCCACTACTCCGACCGTCAAGTGGTGGTACGCTGCGTTAAAGCTCGGTAGCTCTCCTGATCCTGAATCCAGGACGTGCGGACCCTCTGTCCGCCCCGGCAAGAAGCGATAACCGACCTCGAAACCCATAAAGAAGTGCCGTTGCTTTCCGTGCCACCATGTGCCGGCGGCGCGGAGCTCGAGGCCGAGTCGCGTGACTTCGGAGTTGGAGTCCGCGGGATAAGCGCCCGGCACGCCGCGGCCGCTGCGCACCCATGCCATCACAGGCCCGGCGCCAAACGTGGCTCCGAATGCATCGTTCTTGAACCACTGAGCCGGAGGCAGATCGTACGTCACCTGGCCGCTGACCGTGGTAGCAGACCAATGCCACGTTATGCTGCCGCCGCCTCCCTCACCCGACGCCCAACCCAGCGATCCGCCACCGACGATCGCGCGAACGCCGAGCCGCCGGCCCAGCGTGTGCCCGAGAGCCACGGACCACTGGGGGGACGCGGCACCGACGCGCGGGAAGTCGAGGCACGACACGTAG
>DATFVZ010000387.1:0-14496 GCA_035259785.1 Gemmatimonadales bacterium
GTCGGGCTCGTCGTCGACGACGAGAATGCGGGGCGGCTGTGCCGCACCGCCGTCAGGTGGCATTCATGGGCGCTGAGCGCGTGCGGGTGTCCATACGGGCGCGCGAGCGTTGCCGGGCCGCGGTGCGGTCGTGCTGTGCCACCGGGTCGTTGTAGACTCGGTCGAGTGCCGCGCGCACCAACCGCTCATGATGCTCTGTGAGCGGCGCGACAGCGTACAGGACGTACGGCACCACGGTGAACGCGCGCACGATGCCAATATCCCGTAATGCCTTGATCGCTTCGACGACGACTGTTTCGGGGGTCGCGAGAATCGCGGCGAGGTCGGCAACGGCGAGCGGCACGCAGGAAATACTGTTCAGAATACGCAGCCGAATCGGCTCGTTGAGGGTCGTCAGCAAGTCGGCGACCGGACGCGGTTTCACACGGCTCTCCTTAGGCGGCACGGGACCACGAGGCGCCAAGGGACGCGCCTCGTGGCACTGAAAGTACCGTTTGCGGAGAGTCGTCGGGAATCGTCTCAGTTACGGGAATGTAACGGCTTTGTGACAAAGCGGCGCTAGCTTTCCTAATGCCCGTTTCTCCGGTCCGTCTTGCCGCGATCGATATTGGTACCAATTCGATCCGCCTCATCGTCGCCGAAGTCGAGCCCGATGGCGGCTACCGTGTGCTCGACGAAGAGCGCGAGATGACTCGGCTGGGTCACGGCCTGTTCGCGCGGGGCCGCCTGGCCAGCGAGCCGATCGAGCGCTCACTGGCGGCGCTGGCCCGCATGAAAGTCATCGCCGACGGCTTCATGGTCGCCGAGCTGCGCGCGGTCGCGACGAGTGCCGTCCGGGAAGCGTCGAACGGCCGCGCGTTCTGCCAGGAAGTGCGGCGCCGCTGCGGCCTCCGCGTCGAAGTCATCTCGGGCGAAGAGGAAGCGCAGTTTGCGCTGCGCAGCGCCCGGCGCCATTTCGATCTCGCCGGACGGTCGGTTGCGATCGTGGACATCGGCGGCGGCAGTCTCGAGGTCACGCTCACCGCCGGGTCCGTCGTGGATGAGGTCCTCACGCTGCCGCTCGGAGCTGTGCGACTCACCGAGCGCTACGATACGGCGGGTGTCCTGTCCCCCAAGCGGTGGCGCAAACTGCGCCGCGGCATCGATCGCGTGCTTGACGAGCACCTCCGCAAGCCACCCTTTCACCCTGAAATCATGATCGGGAGCGGGGGCACGTTCACCAATCTCGCGGAGATGGCGCAGCTCGAGCGCGAAGGGACAGCGCGCCCCGTCCAGGGTTACGCGTTGTCCCGCGGGGAAGTCGTTCACCTCCTCCACCGGCTGCGCGCCACACCGCTCGCCGAACGCCGAGAGATTCAGGGCCTCAACCCACGTCGCGCCGACATCATCGTCGCCGGGGTGGCGGCGATCGCGCGGCTCGCCAAGCGGCTCGATACGCACCAAATCCTCGTCAACAGCGGAGGCCTGCGCGACGGGCTCCTCTTGACGATGATCGCCGATCGCTTCCCCCAAGACGCGGATGCGACCGCGCATCCGCTCAACCGCCTCGATTCGGCGCGGGCGTTCGCGCGGCAGTGCCGCTCCAACGAGCGCCACTGCGAGCAGGTGGCGCGCCTGGCGACACAGCTGTTCGACGGTCTGGCGCAACGCTACGGCTTACCTGCCGGCGCCCGGGAGTTGCTCGAAGCGGCCGCGTTGCTGCACGACATCGGGTACGTGATCAATCACACCAAGCATCACAAGCATGCCTACCATCTGATTCTGCACGGGGACCTGCAGGGATTCACACCGCGCGAGCTGGAGCTCATCGCGTGTGTAGCGCGATATCATCGCAAGGCGTTTCCCTCGAAGCGCCACACGGCGTTCGCGCGTCTCGAGCGCCCCGACCGAAAGCTCGTGCGCGCACTCGCGGGCCTGCTGCGCGTGGCCGATGGCCTGGATCGCACGCACACGCAGCGCATCACCGCGCTGACGTGCGCGACTCATCGGGACGTCGTGGAATTGACGCTGCAGGCGCGCACCGATCCGCGCGTCGAGATCTGGGATGCCGAGCGCAAGTCCGGCTTGTTCGAGCACGCGTTTGGTTTGGAGCCGCGCTTCACCTGGGCGCGCGCGGAAGGGGTACGTCGCAAAGCCCGTCTGCGCCTGGCGAGCTGATCCTGGCCTCAAACTACCAGCCGGCGTTCCCGGCCGATCATTATCTCAACCGCGAGCTCAGCTGGCTCGAGTTCAACGCGCGCGTGCTCGAGGAGGCGGCGGATCCGACGAACCCTCTGCTCGAACGGCTCAAGTTCGCGGCGATCTTCAGCGCGAACCTCGACGAGTTTTTCGAGGTCCGGGTGGCCGGCCTGCAGCAGCAGCTCTATGCGGGAATTGAGCCGCAGGATTACGGAGCGGACGGCCTAGACCCGGCGCAGCAGCTGGCTCGGATCGCGGAGCGCGTGCACGCGCTCGTGGCCGAGCAGCATCGGTTGCTCGACAGCGAGATCATGCCGGGACTCAAGGCGGCGGGGATCGAGCGGGTGGGGCTCGAGCAGCTGGATGCCGCGGAGCGCGAGCATCTCGACAAGCTGTTCGCGCGCGAGATCTATCCTATCCTCACACCGCTGGCGATCGATCCGGGACACCCCTTCCCGCACGTGCACAACAAGAGCCTCAACATCGTGCTCCTGGTGGAGAACGCGGAGTCCGGGCAGCAGCTGTACGCCGTGCTCCAGGTGCCGGCGCTGCTGGATCGCGTGGTGGCGCTCCCGGGTCCGGCCGATCGCCTGCGGTTCGTGCTGCTCGAAGAAATCATTGCGGCCCACCTCGGCGACTTGTTCGGCGGGTTCCGGGTACTGGCGCACACGGTCTTTCGGGTTACACGGAACACCGATCTCGCGATCAACGAGGACGAGGCTGAGGATCTCTTGCAGACGATTGAAGAGACGCTGCGGCAGCGAATTCTCGGCGATGCGGTGCGTCTCGAGATTCTGGCTTCGGGAGACCCGCGCTTCGCCCTGATGTTGATGGGCGCGCTCGAGCTGCACGAGAACGACGTCTACCGCGTGAATGGACCGGTGGATGTCACGGCGCTGATGGCGCTTCACCGTGGGGACGGGTTCAAGGCATTGCGCGACGAGGCGCTTATGCCCCGGCCGGCACCGGCGTTCGTCGCCGGCGACAATCCGTTTGACGTGATCCGCGCCCAGGACGTGCTCGTCCATCACCCCTACGAGTCGTTCGGGGCGGTGGTCGATTTCATCGATCGCGCGGCCGACGATCCGCAGGTCCTTGCCATCAAGCAGACGTTGTACCGGACCAGTGGGGCGAGCCCCATTATTTCCGCGCTCGCCCGGGCCGCGCAAAACGGCAAGCAGGTGACTGCATTGGTCGAATTGAAGGCGCGCTACGATGAGGAAAACAACATCGTCTGGGCTCGCGCGCTCGAGCAGGCCGGTGTGCACGTCGTATATGGAATCGTGGGGCTCAAGACCCACTGCAAAGCCGCGCTGGTCGTGCGACGGGAGCGGGGAGGGTTGCACCGCTACGTGCATCTCGCCACCGGCAACTACAATCCCATCACGGCGCGCATTTACACCGATCTCGGGCTGTTCACCGCCGATCCCGCCTTTGGCGAAGACGTCAGCGAGATGTTCAACCTCCTCACCGGCTATTCCCGGACCCGGCGTTGGCGTAAGCTCGTCGTCGCGCCGGTCGAGCTCCGCGAGCGGGTGATCACGCTCATCGATCGGGAACGCAAGCACGCCGAAGCGGGGCGCCCGGCGCGCATCACAGTCAAGATGAATGCGCTGGTGGAAGTCTCCGTCATCGATGCGCTGTACCGCGCGTCACAGGCAGGTGTGGAGATCGACCTCATCATCCGCGGCATCTGCTGTCTGCGCGCCGGGCTTCCGGGCGTTTCCGAGCGGATCCGTGTGATGAGCATCGTCGACCGCTTTCTGGAGCACAGTCGGGTCTTCTACTTCAGCAATGGCGGCAACCCCGAGGTTTTTCTCGCGAGCGCGGACTGGATGCCACGCAACTTCGTGCGACGCATCGAGGTGATGTTCCCTGTCGAGGATGCGCAGCTGAAGGCGCGCATCCTGGACCGCATATTGCCAACGATTCTCGGCGATAACGTCAAGGCGCGATTGCAGAACTCCGACGGCTCCTATCGCCGCGTCACGCCCGCAGAAGCGCAAACGACCGTTCGATCACAGACCGTGCTCCACAGCCTGGCGCGCGGCTCCGCGCAGGTCGTAGGCCATGCGGGCCACCGTCTGTTCGTCCCCGTGCCCCGGCGCAACGGGAAGAAGGGGAAAGGCGAAGCGCGTAGGGCCACCGCGACGCAACGCCCCCGGCGTGGTACCAAGGGGACGGCGGGGCGGAAGGTGCCGGATGACGGCTCGACTTAAGCTGAGGTAGGTCTCGCTCGAGCGAAGCTGGGCATCATCCCAACGCACGCAACTGGCTCGGGCGCAGCACCCATTCTACCTTCGCCTCGCCCGCGTCGATGCGCTCCCCAAGATCGAGCAGGCAGGCTCCGCCCTTGCCAAGCTCGACGAACGACTGCTCGACCCCCGCAGCGAGCCAGCTGACGATCGTGCCGAGCGACGGCTCGTGGCCGACGACCGCGACCGTCTTGCGTGCCGCCTGGCTGCGTAGCCAGGCGGCGAACGCGGACGGATGTTGACCGGGCGCCAGCGCATCGACCTTCAGCGGTTCGTCCTTGTCGAACACCTTCGCCAGGATCAGCGCCGTCTGCATCGCGCGAGTCAGCGGGCTGCTGGCCAGGACGTCGAGTTTCGGTACCAGCGAACGCAGTCCCTTCGCCGCTTCCTTCATCTTCTTCTTGCCGTCGGCGGTCAGCGGGCGGGCGTCGTCGTCGTGGGGCCCCCACGCGTCGCGCTCTTCCGCAATGCCGTGTCTCACGATAAGCAGCTGCATGATGCGGAAAGTGGCGCGCCCCGCGGGGGTTTGGCAACTTTGTGCCCACTATGATTCTGCTCTCCGCGCTGCTTCTTGCTGTCCAAAATCCCCCAGCTTCACCACCCACAGCTGCCCAAGGCGACACCGCGCACCTCGTCATTGTTGCTACCACCGATATCCACGGCAGAGTCCTGGGCTGGGACTACGTCAAGGACATGCCAGCGCCGGGCGGGCTCTCCCGTGTCGCGACCGCACTCGAAACGCTTCGGGCGCGCTATCCCGCCAACCTGATCCTCGTCGATGCAGGCGATCTGTTGCAGGGCAACCCCTTTGCGGCCTACTTCGGCCGTTACGACAAGCGGCAGCCGCATCCGATCGTCGACGCGCTGAACGTGTTGCAATACGACGTCGTGACGCCGGGAAACCACGACTTCGACTTCGGCGTCGACTTCCTGCGCAATGCGGCCAAGCAGGCGACCTACCATTACGTCTCCGCGAACATCGAGGACTCGGCCGGCGCGCCATTCTTTCCGCAAACGGTGATCTTGGCGCGCGGGGCGGTGAAGGTGGGAATCACCGGCTTCACCACGCCGGGCGTGATGCTGTGGGATCGGACGCGGCTGACGGGGCGCGCGCGTGTGGGGCGCATCGGGGGCGCTGTGGGACCAGCCATTGCGCGGCTCGAAGGTGAAGGAGCCGATCTGAAGATCGCGCTGATCCACAGCGGGTTTGGTGAGTCGTCCTATGATACGACCGGCATCGGTCCGGAAAACGAAGCCGCGGCGCTCGCCACCGCGACGCCGAAACCGGATCTCGTCATCGTCGGACATACGCATCGCGAGGTTCGCGATACCGTGATCAACGGCGTGCATTTTGTCCAGCCGAAGAACTGGGCGCAGAGCCTCGCCGTCGTACACGTGTCGTTGGGCAAGGACCCCGGAACGGGCAGATGGCGAGTTACCAGGGTGCACTCGGACATGCAGCCGCTGGCGTCCCTGGCTGAGCAGCAGCGTTTGACGCGGCGTGTTGACGCCGCACATCAGGCCGCGCGACAGTGGGCCGCGACGCCGCTCGGCACCGCGGGGCCCGGCTTCGACGCGCGCTACGCGCGCGCGCAGGACACACCACTGCTCGACTTCATCAATGAAGTGCAGCGGCGCAAAGCTGGCGCGCAGCTGTCGGCAACCGCCGCCTTCGACGTCCAGGCAGGTCTCCCCGAAGGCACCGTTCACCAGCGCGATCTCTCGGGGATCTATCCCTACGAAAACACGCTGCGCGCCGTGAAGATCTCGGGCCAGCAGCTACGCCAATTTCTCGAGCATTCCGCCCGCTACTTCCGCACGTACGAACCCAGTCAGCCAATCCTCAACGACAGTATCGCCGGCTACAACTACGACGTGGTGAGCGGCGTGATCTATAACATCGACCTCTCGCGGCCGGTCGGACAGCGCATTCGCGGCTTGGCGTATGAAGGAAAGATCGTCCAGCCGACCGACACGTTTACCATGGCGCTAAACAGCTATCGCCAGTCAGGCGGCGGTGGCTATACGATGGTGGCGCGGGCCCCGATCGTGTACGACAGCAGCGAGGACATTCGGGAGTTGCTGGTTGAGGAAGTCCGGCGGGCCCGGACGCTGCAGACCGCGAGCTATCTGCGGTCCAGTTGGGCCATCATTCCGGACCCGGCGCGCGCGGCGGCCCGGGCCGCGTTTGCGGCTGCCGTGACCACGCGTGTTCCGGACAGCACGATCCTTCGGGTTTTGGCGCTCACGGATCTGCATGGACAGCTGGAATCGCGGACCTGGGACTGGTCGGAGGGGCGGCCCGTCGGAGGGATGGCGGCGCTGAAACCATGGTTCGATAGTCTGGCCCGCGCTTGCGCCTGCACGACGGTGCGTCTCGACGCGGGGGATCAGATGCAGGGCACTGCGCTCTCAAACCTGACGTTCGGTCGCACTACGATCGATGCCTTGAACACACTGGGTCTCGATGCCGCCGCCATCGGCAATCACGAGTTTGACTGGTCGGTGGATACGCTGCGCGCCCGCATGCGCGAGGCCAAGTACGCGTTTGTTTCTGCCAACATCACGAACATGACAGCGAACGCACGTCCTGACTGGGCGACGCCGTGGACGCTGATCACGAAGTACGGCCTGCGCATCGCGGTGATGGGATTGACGACCAGCGCGACGCCGACCAGCACGGCCGCTCGCAACATCCGCGGCCTGGCGTTCGGCGACGGCGCACAAGCGATCAAGCGCTATCTGCCGGAGGCACGCGCGGCCGCCGACTTCGTCATCGTCGTGGCGCATGCCGGCGCAATCTGTGCAGAGGACTGTCGCGGCGAGATCATCGATGTCGCGCGGCAGCTCGACTCCGGCTCTGTCGATCTGATTGTCGCCGGCCACACGCATTCGGGTGTCAATACCGTCGTGAACGGCATTCCGATCATCGAGGCGCAATCGAGCGGTCGAGCGATCGGGGTCGCGGATTTCGTGCGTGTCGGTGGCCGGAGTCGAGAAGTGCGGATGCAGCTGATCACACCATACGCCGACCAGGTACGCCCCGATCCTGCGCTCGTGGCGGCACTGGCGCGCCAGCAGGAGGCCGTTCGGGCGGCAACGGAGCGCCCCGTCGGACGAATGAAGTTTCCGTTGAAACGTGAAGGCGACGAGTACGCGTTGGGCCGGCTGATCGCCGACGCGCAGCGGAGCGCGGGGCGCGCGGATGTGGCGATCATGAACAACGGCGGCATTCGGTCAGATCTGCACGAGGGCGTCGTCACGTGGGGCAACGTCTACCAGGTGCAGCCCTTTCAGAATCGCTTGCAGCGGCTCACCGCATCGAGTGCGGCGCTGCTCGGCGCGCTGGAGCATTGCGTCGCAGGGGACCGGTTGCCCGATTGTCACATCGCGGGCGTGGAGGTCTGGTACGACGCGCGCAAGGAGTCGGGCAAGCGCATCGTCCGGACCCGGCTCGCCAACGGCAAGAGCATCGAGAAGGATCACACCTACACCCTCGTGGTCAGCGACTTCATGGCAACCGGCGGATCGGGGTTCGCCATGCTGAACGCCGTCCCGCGAGAGGACATCGACGTCGTGGATCTCGATGCGCTGATCCGCTACCTGAATGTGCTGCCGTCCCCGGTCGAGGCTCCAGCCGAGCCGCGATTCCACCGCATGGATCAACCTGGAACCCGCCGCTGATGCGGGTTTTCATCAACGACAAAGCCGTCGATGTCCCGCGCGGCGCCCGAGTGCGCGACGCGGTTGCACAGGCGGATGACGGCCTCGCGCGCCTGCTCGATACCGCGGCGTATGTGACCGATGCCGCCGGTCGTCCGGTTGACTCGGGCGATCCGATCGCCGAAGCGGGCGCGGTGTTCCGCGTAGTGGTCTCCGCCAGACGGGAAGGCAAGCCGCCCGCCCGGCTGACCAAGGAGGCGTTACGCCGCTGGCCCAAGGCCGAGCTGCACGTGCACCTCGATGGCGCCCTGCGGCCGGCGACGATGCTCGAGCTTGCGCGGGAGCAGGGGGTTCGCCTTCCAGCGGACACGCCGGATGCGCTGGCGAAGGCGATGTTGGTGCGCCACGCGAAGAACCTCGAGGAGTACCTCGAGAAATACATGATCACACTGTCGGTTCTTCAAACGGCGCCTGCACTCGAACGCGTGGCGTACGAGTTCGTGCTGGACAAGGCGGCGGAGAATGTGCGCTACGTCGAAGTGCGATACTCACCGCTGCTGCATCGCCCCGCGTTGACATTGGCGCAGGCCATTGAAGCGCCCCTCGCCGGGATTCGGCGTGCGTCGGCCGAAACGGGAACGAAGGTGGCCCTCATCGTGTGCGCGATGCGCACCAAACCCCCGGCCGAATCGCTCGAGCTGGCGCGCGCGGCCGCGGAGTATCACGGCGCCGGGGTGACCGCGTTCGATCTCGCGGGAGCCGAACGAGGCCATCCGGCGAAGGACCACCGTGCGGCCTTCGAGTATGCCGCTGCCCACGGCATGGCCTGTACCTGCCACGCGGGAGAAGGTGATGGCCCGGATTCCATTCACCAAGCGTTGCACGAATGTGGTGCACAGCGCATCGGGCATGGTACACGTCTTTTGGAAGACGCGGCTCTGCTCGACGAAGTTGTGCAACGTCGGATTCCGCTGGAAATGTGTCTCACCAGCAACGTGCACACGCATGTCGTGTCGACGGTGGCGGAACATCCCTTTCGGCGCTATTTCGAGCAGGGCGTCGTGGTCACATTGAACACCGACGGTCCGCTGACCGACGGCATTACGCTGACCGACGAGTATTATCTCGCGCACGCCGCGTTGGGACTCGGCCCCGCCGATCTCACCCGCGTTGTCCTCAATGCGTGCGAGAGCGCCTTTCTCCCGGAATACGAAAAAGTCGCGCTGGTCTCCCGCGTGCAGAGTGAACTCGACGAGGAAGGGGGCAAGTCGTGACGTCCTGGCGCCGAGTGGTCTTTGCGTTTGCCGCGACCTTCACTTGCGCGGTCATCGTGTTCACGCTGCCGCGCTACATGAACCGGGCGATCGGCGCGACAATTCACGCGCTCATGCAGGACACCACCAAAGCCCAGGACACCGCGAACGCGCAACCGGCCCCGCCGGCGCCGCTCACACAGGCTCCGGGCACGCCGGTCGCCGCGACGCCGCGAACCCTTGGGTCACGGCTCGCAGGCGTGCTCGGGCTCATCCTGATCCTAGGCATCGGCGTGGGATTGTCGCGCAACCGCCGCGCGATCAGCAGGCGCGTGGTGGCATGGGGCGTAGGGCTCCAGCTCGTGTTTGCGATCTTCGTGCTTCGCGTCCCCATCGGTCAGACGATCTTCCGCTGGCTCGGCGCTACGGTCACCAAGATTCTCAGCTACTCGTATGCCGGCTCGGAATTCGTGTTCGGTGAGATCGGCAAACAGCACTCGAGTCTCGGTGTGGTGTTCGCGTTTCAGATCATGCCCGCGATCATCTTTGTTTCCGCGCTGTTCGCGATCATGTACTACCTGGGCGTCATGCAAGTCGTCGTGAAGGCGTTTGCGGTCGTGATGAACAAGATCATGGGTGCGAGCGGCGCGGAGAGCCTCAACGTCGCGGCGTCGATTTTCATGGGCCAGACCGAGGCGCCGCTCACCATCCGCCCGTTCTTGCCGCGCATGACGCGCTCCGAGCTGATGACGGTGATGACGGCGGGTATGGCGCACGTGTCGGGCTCGATCATGGCCGCCTATATCGCCTTCGGCATCGAGGCGCGTCATTTGCTCACCGCGGTCATCATGACGGCGCCCGGGACGATCATGATGGCAAAGATTCTCGAGCCAGAAACCGAAGTCCCCGAAACACTCGGCGGCGTAAAAGTCGACATCCCGCGCACGGACGTGAACGTACTCGACGCGGCTTCGCGCGGGACGAGCGAAGGCTTGCATCTGATGCTGAACGTGATCGCGATGCTCATCTCGTTCATCGCGCTCATCGCTCTAGTGAACGGCGCGTTCGGTTGGGTCCATGGATTTGCTCCGTGGTTCCCCGAAACTCTTCAGACGGTTCTGGGCTGGATCTTTCGGCCGATCGCCTGGGTGATGGGCGTCCCGTGGCACGATAGCGGCGTCGTCGGCTCACTACTGGGCGAGCGCATGGTCGTCAACGAGTTCGTTGCCTACGCGCACCTCGGCCCCATGAAGCCGATGCTCGATCCCGTGTCCTTCACAATCGCGACGTTCGCGTTGTGCGGCTTCGCGAACCTCAGCTCGATCGGCATTCAAATCGGCGGCATCGGAGCCCTCGCGCCGGAGCGCAAGCACGATCTCGCGCGCCTCGGATTTCGAGCGATGATCGCCGGGACGCTGGCCAATTTCCTCTCGGCGACGTTGGCGGGAATCCTTCTGTAATGGGGCCTGGGGCCTTGGGCCTAGGGCCTAGGGATGTGAGTGAAGCTTCGGCTGCGGTCCGAATGCATCTGGGGAAGCTCAGACCGCGGGTCGCGATCGTCCTCGGCTCCGGCCTGGGATTCCTCGCTGATGAAGTAGAAAAGTCGATCCGCATCACGTACAGCACGATTCCCGGTTTTCCAGAACCTCAAGTCGCTGGTCACAAAGGCGAGTTGGTTGCCGGTACGCTTGAGAAAGTCCCGGTGATCGTCCAGGCCGGACGCTTTCATCTTTATGAGGGGCATTCGGCCGCGACCGCTGCGCTCCCCGCCCGCGTGTTCGGCGAGTTGGGTGTCGAGATCCTGATCGTGACAAACGCGGCGGGGGGCGTGCGGCGCACGTTCCAGGGCGGGACACTGATGCTGATCGCCGATCACATCAATTTCATGTGGCGTAATCCGCTCGCCGGCCCGGCGCAGGCCGGCGAGCAGCGCTTCCCTATCATGCACGACCCATACGACCGCAACCTGCGCGACCTTGCCCGGACCGTGGCCCGCGAGCAGGGGATCGCGCTCGAGGAGGGTGTCTACGCAGCCCTGCTTGGCCCATCGTATGAGACGCCGTCCGAAGTTCGGATGCTCGAGCGACTGGGGGCCGACGCGGTCGGGATGTCAACCGTGCCGGAGGTGCTGGTCGCGCGCTCGCGCGGCATGCGCTGCCTGGGCTTCTCTATCATTACAAACCCGGGAGCGGGAATCACCAGCGAGGCCCTGTCCCACGAGGATGTTCTGGCGGTGAGCCAACAAGTCGCCCGCCGATTGTCTGTCCTATTAAAAGGAATACTGGGCCGGCTAAGATTGGGTTAATCCCTTCTCTAGAACTTATCTCCGCCATTAGGTCCTGACCGTTCTTTTGCAACCTTTTTTCGACTCCTTCTGTCATATGAATCGTTACCGCCGCGCGCTCGCCGTCAGCGTTCGCGACCGGGGACCACCGTCACCTTCTGCTCCGGACGCAATATGTCGACGACGCTCGCACTGTTACTCGCCCTGGCGGGGAATACACCGCCTCTCGTTGCAATCGATTCGCCACCCCCGCGACCCACTCCACCGCCAGCGCCGCAACAGGTTCGCGCCGTGCGATTGAATGGTGGTACGGCTGTAGCCATCGACGGCCAGTTGCGGGAAGCGCTGTGGCAGACCGCCGAGCGGATCACCGGATTCACGCAGCGTGACCCCGTTGAAGGGGCCGTGGCCAGCGAGAGCACGGTGGTGTACATCGCGTATGATGACGCGGCGCTCTACGTGGGCGCGCGGCTGTACGATTCCCACCCCGACTCGATCATCGCACGCCTCGCCCGGCGCGATCAGGGCACGAGCTCCGACCGATTCCAGGTGTTCATCGATCCCTATCACGACAAGCGCAGCGGCTTCTACTTCGGCGTGACGGCCGCCGGCACGCTGCACGACGGCACGCTGTACAACGACGAATGGGATGACGACAGCTGGGACGGCGTCTGGGAAGCCAAAGTCACGCGCGACGAAACGGGCTGGACGGCGGAGATGCGGATCCCGTACTCGCAGCTTCGCTTTGTCCGGCAGAGCACGTACGTCTGGGGGATAAACTTCCGGCGGGATATCGCGCGGAAGAACGAGTTCGCCTATCTCGTGTTCACGCCGAAGAACGGCAGCGGCTTCGTGTCGCGCTTCCCCGATCTCGTCGGCATCGAGCGCATCGAACCGCCGCGGCGGCTCGAGGTGATGCCTTACGTGACGACACGCGCGGCGTTCGCGCCGCATTCTCCTCGTGACCCATTCAATGACGGATCGCAGTTCGACCCGGGCGTTGGGGCGGACGCCCGCATCGGGCTGGGTTCGAACTTGACGCTGAACGCGACCGTGAACCCGGACTTCGGCCAGGTCGAGGTCGATCCCGCGGTGGTCAATCTCAGTGACGTCGAGACGATCTTCAGCGAAAAGCGGCCCTTCTTCGTCGACGGCTCGTCGATCTTCAGCTTTGGATATGGCGGCCAGAAGAATTTCTGGGGCTTCAATTGGTCTGGGCCGAATTTCTTTTACAGCCGGCGCATTGGCCGTTCCCTGGGTGCCTCTGCACCGCCGAACGGCTACGTCGACTTCCCGAGTGGGGCACACATCCTTGGTGCCGTAAAGCTCACGGGCAAAGTGGCTGGCAGTTGGAACGTCGGCGGGCTGACCGCGGTGACCGCGCGCGAACATGCCACGTTGGTCGACAGCATGGGTACCCGCTGGGATCAGGAGATCGAGCCGCTGGCAGGGTGGGGCGTCTACCGCGCACAGAAGGAGTTTCAGCAGGGGCGGCAGGGCCTTGGGTTCATGTCGACGGTCACGGCTCGCGCGTTCGATGATCCGGCGCTGGCGGGCTTCCGCAACAGTAGTGCGCTCATGGTCGGATCGGACGGCTGGGTTTTCCTCGATTCCGACAAGACCTGGGTCGCGACCGCGTGGGTGGCGGGATCACGGATCGCCGGCTCCCCCAAGCAGATGACCGACGTACAGCGCAACTCGACCCACTATTTCCAGCAGCCCGATAACCAGCATGTCACGGTCGATACGCTCGCAACCTCGCTGACCGGCGGCGCGGCTCGACTCACGCTCGCCAAACAGCGCGGCAACACGTTCGTCAACTCCGCGGTTGGCGTCATCTCGCCGGGATTCGATGTGAACGACCTGGGCGCCCTGTCGCGCGCGGGCTACGTCAACATGCATTTCGGCGGCGGTCGCACCTGGACCAAGCCTGGCAAGTTGTTCCGCTACGCCGAGGCCGGTGGCGCGGTGTTCCGAAACTACGATTGGGATGGCAACATCATTTGGTCGGGCCTGTTCCAGTTCGGATATGTGCAGCTGCACAATTACTGGGGCATGAACTGGAACCTCGCGTACAATCCCTGGACGGTTTCCAACCGGCTCACCCGGGGCGGGCCGCTGGCGCTCATCCCGCCCGGATATCAGGCCGGTCTCGACATCAACAGCGACAACCGCAAGCAATTCTCGGTGAGCGGCGGAGGCGGGACGTACTACCGCGGGAGCGCCGATTACGACTGGTATTCGTATCTCAACCTTCAGTTCTTGCCGGTTCCAAATCTCTCGTTGAGCGTCGGACCAAATCTCTCGGGCGGCCATTATCCGCGGCAGTACGTCGAGACAGTCCCGGACTCGACGGCCACGGCGACCTATGGCAGCAGTTATGTTTTTGGCCACCTCGAGCAGACCGAGCTGTCGGCCGGAATCCGCGCGAATTGGACCTATAGTCCGACGCTGTCGCTGCAGGTCTACGTCCAGCCCCTCATCTCAGCTGGGAAGTACGACGACTTTAGACGTCTGGCGAAACCGCGCTCCAATGAGTACGAGGCGACCACGGCATCGTACAATCCGGACTACAGCTTCAAGTCCCTGCGCGGCAATGCAGTGCTACGGTGGGAATACATGCCGGGCTCAACGCTGTTCTTTGTGTGGACGCAGGCGCGCCAGGCGTCGGACGACTCCGGTGAGTTCGCGTTCGGCAAGTCGATGTCGACGATGTGGACAGCGCCCGCGACGAACATCTTCATGATCAAGGCGACGTACTGGTGGAATCCGTGAGGTAGGCTTCACTTCAGGCCAAGCTTCTTGCCGGCCGCGAGCAGCGCGATCGACTCACGAATGCGTTTTTCCCGTGTCTCAGGTCGCT
>DATFVZ010000388.1:0-2094 GCA_035259785.1 Gemmatimonadales bacterium
AGCTTCTCGGTGAGGCCGGCGAAATCCCCCACGCCGTCGCCGTTGCTGTCGCGGAATGCCTTCACGTGCAGCTGGTAGACGATCGCGTCCTTGAACCACAGCCCATCGTCCGCGGTCTGGGTCGCAACGGCGATCTCGGGCCGGATGTTCATGCGCCGGCCTCACGCAGTGCAATGAAAGATGAGAGCAGGGTGGCTCTCACCCCGTTCATCCCCGCGAAAGCGGGGATCCAGCGAAAAATTTCGTTCGTGGTGCCTATCCGCCCTGGGTTCCCGCTTGCGCGGGGATGACCGGAGTTTGGTTCGTAGTCTGAGGGCCGAATTGTCATATCAGCCCTCATGCGATGCAGCGGAAGATGAGGGCCGGGTCGTTGCCCGGGTCGATGCGCAGCCGTACGCCGCCCCATTCGAGCAGCAGGCGCTCGCCGGTTGCCAAATTCTCCATTTCGCGCACCGGCTTCCTGGTCTCGCCCGTGCCGATGTACTGGTCGCCGAAGTGCAGCCAGAGTTCCTGCGGCCCGTCCGCGATCGCGATGGCGCAGGCGACCGCGTTCTCGCCGCCGACCGACTCCTTCAGGAAGCCAATGACATTGTCATTGTCGACCTGCAGAAATTGCAGTTTGGCGGTCTGCTGCAGCGCGCTGTTCTCGCGCCTGATCTCGTTCAGCCGGCCGATATAATCCTTGATGTTGCCCGGCGCGTCCCAGTCGCGCGTCTTGATCTCGTATTTTTCGGAGTTGAGAAATTCCTCGCGCCCCGGAATCGGCTCGTGCTCGAGCAATTCGAAGCCGTTGTAGATGCCGTAATTCGACGACAGCATTGCGGCGAGCGCGAAGCGCGACTTGAACATCCACGGCTCGCCGGTCTGCAGCTGCACCGGCAGGATGTCGGGTGTCGTGACAAAGAAATTCGGCCGGAAATATTCCCGCTCAGGATAGTCGGTGATCTCGCTGAGATAAGCCTGCAGCTCCTCTTTCGTCGTCCGCCAGGTGAAATAAGTGTAGGACTGCGAGAAGCCGAGCTTGGCCAGCGCCTTCATCACCTTCGGCCGGGTGAAGGCTTCGGAGAGGAAGATCACGTCGGGGTCGCGCCGGCGCACCTCGCGGATGAGCCACTCCCAGAATGGGAACGGCTTGGTGTGCGGATTGTCGACGCGGAAGATCCGCACGCCCTGCTCGACCCAGAACATCACGACCTTGCGCAAGGCCTCCCACAAAGCGATGCGGTCGGCGCAGTTGAAATCCGGGTTGACGATGTCCTCGTATTTCTTCGGCGGGTTCTCGGAGAACTTGATCGAGCCATCCGGGCGGAAGCGGAACCATTCCGGATGCAACGACAGCCATGGATGGTCGAGCGAGCACTGCACGGCGAAATCGAGCGCGATCTCCATGCCGTACTCCTTGCAGGCATGAACGAGACGCCGGAAGTCCTCGAGCGTTCCCAGTTGCGGCTCGACCGCGTCGTGCCCGCCGTGCTCGTTGCCGATGGCATAGAAGCTGCCGGGGTCGTCCGGTCCCGCGTTCAGCGAATTGTTCTTGCCCTTGCGGTTGGTCTCGCCGACCGGGTGGATCGGCGTGAGATAGAGCACGTCGAAGCCAAGCGCGGCGATCGCGGGCAGGCGCGCGATGCAGTCGTCGAAGGTGCCGTGCTCGCCGGGGTGCTGCCCCTGGCTGCGCGGCACCATCTCGTACCACGAGCCGAAGCGCGTGCGCCCGCGCTCGGCCAAAAGCGGAACGACCGCGCTGCGGGTGAGATCGGGCCGCGTCTCGCTTTTCGCCATCGCCGCCGCGAGCTCGTCGTCGAGCAGGCGGTCGGGGTCACCCTCGTCGGCGAAGATCCGGGCGAAGGTTTGGACCACCCTGCGCGCCTCGCGATCCTGCGGGGCCAGCTCGGCCAGCAGCTCCTGGCCTTCGATCGCGGGCAGCGTCAGGTCCTGGCCGGCCTCCTTCCGCAGCGTGAATTCCTTGCGCCAGGTTGCGAACTGGTCGGTCCAGGCTTCGATCGCGAACAGGTAGTTGCCCGGCTCGGGCGGGATGAACGATCCGTGCCATCGGTCATTATTGTGCAGCCGCATGGGCGCGCGGCGCCACTCGGG
>DATFVZ010000389.1:0-2167 GCA_035259785.1 Gemmatimonadales bacterium
GCTGTCGATGCGCGTCGGGTACACACCCTCGACGAGTAGGAGCTTTGCCTGCGGTCCCATCGCGCGCCGACAGTTCTCGAGGATGCGAACGGCGCTCTCGTCGTCCCAGTCGTGGATGACGTGCTTCAGCAGATACGCGTCAAAGCCGCCCGGGATCGTCTCGAAGAAATCTCCGCCCACGAACCTGTAGCGCGCGGCGAGGCCCGCAGTCGCGATCTGCCGCGTGGCAGCTTCGGCGAGTCGTGGGAGATCGAAGACCGCACCGTTCAAGCTCGGATAGGCGCGGAGGATCCCCGTCAGCAGCCTGCCCTCCCCACCGCCGACGTCGATCACGTCCCGCATGGGGCCGAAATCGTAGGCGGCCGCGACGAGACCCGCGATCATCGCGGTGAACGACCCCATCGCGTCGTCGAACACGGCCGCTTCCTCGGGATGGTCCGCGAAGCACTCGAATGATCCGGCCTTGAAGATCCGTCGGAATGCCGGCTCTCCGGTGCGGACCGTGGTCAGCAGATCGCCCCAGCACTGCCACACCATGGGCCCCGCGAAGAGGCGCGCGGCGGCACGCGTCGAGCCCGGCCCGCTACGAAGCGTCGAGCCCACGGGCGTCAGCTCGAAGCGCCCATCGTCGGTCTCGGAGAACACGCCGGCGCTCGTGAGCAGACGCAGCACGCGCCGGAGCGACGCCGCGTGGGTATCGGTCTTGGCGGCGAGCGTGTCGTGGGTTTGCGGGCCGCCGGCGAGGAGATCGGCAATGCCGAGGTGGGCGGCCACGTAAAGTGCCTGCGAGACGTAGTGCGCGCTCGCCAGCTGGTAGATCACCATCGGAGGCGGAAGCTGTGTGTCCATGTGGCTGTTCTATCTCGCGGCGCTCAGGCGGTCTTGGAGAAAAGTCAGGAGGCTAGAGGTCCCTCGCTGACCGTGGAGCCGTCGCCGACAGGGTGCCGCCCGGCGAGGAACGCGCGGGGCGTGACGCCGCCGAGCGCGCGGAAGTCCGAATTCATGTGCGCCTGGTCGTAGTACTGCGCGTCGAGGGCCACGTCGGTCAATCGCCGCGGTCGCGCCGACTGCAGCTGGCCGAGCGCCCGACGGAAGCGCACGATTCGTGCGTACAGCTTGGGCGTGAGGCCGACCTCTCGGCGGAACGCTTCCACGAGCCGCATCTTTGACAGACCCGCGTGCTCGCGCAGTGCGGCGATCGGCGCGGTGCCACCGCTCGCATCGAGCTGTCCGACCAGCCAGGCGACGGCCGCGTCCATGCGTGGTGCCCGCGCGCAGCATCCGGCGATCCACTGTGCGACGACTCGAAAGCGACGTTCGATCGAGCGTGCCTCCTCACAACGCTCCAGAAGCTCGTCAGCTTCCGCGCCGACCAGGTCGCTCAGGTTCAGCGCGAGCCCGGTCGTCTCACGCATCGGCCGGCCGACGACGCCGTGCGCGCCGGCCGGTCGTAGCCGGACGCCGATGACATGCTGGTACGTGGGCTGCTCGAGGAGAATTGGTCCCGGTTGTGGACCGCAGAGCCAGGCGGTGCGGCACATCTCCACCCCGGCGCCTTCCACCAGTCGGTAGGCCTCACCGAAGTTGAGAATCAGTTCTACGCAGCCAGTCGGAAAGACGCGTTTGCGTCGATGTGAGCTCGGACCGTCGTACGCCCAGAGGTGGTCGACCAGCCCCTGCAGCTCACGTGGCCGCCAGATGCTATAGGTCCAACTACCGAGCGGCGAGACACCGCGTACCGTCTCGAACGCGAGCGGTCCGACGCGACTCGCTGAATTCATGCAGGCCGTGACCATATCACGGACGAGGCTCGTGGTTCTGGTCTGCGGGATCCTCCAAAGGCGCCTTGCAGGGGAACTGGACGTGACGGACTTCGATCTGCCTCAAGCCATCAGACTCGGGGCGATGGCGCTGTTCGAGGCCTGATTTCAGGATGTTGCGGACGCGCATTCGGTTGGGAACCCAATAGGCGTCGTAAGCTTGCGATTTTACTCGATCGCATCCGCCATTGGCCGCGAACTCGGACACTACGAGGCCCAGTCGCCGCACCCTCCCCAGAGCGTACGATTGGCGACGGGCAGCTTCACAAATCGCCACGCGTGGTGTCTCAAGTAGTTGATGAACCCCCACCCCGCGAGCGGCAATGCTATGACAAATGCCCTGACTT
>DATFVZ010000390.1:0-6191 GCA_035259785.1 Gemmatimonadales bacterium
TGATCGGACCGCGCCAATTCAAGCCCGAGCACATGCGATTCTATATCTCGGACTGGATCGAGCGGGTGACCGGCGCGCGTGTGTTCGAGTTTCGGAACTACGTCGTGGTGTAGATCGCGGCTGCACGAGCCTTGTTGTGCCGGGGATTGATCGCATGCGCAATGCGATCGCTGAGACTCGGCTGAATGATGGTCACCAAGGTGAGCGGACGGCCAAGTGCCTGAGCGAGTGCCGCGCGATCGCTGTCGGGCGCGTCACTGTAAAGCACGACATAATTGATCCTCGAACCGGTGTCAGCCACCCACCGCTCACTGAACCGCGCGTCGTCCTGTTTCTGCGACACCACTAGCACCGGCCTCGGTTGACCGAGATAGTACTCGGGCACGGTGAACGTCTGATTGTACTGCGCAACGAGGACACCGGTCACATCATGACGTCGGTACACATAAACCAACGGTGCCACACGATCCTTCTTTGAGAAGCTGAACGTCAGCACGAGCAGCAGCGCGCCATTCACAGCCCAGAAATACCACCACATCGCCCGATACCAGCGCCGTAGCCAGGACGCCAACCAGGGCAGCCCCAGGGCGATCAGGATGAAAAGGATGGGCAGGATCGGCAGGAGGAAACGCTCCTGTTTGTTCGCGATCACGCTGTGGCTCAGCAGAAACGCCAGGACGCCGGCGCCAGGCAGAAGGTATTGCCGCGATATCCCACCCTTCACAGCCGCGGCGAGGAGCAGCACCGACGCTGGAGGAATCAGCGCCGCCAGCAGCGTGAGGACGTAGTGCCACGGCGGGCTGCTGGGATAGCCCTCCGACTCGAGCGCCATGCGCTGTGGATGCAGCATCGGCCCCAACCGCGCCTTGAACGAATACCACCACTCGTGATTGATCAGCGCGTTGCTGTAGCCCTGAAGCACGACGACAACGATGAGGCCGCCGAGAAACGCGAGCTTGGTTTCGATCCGTCGTGGCTGCAGCACCGCGATGATAACGAACGTTGCGACGAGCCCTACCAATGGAAAGCGCAGGATAAGCGCGACGCCGAGCGCGATCCCGGCCATCGACGCCCAGAGAGCTGATGGCTGACGGCCGACGGCTGACTCGCTGCGGTGCCACCACCAGTACGCCGCCAAGAGCGGCACCTGGCACACCGACTCCTCGAGTTGATGCACCGAGGTCACCGGCATTGCGAAGAACACCGCTGCGAGGAGACCGCCAAGCAGCGCGGGACTTGGCGAACGCTCCGGGGGTGAGGACAAGATCCGGTACACGAAGTACACAGCCAGCAGCGAGTAGGCTCCCTGAACGAGCCGCACGAACAACATCTCGATGCCGGGATCGTGAACGCCGAGCGACCGGGTGATGGTCATGACGCTGGCGATGGTGGCCGGAAACAACGCCGAGCGGGCGTACGTGGGAGGCAGTCCGGCGCCACTCGCGAGTCGATCGGCGGCGGTGATGACGACGTGATGGTCGTCGCTGGCGAGAAATCCCTGACTGCAAATCGCGGCGAGCAAACGCAGCGCACCGCCAAGCAGCAGCACGCGCCGCAGGTCGCGATCTATGTGGCTCTTCCAGCCGGGAGCTTGCCGGCGCTGATCACGGCCTGATACATGCGGACGTATGCCTCCGCCATCACGAGGTGCGTGAAGTGCCGCTCCGCCCGCGCACGGCACGCGTGCGGATCGAGTGACCCGACCTTGTCCATCGCGGTGATCAGCTCATCCATCTTGTCACGCAGCACGCCCACGTCCGGGGTAACGATCTCCGGCAGCGCGCCTCGCCGGGTGCCCAATACGGGCGTCCCGGAGAACAGGGCTTCGATCGTCGGCAATCCGAACGGCTCGTCCCATTGCGCCGGCATCCACAGACATCGCGCGCGCGCGAGCAGCACCGCCTTGCGCTTGCCGCCAACCTCGCCGACGTACTTGATTACGCCGGTGAAGCTGGGCCGCCAACCTCCGGCCACGATGAGCCGGCGCCCGGTGCGCTTAGCGGCATCGATCGCCCAGTGATAGCCCCGATCGCTGTGGAGCTTCCCAAGGAACAGGTCCCACTTCTCCTTGCGCCGTCGAAAGATGTATTCGACGGGGTCGAGGCCGTTGTAGACAAAGACGTCGCTGCCATGACGCTTCGCATGATCGCCTGAGAGAAAGATCGTGTTGGGAGGGAGCGGCGTACCCGGTTTCCAGTTACTGTGCAGCGTTTGTACGAGCGGGAAGTTTTTCGGCAGTGTTTTGACCGGGAAGTGCGCGTGGACGATATCGGCGTCGGCCGGAATCAGCGAGTTAAAGTCTCCGCCATTGTTCTTCAGGATTCGCGGCGCTACCTCGACGATCTTCGCCGCTTCGGCGACGCGTGTTCCGGGCTGTGCCAGCACCGTGACCTTGTGACCAAGCGCCGCAAGACCGCGAACCAGCGCGACGACGACGCGCTGCGGTCCGCCATAACCCTCGACGGGGAGCCGGTGGTGCGACGCGACCACGACGTGCATCGGAGTCCCAGTATAACTAGCTTCGGCGCATGACGGAGCCACCGCGTCTCACGACTCTACAGCTGACACACCAGGGTCTGGGTGCGGGCTCGACGCAGTCCATCTACAGTCTCAGTCGCGAGCTGGCACACCGTGGTCATCGTGTGCTCGTCGGTTGCCCCGACGGCACGCTGCTCGCGCGCCAGGTCGCGGATACGGAGTCGCTGGAACATGTGGCCCTGGATTTTCGCGGCACACGCCACGTCGCGGGTCAGATTGCTCGCGTCATTGCGGAGCGGCATGTCGATGTCGTGAACAGTCACGCGACTGGCGATCGCCGGGCGTTGACGTGGCTCCGGTGGCGGCGCCGTCTGCCGCAGCCCTTCGTCGTCACGCGTCGTACCATGCCGCTGACATCGCCGCCCGAGCTGATTGCCGTCGGTCTCACTGCCGACCGTACCATTGCCGTGAGCGTCGCAGTGGCAAACGCCTTGCGGCGGCGGCTCCATCCCGCGGGCCGGCTGCGCGTGGTGCCGAACGGCATCGATCTCGAGCGCGTTGCGGCGGAGCCCGCGCCATCCGACCTCGCCGCCGCTCAGGCCGTGCTCGGCAACTCCGGCAAGCCTATCGTCGTGGTCGTCGCGCGGCGCAAGGACCAGGAGATCCTGGTGCGCGCGCTCCCGGCACTCGAGCGTCCGGTCACGGTCGCCTTTGTCGGGATCGAGCCGGACAGCGAGCTTACCGATGCCGAACGGGCCGTCCCGCCGCGGCATCGCATCGTCTACGTCCCGTTTACCGAGCGACCGCTCGCGTTCTACCGCTTCGCCACCGTTGCGGCCTTACCGTCCCGGATCGAAGGCCTGTCGCAAGCACTCCTCGAGGCGATGTCGCTCGGCGTTCCTGTGATCGCGTCAGCAGCTGGTGGGAATCCCGAGCTGGTCTATCCGGGCGAGACGGGGCTGCTGGTCCCGCCGCTCGATACCGCCGCCTGGACGCGGGCGTTGGACCGGATGCTTGGTGATGACGCGTTCCGTTGCCGCGCTGCCGCGGCAGGACGCGAGCTGGTACAGTCCGAATTCACCGTGCCACGCACGGCCGAGCGAACCGAGGTTGTATACAGAGAGGCGATCGCGCGTCGCCGATTGCTCGCGGGGGAACGCTCCCGTTAACATACGGAGCATGGCGTCTTCCCCGGCAGCGCTTACCGTCGTCATCCCCACGTTGAACGAAGCGGGCCAGATCGAGGACTGCGTGCGTGGACTGTCGTGGGCCGGTGAAGTGATCGTCGTGGACGCCGGATCGAACGACGATACGGCGGCAGTCGCTGCCAGGGCGGGCGCGCGAGTTCTCAACGGCATCGCCCCTGGCATCGCGGCGCAGCGGAATGCCGGCATCGCCGCGGCGGTGCACGAGTGGGTGTTCGCGCTCGATGCCGATGAACGGATTGGATCGGGACTCGCCGGGGAACTGGCGGCAGTGGTGGCGGCGCCAAGACACGAAGCCTATCGCGTCAAACGCCGCAATCTTTTTCATGGCCACGTGCTGCGGCGGGGACATTGGGGTCGCGATTGGGTGGTGCGACTGTTCAAACGGGACAGGCGGTTCGGAGGCAAGACGGCACATCCGGGACTCGAGTTCCCCGAAAGTCAGCAGGGCGAGTTGCAGCACGAGTTGGACCACATGCCCTACCGCGATCTGCGGCATCACCTCGACAAGATCATTGCGTACAGCAGAATGAGCGCGGCCGATCTGGCGGCGCAGGGCCGGCGCGCCTCATGGAGCGACCTCATCCTGCGCCCAACGCTCCGGTTCTGGCGGGATTACCTCTTGTACGGCAGCATCCTCGACGGGCGTCTTGGCGCGATCCACGCGGGAATGAGTGCGGCGTCCGTGTTCTTCAAGTACGCCTTTCTATGGGAGCGGCAACGGCGTGGCTAAAACCTTCCTGCTGACCGGAGAATTCCCACCGATGCAGACCGGCATCGCCCGCATGATGGGTGAAGTCACGCGGCGGTATCCGCGCGGGGAGCTGCTGGTGTCGACGGGCCAGCATCGCGATTCGCAGGATTCCGACGTGCGCTTTAGCGGAGCAATGGTCGATCGTCTTCCCGTACCGAGCAAAGCGCTCCGCAATCTTGCCGGGCTGTTGTTCTGGTCACGTCGCGTGGCCACACTGGCGCGTCAGCACAAGCCGCGCTTCGCGTGGTGCGATTCGATCCGGCCCTGCACGTATCCTGCGAAATGGGTGCACGAACGCGTGGGCACGAAGTACGGCGTTTTCGTGCACGGCGGTGACCTACTGAAAGAGCTGCACGCGATCCATCATTCGCGTTTCGCGCGCAAGACGGCGAAAGCGTTGTTCGGCTCGGCCGTGGCCGTCGTGGCGAACAGCCAATGGACCCGCGAGCAGGCCCAGACGGTGCTGCGCGAGCTGGGACTCGATCCCCTCGCCGAGCACGTGAAGCTCGTGCCGCTCGGCACCGATCCCGAGCAGTTCCGGCCGGGCATCGACACGCGCGCCGTTCGCGCGCGTTACGGCGTGAATGGCGGGACGTGGGTCCTTACAGTCGCCCGACTCGAGCCCTACAAGGGCGTCGATACCGCGTTGAAGGCCATTGCGCAGTGCCGGCGCGAGGGGCTCGATGTGAGTTACCTGGTGGTGGGAAGCGGCAAGCAGCGCAAAGCGTACCAGAAGATGGCCGAGGAGTTGAAGATCGGCGATCACGTTCGCTTCGTCGGCAACGTCCCCGAGGCGGAGCTTCCGGCGGTGTTCAACCTCGCGACCGCGTACGTCGGAGTGTCGCGGCGTGCCGACGGCTCGCGGGTCGAGGGATTCGGCGTGGCCCTCGCCGAGGCGAGCGCGTGCGGCATCCCGGTGATTGCCGGGAAGTCGGGTGGGTTGGCGGAAGCGGTGCAGGATGGCGAGACCGGACTGGTGGTCGATCCCGACGAACCGGATGCCGTCGCGGGCGCGATCAAGCGGCTCTTTGGCGATCAACTGCTCGCCCGCCGGCTGGGTCAGGCAGGTCGCAAGTCCATCGAGACCTATTACAACTGGGACCGTGTGATCCGCGACCTGCGGGACATCGAATCACAAGTCTCCTCCTAGCGTTCAATTTTCCACCCCACGGCGGCGGCATCGCCCGCATGATGGGCGAGCTGGCGCTGCGGTATCCCCGCAACTCGCTCGTCGTATCGACGGGCACCTATGAGAACAGCGCGGCGAGCGACGCGCGCTTTCCACAACCGATCGTTCGTGTGGGCATTCGGTCGACGCGCCTGCGCACGATTCAGGGTCTGACGATGTGGACGTTGCGGGCGACCGCCCTCGCGATCAAATGGGATACACAATTCATCTGGTGTGCTGAGCTGAAGCCGGCGGGTTATACCGGGCGCTGGCTGCATGCGCTCCACGGCGCGCCGTATGGGGTCATCGTGTACGGCACTGAGCTGTTGCTGATCGACGCGAAAGTCCGGCGCAGCCGGTTCAAGCGGGGGACGGCCCGTAACATCCTTGCCAAAGCCGCCGTCATTGTCGCCATCAGCCGGTGGACCGCGGATTTGACCCGAGACGTCCTGCGCCTGCTGGAGCTCGACATCCCGATCGAAACTGTGCCGCTCGGCACGACGCCTGAGCATTTTCGGCCTGGCATCGATCCGACCGGTGTTCGTGCCAAGTACGAGCTGAATGGTGGCCCCTGGCTGATTACGGT
>DATFVZ010000391.1:0-4864 GCA_035259785.1 Gemmatimonadales bacterium
TTTTCTGCGTACCGGCTCTCCGCCTTTGCGTCGTACTGTTCCTGCATGCTGGCCCGCATCCGCTCCGCGGCGGTTCTCGGGATCGACGCGTACCTGGTCGAGGTCGAAACCGACATCGCAAACGGGTTGCCTACTTTCGTCACCGTCGGTCTACCACAGGGCGCGGTGAAGGAAGGTCGCGACCGCGTTTCCGCCGCGCTCGCGAACACGGGTTTCAAGTTCCCGCTCCGGCGAGTGACAATTAATCTCGCGCCTGCCGATGTCCCGAAGACTGGCTCCGCATTTGACCTTCCCATCGCGTTGGGCATTCTTGCGGCGACTGAACAGATCGTCGCCGAGCGACTGCCGAAGATCGCCGTCCTGGGTGAGCTGGGACTCGAGGGAGCGATTCGTCCCGTGCGCGGTGCATTGCCGGTCGCGCTCGCGGCTCGGGCAGCGGGTGTCGAAGCGCTCATCCTGCCACGCGAGAACCTGCCGGAGGCCGGCGTAGTCGATGGGCTGCAAGTCCTCGGCGCCGGCTGCCTCGCTGAGATCGCCGACTACTTAGAAGGAAGGGCGGAGCTCCCGGGTGCGGCCGTGGATGTCGCGAGGCTGTTCGCCGAGCGCGCCAGAGACGACGTGGACTTCGCGGAGGTGAAGGGGCAGGCGCGCGCCAAGCGAGCGCTCGAGGTCGCGGCGGCGGGCGCCCACAACATATTGCTAGTGGGCGCTCCAGGGTCCGGTAAGACGATGCTCGCGCGCCGGCTCCCAACGGTTCTGCCAAGAATGAGCCTCGACGAGGCGCTCGAGACCACCAAGATCCATTCCGTCGCGGGCACACTGCCGCTGGGCGAGTCGCTGGTGGCGCGGCGACCGTTTCGCGCACCTCATCACACCATATCCGATGCTGGGTTGATTGGCGGCGGGTCATATCCGCGACCCGGCGAGGTAAGCCTGGCGCACGGAGGCGTGCTGTTCCTCGACGAGCTCCCGGAGTTTCGGAAGAACGTCCTCGAAGTCCTGCGCCAGCCCATGGAGGACGGAGTCGTGACGATCGCCCGCGCGGCGATGAGTCTGACATACCCGGCGCGCTTCATGCTCGCAGCGGCGATGAATCCCTGTCCCTGCGGATGGTTCGGTGATCCGCACCATACGTGCGCCTGTGGGGCACTCGTGGTGCAGCGCTATTTGGCCAGGGTGTCGGGACCGCTGCTCGACCGGATCGATATCCACCTCGAGGTGCCGGCGGTCAGGTACAAAGCCCTCACCAGCGAGGGCGGCGGGGAATCGAGCGAGGCGATGCGCGAACGGGTCGATCGCGCGCGGACGCTGCAACGCGAGCGCTTCGCCAATCGGCCGGGGATCTACGCCAACGCGCACATGGCGCCGCGCGACATCCGCGCGCACTGCAAAGTTTCAGACGGCGCCGACGCGCTCCTCAAGACGGCCATCACTCGGCTCGGGCTTTCGGCGCGTGCATATCACCGCATACTGAAGATCGCACGCACGATCGCCGACCTGGATCAGGCGCCGGCGCTCGAGCCGAAACACGTGAGCGAAGCAATTCAGTATCGCAGTCTGGATCGGCGGGGCGTGGCCTAGACAGAAGGGGCACTACCGACCGTCGTCCCACGCCTCGAGAGTTGAGCCATGCGAACAATTATCGGCTTTGCCACGCTCACGTGGATCGCGTTGCCGCTTGCGGCGCAGCAGCATGGTGGAACACACTGGGAGTACGAGGGAACGCATGGCCCGGCGAACTGGTCGAGTCTCGATCCAGCCTACGCCAAGTGCACGGGCGGCAAGCAGCAGTCGCCGATCGATATCCGCCAAACGAGACACGCTGAGCTTCCACCGATCACGTTTTCCTACCAGCCTGTGCCCCTGAGCATGATCGACAACGGACACACGATTCAGGTGATCTATGCGCCGGGGAGCTTCATTACGATCGGCCACGATCGGTACGAGCTCCAACAGTTTCATTTCCATCATCCTGCCGAGGAGCGCGTGAGGGGAAAAGCCTATCCCCTGGTCGCGCATCTGGTGCACAAGAATCAGGTGGGGCGCTTGGCAGTCGTCGCGGTGCTACTCGAGGAAGGTACAGCAAACCCCCTCGTCGACCGGCTGTGGGCCCACCTGCCGGTCGCAAAAGACACGGTTATCACCCCCGAGCAGGTGACGATCGATGCGACCCTGCTTCTGCCCTCCCATCGCGGGTACTATACGTTTTCAGGGTCACTGACGACGCCGCCTTGCACAGAAGGGGTCACCTGGTTTGTGCTCAAGGAGGCGACGCAGGTGTCTCCGAATGAAGTTTCTACTTTCGCGGAGAAATACCCGCACAACGCTCGCCCGCTGCAACCGGTGAACCACCGCATTATCCAGGAAACGAACTGAGAAGCGAGGCGCACCCCTCACAGAACCGTCACGGCTGAGCACCAAGGCTCCCTGCGCTGGCCGTCGGCAGCGCGTTGTGACGCGGTGGCACGTGGCGTGCTGCGTGTGTGAGGTGTATGGCCGCGTCAGAAACTCCATCCAATTCGGACGCCCCCGCTCCTCTTTCGAAGCTGGAAGAGTGGGAGGACTTCCTCCAGTTGCGCTACCCCGAGGAGACGGCCGCCGGCGCAAAACCCAAAGAGCAGTTTCGAAATTATGAGGCTGACGCACGGCCCAGCGTGCGCGAGTTCTACCGGCTCAATCACCGCCATCAAACGTACGATTTCGTCCAGGCCAAGAAGAAAGAGTTTCTGTCACTGTCCCGGCGCAGGATGGGAATCTGGGAAGCGATGGAGTTTTTGAACACGCTGGTCGATGATAGCGATCCCGATACCGATCTATCGCAGCTCGAGCATCTGCTGCAAACGGCCGAGCAGATCCGCCGGGATGGACATCCACGCTGGTTCATCCTGACGGGCCTGATTCACGATCTGGGAAAAATCCTGTGTCTTTTCGGAGAGCCCCAGTGGGCCGTGGTGGGCGATACGTTTCCAGTCGGGTGCGCCTATTCGGACAAGATCGTCTTTCACCAGTTTTTCGCCGACAATCCCGACAGCCGCGAGCTGAAATACCAGACTCGAACCGGCATCTACTCTAAAGGCTGCGGCTTGGAAAACGTTCATCTCTCCTGGGGCCATGACGAATACCTGTACCACGTCGTCAAGGACTACTTGCCCACAGCGGCCCTCTACATGATCCGCTATCACTCCTTCTATCCGGCGCACCGCGACGGGGAATATCAGCAACTCATGAACGGCCGGGACAAGGAAATGTTCGAGTGGGTTCGAGCTTTCAATCCTTACGACCTTTATACCAAGAGCCACAAGCGCCCGAATGTCGAGCAATTGCGGCCATTCTACCAAGAATTGATTTCGGCGTATTTCCCCACCGAGCTTCGCTGGTAGGTGTCGGTCAGGTCGGCGGCGTGACGCGCCGCCAGTGGTGTGCAAAGAAGCCAATGGCCCCACCCACGGTGCCTCCAATCACGGCACCTAATCCGCCCAGGATGACGGCGTCGGCGAGTCGCATACTACAGTCGCTCTCAGGGAAGCCGCACGTGATGGCCCCCGTGAGGGCAAAAGGTATGCCGAGAGCCACGGCGCCGATTGCAGCACCGCGCAAGGTGGAGCTGAACCGGCCGCGCCGCCGCGGTGTCCTGTGCCCGAATGGGAGGAGAAACTGCGCACAGCAATGTCACCGACCAGTATGCGATCCGCACGTCGCTAGAACCGGACCCCGGCCGCGAACGTCGGCCCCGTGACACCTGGGCCAAGCGACACGGTGATGTTCGTCGCGTCGAGCACGTGCCACCGTGTCACCAAGCTCCCAATCCCCACACCGATCAACGCGCCACCAGCCGCGGCTCCCATTGAGAGGGCCGCCACCGTTCCCCAGGCAGAGCATCCCTCACCCTCACCCAGTGAAACACAAAAGGACCCCGCGACCAAAAGCATTCCAGCTCCAGCCACGCTGCCACCGATAATCGCCCCGGTCCGCGCCGCATGATTCTTGAGCCATATGGATTCGACGTCCGCGACTGGAACCGGAGGCTGTGGCGTGGCGAAGCGGAGTTGCGCTGGTGCGGTGTCCACCGCCACTAGGCGCGCCTCGAACCCGTGTCCATCATGCAACCGAATGCGCACGGTCTGCCCCGGATGCAATCGGAGCGCCGTCTTCGGCTCGACTTGGCCAACCGCCCGTTCGACCAATGCAGGAAAGAGAATCGCTGCGATCAGGAGAGCTGTTCGGTTCACTTAACGCGCTCCCGCTGGAGATCGGAGCAGAACTGCGATGCCGAGGCGCGCGCCGGGCAGCGGGACAAGACCTACGCCGGCTGGCGAGCTGGCGTATCGAAGACGCCACGTGTGGATGCCAGACCCAATCGCGACGCCGAGCAATGCGCCGGCGCCCGCGCTGGCAATGGTCAACGCCCCAGCGTTGCATGACGATCCCGGGCCACCACCGTCGCCACAGAGCGATGGGAAGACGACCGCGCCGGCCAGGGCGAAGGCTGCCCCGCCCACGACCAGCCCTGTCACGGTTCTGTTGCCGCGAACCCAGAGGGAATCAGCGACACGAACGGACTGCACGGTATCGCCGGCGGTGATCTGGAGGACGGTCGGCGCGGTCGTGACCGCTGCGAGCCGACCTTCGAGACGCGGTCCACCCGAGGCGCGGACGCGGACATGCTGGCCGGGCTTGAGATGAGCAGCGATGCTGTCGAAGCTGGCCTGAGCGCGGACCACGGCCGGGAGCGCTGCAGCGAGCAGCGCTCCCATTAACGAGCCGAGCAGCCGCCTCACCGGCTCACCTTGGTCGATGGAGCAGTTGCCTCGTTGTCTGCTGGGAGTGCGTCGCGCGCACCGAGGACCGTGGCCACGGCCCGGAA
>DATFVZ010000392.1:0-2006 GCA_035259785.1 Gemmatimonadales bacterium
AATTCTGCGCGGGGCGAAGCCTGGCGACATTCCGGTTGAGCAGCCGAGCAAGTTCGATCTCGTCCTCAATCTGATCGCCGCCAAGGGGCTCGGCCTCGAAATCTCGCCAAAGCTGCTCGCGCTCGCCGACGAGGTGATCGAGTGAGATGGCGCAGCGTGATTGTGACGTGACATTGGTCCGCAAGCGCGCATCCGCTTCGCATGGACACCGTGCGTCAGGCGCGGGCCTCCCGCGTGAAACGCTGGGGCAAAAATGGGCCGCCCAAAGGCAAAGGGCGGCCAGGGCTTGGAAGTTTTAGACAAAGACAGGTGCTGTCATGAGCCGGGACTCAATGGCAGCGAATCATGTTGAGCACGGAATTGCGACTTTTCCCGGATCACCGGTTCGGCTCGATCTTTCGCTCCGGGCGTTCGCGATGCGTCCCCTTCTAATCGTGGTCCAGCACCGGCCCACACGCCCATCGAGCAGGCTCTAGCCGCGTGCTATCCTGCCGACCCGGTTCACCACCACCGCCCCACCATGCCCCAGCACTACCGCCGCCGCCATGGCCCCAAGCCCGACCGCCGCCGCGCCCTCGAATTGCTCGCCGCCTCCCCGGACGGCTGCACCGAGGCGCTGATGTTCGCGAACGGATTTACGGCCGAGCTGCTGGTCGAACTGGTGCGCGCCGGGCTCGCGTCCGCGCACGCCGAGCGCATGGTCGCTGACGGCAAGATGATGGAGACCGCGCGGGTGAAGATCAGCGAGGCTGGGTGGCAAACGCTAGCGGACGACGCGATTAACGAAAGGGCGAAATCAACGTGAAACGACGCGAGTTCATCACGCTGCTCGGCGGCGCGGCGGCCGCGTGGACTCACTCCTCGAAGTAGGGAGGGAGCTCGTGAGCACCGGCGTCTTATGCAGAAAGGCGTCATCGTCGATCTGCTCGACGAGGAAATCCGCCGCGTCGGCCCGCGAGATAAACCCGCATGTCCAATCGCGCGGATCGACCAACGCGCGATAAGCGTTCGTCTTCGGCCCATCGGTCAGGATCACGGGACGCACGATCACCCAGTCGAGCTTGCTGCTGCGGACGATGCGTTCCTGCACGTCCTTGTCGTCATAGACGCGCCCCAGCAGCAGATGAAACACGGCGTTATAAAGTAATCCGCCGTGGCCGCGGCTGTCGCCCGCCCCGAAGCCTGTCACGCAGATCAACCGCTTGACTCGAGCCTCCTCCATTGCAGTGACGAGCACTCGGGTCGCTTTGGAGAAGAATCGCGTTGACTTGAGGATGACTTCGGGCCCGGCCGAAACGCCGAGCGACTGGATGACGACATCGACTCCAGTCAGCGCGCGCGTCACCGTGGCCATCTGGAGGGCGTCGCCGGCCATCTTTTCCAGCTTGGGGTGCTCGACGCGAATTCTTCGGGCTGTCCGCGCCAGCGCACGAACAGAATGCCCTGCCTCGAGTGCGGCCTTCACGGCCTCAAGGCCGATCCCTCTGCTCGCGCCGATGATCAGGACTGTCGCCACGGCGTCATGCTCCCGGTCGGATCCCGCCTGGCTCACCGTCATGTGCGATGCCGCCAGGCGCATCGCAAGAGTCGCAAGAGAACCTGGGGCTGGGGGCACTCAACGCGGATTCCATGCGGCTCAAGCAGATACCGCTCAATCTGCTGAGCAACGCCTGCAAGTTCACGAAAGAAGGCGAGGTCGCTCTACGGGTGCGCAAGGTGGCGGACGGGCGCGACTGGGTTGAGCTAGCCGTTGCGGATACGGGCATCGGAATGACAGCGGAGCAGCAGGCGAAACTGTTCCAGGATTTCACCCAGGCCGATTCGCTCACCGCGCGCCGCTATGGCGGGACGGGGCTCGGCCTTGCCATCTCACGCAAGCTCGCGCGCATGATGGGTGGCGATGTGACGGTGACGAGCGAGCCGGGCAAGGGCTCAGTGTTCACGGTGCGGTTGCCGGGCGGCACGGATGCACACTAACCCCCCAACACACAAGCGATCTGGTCCGC
>DATFVZ010000393.1:0-4145 GCA_035259785.1 Gemmatimonadales bacterium
GACGTCGTACTCGTCGAGATCATCTTCCTCGAAGGCTGGAGCTTCCGGCAAGTGCGAGACACGCTCGACGCGCATCCGCATGTCAAGCACGAGACCAAGGGGCTCTCCGACGCCGACGTTTTGCTGCGAATCGAAGCGAAGCGTGACAACGCCGAGGGCCTGTTCTTTCCGGACACATACCGGTTCGCGAAGGGTGCGACGGACCTCGAGATCCTGCGCACCGCCTTTCGCGCGATGGAGAAGCGCCTCGAGGCGGCGTGGGCGCAACGCCAGTCCGATCTGCCGCTCAAGTCCTCCTACGAAGCGTTGATTCTCGCCTCGATCGTCGAGAAGGAGACCGGGCGTGCCGACGACCGGGGACTCGTGGCTGCGGTCATGGTGAATCGGCTGCGGGGCGGGATGAAGCTTCAGGCAGACCCGACAGTCATCTATGGGCTGGGCGATCGCTTCGATGGCAACCTCCGCAAGCGCGACCTCGTCACGGACACGCCGTACAACACCTACACGCGCGAAGGGCTCCCGCCGACCCCGATCGCCTTGCCGGGGCTGGCGTCACTAGAGGCCGTGACCAACCCCTTGCGCACCGATGCGCTTTACTTCGTCGCGCGCGGCGACGGTTCGAGCGAGTTCTCGCGAACGCTCGAGGAGCACAACCGCGCCGTGACAAAATACCAGCTGAAGGGTCGCCCTTGAGGCATTGAGGGCGCATGCTCTGCGATCAATGCGCGGAAAGTTCATCACGCTCGAAGGCATCGACGGCGCGGGCAAGAGCACTCATATCGCGTGGCTCGCCGAGCGCTTGCGGCGGATGGGTCGGGAAGTCGTGCTGACCCGTGAGCCGGGCGGGACGCCGCTCGGGGAGCGGCTGCGCGAGATCCTGCTCCACGATGCCATGGACGCGGGGACGGAAGTGCTGCTTGTTTTCGCGGCCCGACGGGAGCATCTCGCGAAGGTCGTACGACCGGCTCTCGCGCAGGGCACATGGGTCCTATCGGATCGCTTCACCGACGCGACGTACGCCTACCAAGGTGGCGGCCGGCAATTCCCGGTGGAGAAGTTGCAGATCCTAGAATCCTGGGTTCAGGAGGGGCTCCATCCCAACCTGACCCTTTTCTTCGACGTCCCCGTCAGCACGGCGCAAGCCCGGATGACGGGGACCAAGGCGGCGCGGGATCGGTTCGAACGCGAAGATGCCGCCTTCCACGAGCGAGTTCGCGAGGCGTATCTGCAGCGTGCGGCGCGGTTTCCGGAGCGGTTCCGGGTGATCGATGCGAGCCAGGGCGTAAGCGAAGTTAAGAGCTCGCTTGATAAAATAATCGCAACCATATGAATAGCAACGATCTTCTACCGTGGCTCGCCCAACCTTGGCAGCAACTCATCGCCCGGCGGGCCGCGCTGCCCCACGCGCTGCTCATCCATGGCCGGCCAGGACTGGGGAAAACCGCGCTTGCCACGCTTTTCGCGCAGCGCCTGCTCTGCGAAGACGGTCGGGATGAGCCGTTGCCGTGTGGACGGTGTGAGGCGTGCGTCTGGTTCGCTCAGGGCAATCATCCCGACTTCCGACTGATCCAACCCGACGCGCTCGCCGAGCCCGCCGAGCCCGATCTCTCGCCCCGGAAGCGCGACGGCGAATCGAGCAGTCGGCAGATCCGTATCGAACAAATCCGAGAGGTACAGGAACTGCTCGCCATCGGCACTCATCGTCGCGGCCTCCGCGTGGCGGTGATCCGTCCCGCCGAAGCGATGAATGTCGCTGCCGCAAATGCACTCCTGAAAAGCCTCGAGGAGCCTCCGCCGTCGACCCTGTTCCTGCTCGTGTCGAGCGCGGCCGACCGGTTGCTGCCCACCGTGCGAAGCCGCTGTCAGGGCGTAGGCGTATCGCCCGCCGGCCCGGAAGCGGTTGCCTGGCTCGCGGCGAACGGAGTGAAGGACCCGGAGGCCGCGCTAGCGTATGCCGCCAATGCGCCGCTCGCCGCGCTGGAAGAGGCCGAGGAACGACCGGTGCGAGATGCCGTCCTCCGGGAGCTCGCGAGCGGGGCTCGCGACCCGCTTGCCCTCGCCGACGCATGCCAAGGGATCGCCCCGCCGCGTGTCATCGGGTGGCTGCAAAAGTGGGCCGCTGACCTGATCCTTGCGCGAGTCGGGAGGAGAGTGCGCTATCACCTACGGCAGGCGGCCGCGCTTCGTACGATGGCCGAGTCGCTCCCGGTCGCACCGCTATTGGCTTTCGACCGTTCCCTCGCGGGTTGCGCCGCGGTCGCGCAACATCCCCTCAACCCGCGCCTGTTCCTGGAAGACGTGTTCCTTCGCTACGCTCAGCTCATGGAGCCCGACAATGGCTGACGATCTCAACAAGAGTGGTGGCATCAGGCCCAGCGTCCTGTCGCTGACGATCTCGCAGAAGTCCGCGCTCTACGCCGCCTACATTCCCCACCTCAAGCGCGGCGGGATTTTCGTCCCGACGACGCGCCCTTATCGACTCGGGGACGAGGTGTTCATGCTGTTGACCCTCATGGACGACCCGAACAAGCTTCCGGTCGCGGGGCAGGTCGTCTGGGTGACGCCGGCCAACTGCCAGGGCAACAAGGCGCAGGGGATCGGCGTCCAGTTCTCCGACGACGAGAGCGGCCATGCGGCAAAGCGCAGGATCGAGGCAGTGCTCGGCGGCTTGCTGCAGTCCACCCGGTCGACGCATACCTATTGAGGCATGCTCGTCGACTCCCATTGCCATCTCGACTTCGACGAGTTTCGCGACCGGGTTCCGGAGCTACTCGAAGAAATGGCGGGCGCCGGCGTCTCACACGCGCTGTGCATCAGCGTGACGCTGCGCGATTTCCCCCGCGTCCTCGCGCTCGCCGAGGCGCATCGGAACCTGTTCGCTACCGTCGGCGTCCATCCCGACTATCCCGACGCCGGCAGCGTCGCCATGGACGACTTGCTGGCGCTGGCCGATCATCCGAAGGTCGTCGCGATCGGCGAAACGGGGCTCGACTACTACCGCCTCGCGGGCGACCTCGAGTGGCAGCGCGAACGATTCCGCGTCCACATCCGGACAGCGAAGGTGTGCGGAAAACCGCTCGTGGTCCATACGCGCTCGGCAGCCGCCGATACGTTACGGATCATGAGGGAGGAGGGCGCGGGCGAAGCCGGCGGGGTGATGCACTGTTTCACGGAGACGCTCGAAGTCGCGAAGGCGGCCGTGGACCTTGGCTTCCTGATCTCGTTCTCTGGCATCGTCACCTTCCGCAACGCCGGAAGCCTGCGGGAGGTGGCGAAGGCCATGCCCTTGGAGCGCATCCTCGTTGAGACGGATTCGCCCTACCTCGCGCCGACTCCGCACCGCGGGAAGGTGAACCGTCCGGCGTACGTCCGCTTGGTGGCCGAGGAGATCGCTCGGCTGCGCGGCATCTCGCTCGAGGACGTGGCGGCGGCGACGACGCAAAACTTCTTTCGGCTGTTCAAGACTGCGCAACAGGTCAAGCATGCTTCTTAGGCTGTCGATCTCATTGGCGATATGCGTGGCGACCGCGGCTGTGGTTCCGGCGGCGGCCGCCCAAACGCTTGATGATCTGTTCAAGGCTGTAAACGCCAATGACTTAGGCGAGGTCCGCAGTCTGCTGGACCGGGGGATGGATCCCAGTTCGACCGACAAGGAAGGCTACTCGCTGCTCATGATGGCGTCGCGCGAAGGACACCTCGAGATGATTCGGCTCCTCCTGGACCGCAAGGCGAAGGTGAATCAGCGCACGCCGACGAATGAGACCGCGATCATGTTTGCCGCCTTCAAGGGCCAGGCGGAAAGCGTCAGGTTGCTTCATTCCCGCGGCGCCGAGATCAACAAGGACGGTTGGACGCCGCTCCATTACGCGGCCTTTCAGGGTCACGCGAGCGTCGCCAAGTACCTCCTGGACAACAAGGCCGAGATCGACGCGCGCGCGCCCAACGGTGCCACGGCTCTTGTGTTAGCCGCGCGGAACGGCCATTACGCGGTGGTTAAGCTGCTGCTCGCCCAGGGCGCCGACCCGAACGCTAAGACCGATGGGGGAGCGAGTGCCCTGCAATGGGCATCGAAGGGAGGAAACGGCGATATCGTGGAACTGCTTCGGAAAGCGGGGGCGAAGGAATGAGTCCCTAATCAGTCAGAG
>DATFVZ010000394.1:0-14679 GCA_035259785.1 Gemmatimonadales bacterium
GTCGCTTGCTGGCGGGCTGGCAGCAACACATCGGCTTCCGGGGAGCGGCGCGCGCCTGGTGCCTGTCCAATCTCGGGCGCTACATCCCCGGAAAAGTCTGGAGCGTGACCGGCCTCGTCGTGCTCGCGCAGCGAGAAGGCGTACACGCCGGCGCGGCCGCTGCCTCGGCCGTGGCATTCCAGGCGCTCGTGCTGGGCTCGGGCGTCGCGGTCGTAGCCGCGGCCACGCCACAGGCCACGTCTGCGCTCCGGCTCATCATCGGGTTTCTGGTTGCGGCAGTGTCGTTAACCGTGCTCGTCTGGGGGCCGACGGCGCGCTGGTTGGGTCGCCTCATGGGCGGCTCGAGCCCGCTGAATCCGCTGCCGCTGTCGGCGGTCGGGGCAGGGGCCGTGATGATGCTGCTCGGGTGGCTGATCTACGGTGTCTCGTTCTGGCTGTTCATTCAAGGACTCATACCCAATCCACACATCCCGGTCCTGACCGCGAGCGGCGTCTTCACACTGAGTTACATTCTTGGCACGCTTGCCCTGTTTGCACCGGGTGGTATTGGAGTGCGGGAGCTGGTGCTGATCAGTTTGCTGACCCCGCACCTGGGCAGTGGTGGCGCGGTCGCGGCGAGCGTCGGATCGCGCGTGTTGCTCACCATCGGGGAGGTTGGCGCCGCCCTGATCGCCGTCGCTCTGGCGCGTTCGCCCCGTACACCGTCATCGGAGCCTCATTCTGAATCGCCCTAGCGGCGCGCCGCTGCAGCCGGCGGCTCCGCTCGCAGCATCGCCCTACCTTCCGGCGCGGCCGCTGCTCGCCGCCCTGGCGCTGTTCGTGGTCTGGATCGCGATTCTGTGTTTACCGATGCTGGCGGGGAAGTGGTTGGCCGGTCCCCTCAGCGATCAACTCTCCGCCGGCGTGCCGTTCCGAGGCTGGGGCGCGGAGTGGTGGCGCCGCCTCGGCCACGTCCCGCTCTGGAATCCCGAGATCTTCGGCGGGATGCCATACATCGGAGCGATCGGGACGGGCGATGTCTTATATCCAAGTGCCGTCGTGCTACGGCTGCTCCTCCCGACATCCACCGCCATAAACATCGGATTCTTCATTCACTACGTCCTCGCAGGACTCTTCACGTATCTGTTGCTCCGCAGCTTAAGGGTCTCCTGGAGTGGGGCGGTGGTCGCCGGTGTCGCGTACCAGCTGTCGGGAATCATGGCGTCGTACGTGCAACCAGGGCACGACGGCAAACTCGTGGTTTCAGCGCTGACCCCGCTGGTCCTGCTGGGTCTTGTACTCGGGATGCGCGATCGCCGGTCGGCAGGATATGCGATTGTCGGCGTTGGTATCGGTCTGAGCATCTTCACGCAGCACGTGCAAATCACCTACTACATGCTGCTCACCGCGGGGCTGTTCGCGTTGTATCTCGCGTTCGGCGAAAGGATGCCCACGGGAGATCGGGTGCGACGTTTGGCACTGGCGCTCGGCGCCGTGCTACTGGGTTTCGGCATCGCGGCGATTCAGCTCTTGCCGGCATTCGCGCACATGCCGCTGTCGGCCAGAGCGGTGAGCGTACAAGGTGGGTTCGAGGGCGCGACCAGCTACGCTATTCCATGGGAGCATGTCGGCGAGTTCTTCCTCAAGAATTTCGTCGGGCAAACGGGGGCGGGCACTTACTGGGGAACGAACCCCATCAAGCTCCACTCGGAGTACTTGGGACTTCCCGTCATTGCGCTCGCGGTCTTCGGCGCTGGAGCCGCGGTCGATCGGCGCCTGCGCTGGTGGCTTGCGGGCATCGGCGCGCTCTTCTTTCTGATCTGCCTCGGCAGCGCGACGCCGTTCTATCGACTGTGGTGGGCCGTCATGCCGTATGTGAAACAGATGCGCGCACCGGGCATGGCGTTCTTCGTGGTGGCATTGGTCGTAGCGTGCTTCGCTGGGTTCGGCACAGAGCGCCTCGAGCGACAGATGGACAACCGTGGATCCGTGCACGTCCGCGCGTGGATGGTCGTGGCGGCGGCGCTCGCCCTCCTTGCGGTCGCGGGGGTATTTGGAAGCATGGCACGATCCCTCACCATCGGCCGAGCATCGTCCGTCTCGACGCGCGACATCCTGATCGGCGCTCTGACGAGTGCGCTGGCGCTCGGTGTGGTTGCCGCGATCGCATGGGCGGCGCTCCGCAAACGGCTGCGGGCTCCGCTGTGGCCCGTGCTGCTCGCGCTGCTCATCGGCGCCGATCTCTGGCTCAATGCGAGGCCGTTCTGGACGTATTCCGACCTGGACAAGACGCTGTACCAGAGCGATCCGATCGTGGATCGGATCAGAGCTGGTCCGCAGCCGACTCGCGTACTTGACCTTGCGAGCGTGATGCGGCAACCGGCGTATCCGGGCAACGTCCTCATGGCGCTCGACGTGCCACAATTGCTGGGAGAGCATGGACTCGAACTGCGGTACTTCGGCGACGTGCTGGGCGGACATAATGTGTGGCGCAATCTCGGAAACCTTCATCTCTGGGAAATGTTCGCGATTCACTGGGTGATCGCGCCGGCGGTCGCCCCAGGACAAGGGTTGGATTCGATTCCAGGCTTCACGCGAGTGCTTCAGCGGGTCCCGACGTCGTCGGGCTCACCAGCGGACCTCTATGAGCGGAAGACGCCGTCGCCCTACGCGGTGGTTGCACCGGCAGCCTTCTCACTCGATTCGGCGTCGATTATTGCCGCGCTGACAGATCCGCGTATGGCGTTCGACCGGGTCGTGTTGCTCGATACGCGCGAGGGTGTCGCAACGCCTCCGCTTGCCCAGTTGCCGGTGCCGAGCGCGGGGCGGGCCGTCGTGGAGCAGTGGGAGCCCGGACGCATGGCGATCGGGCTCAATCCGGCTCCCCCGAACTCGGGATATCTGGTCGTCTCGGAGAACTGGTCTCCCGATTGGCGGGCGAAGGTGGATGGCAACTCGGTGAAGGTGCTGCGCGGCAACTGGACGTTGATCACGGTCCCGGTTCCCGCGGGCGCGAAGCGCGTCGAATTGGCGTTCTCGAGCCCCTCGTATCGCCGCGGTGAGTTCCTCACGCTGCTGTCACTAATCGTCGTACTCGGGGCGGTCGTGGGCCCGACCGTGACGCGGAGACTGCGGCGTGGCTGAGCGCGCGCTCGTCGTTATTCCGACCTACAACGAATCGGTCAACCTTCCGCACATCATCCCACAGACGCTGGCAGAAGATTTGCGGCTCGAGGTGCTGGTCGTGGACGACAACTCGCCGGACGGCACTGGCCTGATCGCCGACGAGATGGCGCGCCTCGATCCCAGGGTGCACGTCATCCATCGGGAAGGCAAACTGGGACTCGGCACCGCCTACATAACAGGCTTCAAGTGGGCGCTGGAGCGGGACTACGACTACATCTTCGAGATGGATGCAGATTTCTCGCACGATCCTCGGCATTTGCCTGAATTCCTCAAGGCTATTCAGGATGCCGATGTCGTACTTGGGTCACGGTACCTACAAGGCAGGGTGACGGTGGTCAATTGGCCGATGGGCCGCCTCATGCTATCGTATCTGGCCAATATCTACGCCCGTTGGTTTACGGGGCTCAGAGTGTGGGACCTGACGGGTGGCTTCAAATGTTTTCGCCGGCGGGTTTTGGAAGCCATCGATCTGTCGCAAGTGGGTTCCAACGGTTACGCCTTTCAAATCGAGATGAGTGTTCGGGCATGGCGAAAAGGGTTCAAGCTCCGGGAAATCCCGATCGTGTTCGTGGATCGGACCGAGGGGCAAAGCAAGATGAATCGCGCTATCGTGCGGGAAGCCGTGTGGAAGGTGCCGCGGCTCCGTCTGATGGCGTGGTTCGGCCGCATCTGATCGGTCTGCCGATCTACAAGATGACGGGATCGGGCAATGATTTCGTCATGGTAGACGCACGTGCGTCTGCGCCGGCCGACTGGACTCCACAGGACATGCGGGCCGTCTGCGCGCGCGGAACCGGTATCGGCGCCGACGGCGTCGTGTTCGTCGGTCCGGGATCGAAAGCCGGCTCGGCGCGCATGATCTACTACAATGCCGACGGCTCCCACGCAGCGATGTGCGGCAACGCAGCCCTGTGTAGCACCACGCTCGCAGCCCACCTCGGCATCGCGCCCGGGGCCGGGATGGACCTCGAGACCGACGCGGGGACCTATCGCAGCCGCACAGGCGAGCGGGGTCGCGCCGAGCTGCACCTGGCGCCCGTCGATTCACCCGCGGGCGTGCCGGGACTCGAGCTTGGACCAGCTGAGCGGCGGGCGGCGCTGGCACGTGTCGGTGTCCCGCACCTCGTGGTCGCCGTCGACGACGTCGATCTGGTCGCTCTGATGGAGCGCGGTCGGGCTCTGCGGTCCGATCCGTCGCTGGGACCCGAGGGTGCGAACATCAACTTCATTTCGTCCGACCGGCCATCGCGCGACGGACGCGCCGTCTGGCGGATGCGCACGTATGAACGTGGCGTCGAGGGTGAAACACTGGCCTGTGGCACTGGGGCCGTGGCTGCGGCGTGCGCGATCGAAGAATGGGGCCTAGGGCGTCTCCCGTTGGACATCCAGAGCCGCAGCGGCCGGCTGTTGACAATCCGGGCCTCCAAAGGCACCAACGGTCACTACGAAGAGGTGTGGCTTGTGGGTGAGGGGAGAATGGTGTTCCGAGGTGTGATTACATGAGCCGCTTGTCCACATCTGTGCACATCGCTACTTAACATAACATCTATTATACGAAGTACAGCAGTCTACGAGACCGCGCCCTTAGTGAGCTCGGCCAAGCGCACCTTCGCCTCGGTCGCGATTCCCTCCTCGGCAAAGTCCTTCAGGATCCGCCGGTAGTTCGCGATCGCTTTGGCGGTGTCTCCGGCAGCCACCCACGAGCGCGCCGCGTCCGAGAGCATCTGCGCCTTGAGGAAATCGAGCCGCGCGGCTTCCGCGCCCGTGTCATAAGCCCCTGCAGCCTCTCTGAAACGGCCCAGGTTCTCGTAGGCCGCACCAAGTAGCCCGTAGGCCTGTGCTCGATAGGCCCTACCCGCCCCGGGCGCATAGTCCCGGAGGACTTCGACGGCCTGCTGGGGCTGTCCCTGGCGCAATCGCACGTTGGCCAGCAGGAGATGACCTTCCTCAGCCGCGTTGGTGCCGGAATAGTTCTCGATGATTCGCGAGAACCCGCTCGCGGCGAGTGGCAAGTTGTCGCTTTCAAACGCGAAACGGGCGCTCTGGAGCTCGCGGCTCGCGATGTCTTGTGACCTGGTTTTTGTTGTTTGCGTCCACAGGAAGAGCGCTGCCGCCACCACGATGGCCGATCCGATCCATGACGAGGCTGTGCGGTGGGTCTTGGCCCACTCGACTAGCCGTTTGGAAACCTGCGCCTTTCCAGCAACCGGTGGAGTTGTGGCTGTCGCTGGTGTGGCCTTCGGACTAGGTGTGCCGCGCGTTACAGTCGCCATTGCTTCTCGTCGATGTCCTCAAGTGAATTCACATGCCCCTGGGGTGACTCGAACACCCGGCCAACGGTTTAGGAAACCGCTGCTCTATCCACCTGAGCTACAGGGGCAGGTCCGGGGGGCGTAAGCGGCGAAATGTACGTGAGTTAGCCGTAGTGCAGCAAGGCCTCCACGCGTCTCCCCTGCAACCGATCCCTCCCCTGCAGGAAGTCGAGCTCGATCAAGAAACTGAAGCCGACGACAGCCGCTCCCGCGTTACCCACGAGCTGGGCTGCGGCATTGGCCGTACCTCCGGTGGCGAGGACATCGTCGACAACAAGAACACGGTCGCCCGGCTGCACCGCGTCATGGTGCATCTCCAACGCATCGGTACCGTATTCCAGCGCGTACTCCACACGTTGTGTGGCAGCCGGCAGCTTTCCCGGCTTGCGGATCGGGACGAGCCCGGCGCCGAGCGCCAGCGCAATCGGTGCCCCGAACAGGAAGCCGCGCGACTCGATGGACACGACCCGTGAAACCCGAGCATCCCGATACGGATCGCTCATCGACTTCACTGCTTGCTTGAACAACGCGACGTCAAGGAGCACCGGGGTGACATCTTTGAAGATGATCCCCGGCTTCGGAAAGTCTCTCACGTCGCGGATCGCGCGTCGCAGATCCTCCACCACTTTCGACTTATCGGATGTCAAAGGGTTTCGGGACATCGTGCTCGAGTGAAACGTGAAGTTGTTGAACGTCATCCACCCTGGCGTGCGACGGCCCTCGCCGTAGCGCGTGCTCCAACTTCTCGAGATCGCCGTCCGATCCTTCAGAAACCACTTCAACCGATCCGTCCGGGAGGTTGCGCGCGTAGCCACCGAGCTTCAGGCGCTGGGCTTCACGCATGACAAACCACCTGAACCCGACCCCTTGAACGCGACCGCGGATAATCCAGCCGCGGAGGCTACCCATCGAAACCGTGCTCTCCGACCAGTGGGACGAACCGCGCTTCACCGATTGGTGTGGTGCTAAATCCCTCCCCTTCAGTCGCGCGGCGCACAAGCGTCAGCGTCTGCGCACCTTTGGCACCCAGGGGGATAATCATGCGGCCGCCCGGGGCCAGCTGCTCGACAAGCGGCGGTGGTATCTCGGGGCCTCCGGCGGCCACCAGGATCGCATGGTAGGGGGCGTACGCACTCCAGCCCAGCGTGCCATCACCGACCAGCAACGACACATTCGTCACCGCTGCCGCGCGTAGGGCAACCTGGGCCGTCTCGGCCAACGAGCGCACGCGTTCGATTGTGAAGACCTGCGAGACCAGGGCACCCAGCAGCGCCGTCTGATAGCCCGAGCCCGTGCCGATTTCGAGCACCCGCTCGGTCCCTCGCAAGGTGAGTGTTTCGAGATAACGCGCCTGAGTAAACGGCTGGGAGATCGTCTGGCCGCGTCCGATCGGCAACGACGTGTCCTCGTAGGCGCGGTGGCGCACCCCTTCCGGCACGAAGAGATGTCGCGGCGTGGCCGCAAAGGCGCGCAAGACCGCGAGGTCGCGGATGCCCTGCGCGCGCAACTGCTCGACCAAACGCGCGCGATACCCGCCGTAGGTGTCGCGGCTCCCCGTCATTTCCCGAGGTCCCACTTCCCGACGACTTCGATGAGCTTGTAGTTCGTCATATCGACGTGCAGCGGCGTGACCGAGATGTAGCCATCTCTGACGGCCTGAAAATCGGAATCAGCGCCCCCGGACCACGTCACACGCCCTCCCCCGATCCAGTAGACCTCGCGTCCCCACGGGTCCTTCATCGTAGCGATCTCCTCGTGAAAGACGCGGCTCCCCAAATGCGTCACCTTGACGCCTTTCACTTGATCGCCGGGGATCGGCGGCAAGTTGATGTTCAGCAGCGTTTCGCCCGGAAAGTTCTCCACGCGTACGATGCGTTGCACCAGCCGTTCGAGACCTTTGCGGTGACTCTCGAGGTGTTCGAGATCGAAGCTACCGTACGAGATCGCCACACTCGGAATGCCCGCCGCGAGGCCTTCCATGGCCGCGGAGACGGTCCCGGAGTAGAGCACGTCCTCACCCATGTTGGGCCCGTGATTGATGCCGGAAAACACCCAGCTGGGGCCGTCGGGCATGAGCGCGCCCAGTGCCAGTAGCACACAATCCGTCGGCGTGCCGTCCACTTGAAACGCGCCGTCGGCGCGGCGATACGCCCGGAGCGGGCGGTGCAGCGTGAGTGAGTGAGACGTGCCGCTCTGTTCACGATCGGGCGCGACGACGGTGACCTGGCCCACGGTTGAGCAGACGTCCGCCAATAACGCGATCCCGGGCGCCAGTACGCCATCGTCATTCGAGACGAGGATGCGCAGGCGTTCGCCGTCACGTTGGGCAGGAACGGGAGGTGGTACCTCGTCGGCGGTCGGAGAGCTCACCAGCTACGTTGCTCCGGCAACAATCCGGCGGGCGTGCCGCGCGAAGGCGCGCGCCATGCGCCAAGTGTCGCTCCAGGGACGAAAGTGGCTGGGCGCCCCGTAGATCGTCGGGACCTCGATCGACGCAACCCGAAACCCCGCGCGCAGAGCATCGAGGAGAAAATTCGCCTCGTACTCATAGCGGTTCCCGGCCGGACTCACTCGCTCGGCGACCTCGCGACTAAAGGCGCGGAACCCGGTCTGCGCGTCTCGTACCCGCTGTCCACCAATGCGCGTGGCCAACGTCGCCGAAAGCCAGTTCGTAATGCGACGCGAAACGGGCATGACGCCGCTCCGCTCGCGGGCCCCGAGGACCAAATCGGCATGTCCCTCAGCGATCGGACGAATCAGCCGTGGAATCTCCTCGGGCCGATGCTGGCCATCCGCGTCCAGCGTGACGACGATGTCCGCGTGCTGCCGGATCGCTTCTCCAATGCCGTCGCGCAGCGCCGCACCCTTGCCAAGGTTTTGCTTGTGCGTGAGCACCTTGTCGGCGACGGTCGAATACGTACCGTCCGTAGAGCCGTCGTCCACGAGCAATATTTTCGCGTCTGGAAGCGAAGCGCGCGTGCGGTGAACGACGCTGCCGATGGTAGTGGCAGCCTGGAATGCCGGGATCACGACGACAATCTGCAGCTTAGCTTCCTCCTCCGCCTTCCAGGATCCCGAGCACCGACTTTAGCTGGGCGCGCAGCTCTTTGACCGTCTCGGTGGCCAGGGCGCGGCGCGCCTCAGGCTTGAGCTCCCCCGACCGACGGTACTGCTCGATCTTCTGCCGCGCGCCTTCGATTGTGTACTTCTCTGTGTAGAGAAGATGCTTCACCAGCATGATCAACTCGATTTCGCGCCGCTGATACACGCGGTTCCCCGAGCGATTCTTGGCGGGATTCAGGAACCGGAACTGGCTCTCCCAGTACCGGAGCACATGGGGTTTGAGGTCGGTCAGCTGGCACACCTCTCCGATCGAGAAGAACTCCTGAACCGGTTGCGAAGGCGTGGTCATTCTGCTTTCAGCTCGCGTTCCATGAGATCGCTGATCGCCTGGCGCGCCGGCTTGTTCTTGAACAGGATGTTTGCGACCTCGCGCGCGATGGGCAGCTCCACCCCTTCGCGCTCGCCCAGCGCAACGGCCGTGCTGGTGGTGTTTACGCCCTCGACCACTGCGGCCTTGCCGGCAAGCGCTTGTTGCAAGGTCTGCCCCTGCCCCAGCGCGACACCGAGCGTGCGATTGCGGGATAGCGCGCCGGTTGCAGTGAGAATCAGGTCGCCCATCCCCGCGAGTCCTGCGAAAGTCATCGGCTGGGCACCGAGGGCGACGCCGAGCCGGGTGATTTCGGCGAGGCCGCGCGTGATCAGCGCGGCGCGTGTGTTAAACCCCAGCCCCAGCCCCTCGAGGATGCCGGCGGCCACCGCGATCACGTTCTTGAGCGCGCCGCCCAGCTCGACGCCAATCATGTCGGTGTGAGAATAGACGCGAAAATAGCTCGTGGAAAAGACCCGTTGCACACGCTGCGCGACCGAGTGATCTGCAGCCGCGGCGACCACAGCAGTCGGTTGTCGTTGAAAAACTTCCAGCGCAAAGGAGGGACCTGAAAGCACGGCGATCGGGACACCCTTGGGAAGCACCTCGCCGAGCACGCACGAGGGGCGCTCGAGCCGGTCGGGATCGAGACCCTTCGAGGCGCTGATCACCAATGGCTTGGAGCGAGCCAAAGCCTGGGCTGCCTGTGTCATGACCGGCCGCACCGCGTGCGACGGGGCGGCAGAAACGACGACCTCCGCGCCTGTGACGCTCTTGACCAGATCACCGTCGGCGCGCAACGCCGGCGCGAGTGCCGCATTCGGCAGAAACATGCCGTTGATGTGGTCCCGGTTGACGCTCGCGATGACCTCGGGCTCGCGCGCCCAAAGCGTGACGTTCTCCCCTTTGCGCGCGAGGAGATCGGCGAGGGCGGTTCCCCAGGCGCCACCCCCAACTACGGCAATCTTCATGTTCCCACTCTGAAGAGTGGGCCCAGTAAACCACTGCGCCTCAGGCGCAGTGTCTTGTCGGGCCCATGCTTCCAGCATGGGAACAAACTCACTGGCCCACCGCCCTTCTCGTTCTAAACCGATTCTCAGTCCCATTGAGCAGCCGGGCAATGTTCCGGCGGTGCGCGAAAACGATCAGCACCACCAGCGCGACGCTCGCCCAAAACTCGTAGGGCGAATGCGGTTGCAGCAGCGTCACCGACAACGGAACGCTGAGGACAGCAATGATCGAGCTCAGCGAGACATATCCGGTGAGCCAGAGGCACAGACCCCAGATCGGAATTGCGATCAGCACGGCGAGCGGTGCGAGCGCTAGGAACATTCCCGCTGCCGTCGCGACGCCCTTCCCACCCTTGAAGCTGACATAGGGCGAAAACATGTGCCCGAGCACGGCCGCTCCGCCCGCGGCGAGTGGCAGCCAGCGATACGGCGTACTCGACGCGAGAAGCACCGGCACGACCCCCTTGGCGATGTCGAACAACGCCACCGGAATCGCGTATTTCCAGCCGAGAATGCGGTAGACATTGGTCGCGCCGAGGTTCCTGGAGCCGTGCTCACGCAGATCGATCCCCCGTCCCAGCTTACCGGCGACGTAGCTCGTCGGCGTCGCGCCGAGCAGATAGGCGGCGAGCAGCGTCAGGGCAGCGTTCAGCGGCGGCCTCGCTTACGCCGGAACTTGATCGTGAGCGGCGCTCCGGTAAACTCCCACGCCTCGCGAAAACCGTTGTGCAAATAGCGCGTGTATGACTCTGGTATCGCGTCGGGGCGATTGGCGACGACCGCAAAGCGTGGCGGCGCTGTACCCACCTGCGTGGCGTAGAACAGGCGGACCGATTCGCCCACCGGCTGCGGCGGTTGCTGCCGCGCCAGCAGCTCCTCCAGAACGCGATTTACCTCGGCGGTGGGCACGCGCTTGTTGCGCTCGTCGGCCACCGTGATGATCGCATCGAGCAGCCGCGTGACGCGCTGTCCGGTCTTGGCCGACACGTAGTAGAACGGAATGAACTCGAGAAATGGAGCCCGGGCCTTGATGTCACGCTCACCGCGCACCGCCGTGTTCGTCTCCTTCTCTTCGATCAAATCCCACTTGTTCACCGCGATGATGACCGCTGCACCGCGGTCCCACGCGTCGTTCGCGATTTTAAGATCCTGGGCATGCATGCCGTCCTTGGCATCGACGACAAGCAAGCAGACATCCGCACGCTCCATGGCGCGGGACGTCCGGAGCGTCGAGTAGAACTCCAGGTCCTCCTCGACCTTGCTGCGCTTGCGAAGGCCCGCGGTATCGATGAACACGAGTTTCTTGCCCTGATGGTCGAGCGGCGTATCGATCGCATCGCGCGTCGTTCCCGGCTCGGCGGCGACGATGAGGCGCTCCTGACCGAGCAGCCTATTGACGAGGCTCGACTTCCCCACGTTGGGCCGTCCCACCACCGCCACCTGAATCTCGTCCCCTTCCCCACTCTCCGCGGTGCGGAGTGGGGGAAGCATGGTCACCACTCGATCCAACAGGTCACCGCTGTTCTTGCCGACGGCCGCCGAAACGGCAAACGGCTCGCCCACGCCGAGCTCGAAGAAGGAGAGCTGGCGAGTCTCATCGGGCAGGTTGTCTGCCTTGTTGACCACGAGCAGCACGGGCCGCTTGGCCTTCCGGAGATACTGCGCGATCTCGAGGTCCATCGGGTGAATGCCGGCCTCGATATCCACCACAAACAGCAGCACGTCGCTATCGGCAATGGCCTGCTCGACCTGGACGCGGATGGCCTTATTGAGCGGATCGGTCGAGCCCGGTACCAGGCCGCCCGTGTCCACCAGCCAGAACCTGCGGCCGTTCCATTCAGCGGGAGCGAAATGCCGATCACGGGTCACCCCGGGTTGCGCGTCGACAATCGCCTGGCGCCGCCCGATGATGCGGTTGAACAGCGTGGACTTGCCCACGTTCGGGCGACCGATGATTGCTACGGTCGGGACGGTCATCGCCGGTTCGGGTTCACACCCTGAAGGGTTCTCATGCGGCGACTTCCTCACCCACCAACGCATCGGCGAAGTCATACGAGAGCTTGATCGGCATTGGCAGCTGAGCCGCCAACTCATGCGCTTCCATGTCATCCATGAAAAGCAGATTGTCGTTGACAGACTCAGCGGGCAGCAGCGCAAGATCGAGATCGCGACGGTCGCGCAAAGCCTCCAATACTGCTTTGCCCGGCAACAGGCCCGCTGTAGTTACCGACGGGCCGAACAGCGTATTCTCGAGCGCGAGGATTTCGAACCGAGCGCCGGTGGCACGCTCGAGCTCAGGCACGATCTGCGGCATAAGCGGTCCCATCGCCATGCCCGTGACGATCCCGATGCGCTTCCCACCCCAGGCCCCAGGCCCCAAGCCCCAGGCCCCGCCTCTAATCCGCGTCTGGAGATAACGGACTGCTCCTACCCCGTTCTCTCGCTGCTCGAAGTCACCGTACCATTCCGCGGGCGGCAACGGCATGTCGGCCTGGAGGTAGAGGTCGTCGGCTCCGTAGGCCCACGGCATGCCCCGCTCGGCCACAGCCTTCGCGGCGAACCGGTCCACGGCCTCCAGCGCCGCCCGGCACTCCTCGCGCGTCGGTTGACGCACCAGCGAATGCTTGCTGAATTCCGTCAACGCCACCGGCACTACGGACACCGACAGAACCGAGTCGCCCAGGGCGTACAGGTCGCCCAACGTGCGAACCAGCTGCTGGCCGTCGTTGATGCCGGGCACCAGCACCACCTGCGTGTGGAACGTGATCCCCCGCTCCCCAAACCATCGGAGCTGAGAAACCACTTCAGGTGCTTCCGGATTGCGCAGCAGCCAACGGCGCACGACCGGGTCGGTGGCATGAACCGAGATGTACAACGGGGAAAGGCGGTATTCGACGATTCGCTCGAGATCCCACGGCTTCAGGTTCGTCAGCGTCGCGAAGTTCCCGTAGCGGAAAGAAAGACGGTAGTCGTCATCGCGGATGTACAGGACCTGTCGCATGCCCTGCGGATTCCCGTCGACAAAGCAAAAGTCACAATGATTGGCACAGCGACGGATCCGGGGCGCCTCGAGCGTCACACCCATTGGCAGGCCCTCGGGCCGCTCGATGTCGTACTCGACTTCTTCTCCCGTTGGCAGCTTCACGTAAAGCTTGAAGTGGTCGTCCGCGGTCAGGAACTCCCAGTCGAGAAAGTCCTCGAGGTCGCGGTCGTTGATCGCGAGGAGCTCGGTTCCGGGAGTGAGTTGAAGGGCGGCACCCAACGTTTCGGGAGCCACCGCTTGCACGCGAATCACTGCTGCCGCCTAGAGGTTCAAGGAGTTTCTGAAGCTAACGACGCAACTTCAACGGCTAATATGGCTTAGGAAGGACGGTAACGCCAGGCAACGAGCGCCGTGCCCGGCACGCGCAGCTGGATCGGCTGAGCCCCTTGAGGTGGTAGTTGAGGGATCTCAATGGCCTGGGTGACCTGCGCGCGCCCGTTGGCGTCGAGAAACTCGAAAGTGATGCGCTGCACGGGAGTCGGCGAGCTGGTCCCATTCGTCGCCACACCCTGCAGCACGTACCCCGCGGAATCTGCCCGGAAATCGCTGATCGTGATTTCGACTTGGAGGCGCGTTTCGGCCATCTCGCGGTACTTCTGGGCTGAATCCCGGCGTCCGCGGAGATCCCATCCCGCGGCGACCAATCGCAGCGTCGTCCGGTTGAGTGGATCGATCGCCTGAAGACGCTGGGCGACAGGCAGGAGATGCGTGGAGTCGCGCAGCGCCTGATAGCCGTTGCCGAGGTCCGTAAGCGCGTCGCGGTCATAGGGCCGCTGCGCCACAGCCCGCTCCAATAGTCGGGTGCCTACCGCGTAGGCGTTCGCGCGCATGGCGCCCTTCCCTGCCTCAATGATCACGGAAGGATCGGTCTTGCCGTCGGGCGGATAGATCGCATCGAACGCCGCGTTGGCGTCTCCAAGCCGGCCGCTTTGGACGTACAGAGTCGCCAGCCCGGGAACGGCGTCGGTCGCCTGTGGATAGGCTTCCAGATATGCCCGGTACGCCGTGATTGCAGGGTCGAACAGGGGCGCCGCGGCCGAGCTGTCGGTCGCCACCGTACCCGCTCCCGCCGCCAGTGCGGCACGATGGTCCGTCACCCCCTTGGCGCGTGCCGTCGAATCTCGACTGAACGCCTGCTGATCCGCGGGGGCCAAGCGCGCCCCGCGCGCGCGGCGTGAAGCGGACGAGGCTTCAATGCGAGACAGTACGATCGAATCAATGGTCAGCATGCGCTGCACAGAGTCGCGTGTGTACCGGGTGCGCTGCCAGCGCTGCACAACGGGATCGCCCTGGAGCCGGCGAATGTTCAGCCGCGCCGATGCGGCGAGCGCGTCCTTTTTCTGTGCGGCGAAGGCCGTGTCGGAGCCGGCGGCCGTGGCCGCCCGGCTCAGATAGGAGGCCGCAGAGTCCAGCTTGTTCTCGCCCTCGTAGATCTGGCCCAACGCGAGATACGCACGCGGGTGATCGGGTCGCAGCGCCCCCGCCTGCCGCAGCAGCAGTTTTGCGGAGTCGAGCTTGCTGTCCTGCCAGCTGGTGAGGCCGGCGTTGATGACATCCACCCAGAGCGCCTCGCGATGCCGATCGATGTCTGCCTTGCACTGGGGAGCGAGCGCGACAGCGCGTTGGAACGCCGTATCCGCGCCCGCGGCGTCGTTCGTCTCGACATAGTAGCGGCCGAAGTAGTACCAGGCGGCCGGATTCTTGTCCTGTTTGTCGCCG
>DATFVZ010000395.1:0-2607 GCA_035259785.1 Gemmatimonadales bacterium
TCGTCGCGGACGGCCGGCTCCAGAAATAATTCGGATCATTGAAGGGCTGTCCGATGAGTCGAGAGCCCACAACGCGACCGTTTCGCTCGATCAGGCTGCCAGCTGCCTGCCCGGAAAACGCCACTTTCGCTATGCCGGTCACCAGTGCGGGATACAGCAGTCCCGTGATCACAGTGAATGCGGAGAGCAGCACCAGCGCGGGGCGGACCTGCTCACGAATCTTCATGCGAGACGAAGTGCGACGAGCAGGAGGTCGATGACTTTGATCCCGACGAAGGGGATCACTAACCCACCGAGCCCGTAGACGAACAGGTTGCGACGCAGCAGCGCCGCGGCCCCGATCGGACGATACCTGACGCCGCGTAGCGCGAGCGGAATCAACGCGATGATGATGAGGGCGTTGAAGATGACGGCCGACAGGATGGCGCTTCGTGGAGTCGCCAGGCGCATGATATTCAGCGCGTCGAGCGCGGGATACGTCGCGGCGAAGGCGGCCGGAATGATGGCGAAGTACTTGGAGACGTCATTCGCGAGGCTAAAAGTCGTAAGCGCGCCGCGCGTCATCAGCATCTGTTTTCCAGTCTCGACGACTTCGATGAGCTTGGTCGGATTGGAGTCGAGGTCGACCATGTTGCCGGCTTCCTTCGCCGCCTGGGTACCGCTGTTCATCGCGACGGCGACATCGGCCTGGGCGAGCGCGGGGGCATCGTTCGTGCCATCGCCCGTCATGGCCACGAGTCGCCCGTCCTGCTGGTACTCCCGAATCAGCGTGAGCTTCGCCTCCGGCGTCGCCTCGGCCAGGAAGTCATCCACACCGGCTTCGGCAGCGATTGCCGCGGCCGTGAGCGGGTTGTCGCCGGTGATCATCACGGTCTTGATCCCCATGCGGCGCAGCTCGGCGAAACGCTCGCGGATGCCGCCCTTCAGCACGTCCTTGAGATGCACGACGCCGAGCACCCGCGATCCGTCGGCGACGACGAGCGGCGTGCCGCCTTGACGCGCGATGTTCTCGACCTCCGTGCGCACGGTCCGGGACAGCTCGCCGCCCTTGTTTCGAACGTATTTCTCGACCGCATCGGCCGCGCCTTTGCGGATCTCTCGGCCGTTGAGGTTCACGCCACTCATCCGCGTGGTGGCCGTGAAGGGCACAAACGTCGCGTGCAGCGCCTGCACATCGCGCTGTCGCAGCGCGAATCGCTCTTTGGCCAGGACGACAATGCTACGCCCCTCGGGCGTCTCGTCCGCCAAGGACGCGAGCTGCGCGGCATCCGCGAGTGCTTCCGGTGAGACGCCCTCGGCCGGGACGAATGCGACCGCCTGGCGATTGCCGAGCGTGATCGTGCCGGTTTTGTCGAGGAGCAGCACATCGACGTCGCCCGCCGCTTCGACCGCGCGGCCTGACATCGCCACGACGTTCTTCTGGAGCATGCGGTCCATCCCGGCGATGCCGATTGCCGAGAGCAAGCCACCGATCGTGGTGGGAATGAGACAGACGAGCAGCGCCACGAGCACGGTGAGCGACACAGCCGATCCCTTCCCGGCGGCCGCTGCGCTATAGGCGGAATACGGTCCGAGTGTGACCGTGACCACGAGGAAGATGATTGTGAGCGCTGCGAGGAGAATATCGAGCGCGATCTCGTTCGGGGTCTTCTGGCGCCGAGCTGCTTCGATGAGATGAATGATTCGATCGAGGAAAGATTCACCGGGGTTGGAGGCAACCCGGATCACGAGCCAGTCCGAAAGCACACGGGTCCCGCCGGTGACTGCCGAGCGATCACCCCCGCTTTCACGAATCACAGGGGCGCTTTCGCCGGTGATCGCGCTTTCATCGACTGAAGCGACGCCGCTAATGACCTCGCCGTCAGCCGGAATCAGCTGCCCGGCGGTCACCAAGACGACATCGCCGCGCCGCAAACTCTCGGCGGGCACCATATCGAACTCGAGGTGCCGATCGGGGTTTTTCAGGCGACGGGCGTTCAGTCCGTGCCGTTCCTGACGCAGCGCATCGGCCTGTGCCCTTCCCCTCCCCTCGGCCAGCGCCTCCGCGAAGTTCGCGAACAGCACTGTGAACCAGAGCCACAACGAGATGGCGAGTACAAATCCCGGCGACGAATCACCAATTCCAAACAGCGCCGCGACGAACAGGAGTGTCGTGAGCGCGCTCCCGACCTCAACCACGAACATCACCGGATTACGGAGCTGGTGTCGCGGATCGAGCTTCCGGACACTGTCCCCGAGTGCGCGGCTCACCAGGTCCCGCGCGAAGAGCTTGTGCTGCTTGGGTGTGAGCGTCATGGGAGATGCGCGACGAGCATGAGGTGCTCGACAATCGGGCCGAGCGCCAAGGCCGGAAGGAACGTCAGCGCACCGACGAGCACGACAGTGCCGATGAGCAGCCCAACGAACAGTGGCGTATGCGTCTGGAGTGTCCCGGCGCTGGCCGGCGTGATGTTCTTGGCGCCGAGTGAGCCGGCGAGGGCGAGAACCGGAACGATCACCCAGTACCGGGCCAGAAGCATCGCGAGCCCGAGCGCGACATTGTAGAACAGCGAGTTGGCTCCGAGTCCGCCGAACGCACTGCCGTTGTTGTTTCCGGTCGATGAAAAG
>DATFVZ010000396.1:0-6889 GCA_035259785.1 Gemmatimonadales bacterium
GGGGGTGGGGCGGAGGAGGTTGGGGTGGTGGAGGGGGGAGAGGTGGCGGTGGATTTGGCGGCTTCGGCGGGGGCGGTGGCTTCTCAGGAGGCGGGGCTGGGGGGAGATTCTGATATGGCACCAATCTCGGTGGACCAGTTCGGGGAGCGGCTCGGTGCGGCACTCGGCGGCCGGCTGGTGACGCTGCTGCTCTACGGCTCCGCTGCGAGAGAGCACGGCGCACGGAACACGGAGCAGATGGCGATGAACACGCTACTCATAGTCGACCGTATTGACGCCGACGTCTTTGACCAAATCGCCGCGACCGTTGGTGAGTGGATGAGTGCCAAGCACCCCGCGCCGTTGGTGATGACGGAGCAGGAGTGGCGAGCCTCGGCAGACGCCTTTCCCGTCGAATATGACGACATTCGGGCGCATCATCGCGTGCTGGCCGGGAGGGATCCGTGGGACGGCATCCTGGTGAAGCGCGAGCATGTACGCCGCCAGCTCGAGCACGAGCTCAAGGGCAAGCTGATGCACCTGCGGCAGGCCTACGCAGCTGAGTGGAAGAGGCCCAAGCGCCTGACCGAAGTGGTGCGAGGGACCTGGGCGGGGTTCCTCACGATGTTGCGGGCCGTGCTGCGGCTCGCGGGGCGCGACGTGCCAGCTTCCGCAGATGCCCTGGTGCGAGACGCCGCAGCACTGATAGGGTTTTCCGTGGAGCGATTGACCGAGCCGACTGGGTACCTCGACGCGGTGACGCGCACCGCACAGTACGTGGACCGCATGGAAAGGAATCCTTCGTGAACGCGCAACGATCTCAGATAGCGCTGCTCAGCACGACGCTCGTGCTGCTGGCGGGCTGCGGGTATAACACCATTCAGACGCTCGACGAGAAGGTCAACGCCGCGGAGTCGCAAATCAAGGTGCAGCTGCAGCGTCGCGCCGATCTCATCCCCAACCTGGTGGAAACGGTCAAGGCGTACGCCAAGCAGGAGCAGACGATTTTTGTCCAAGTCGCGGAAGCGCGCGCGAAGCTGGCGGGTGCGGTCCAGAGCGGCAACCTCGACTCCATGGCGGCCGCCAATACGGCTCTTACGGCGCCATTGGGTCGTCTGCTCGCGATCGCAGAAAACTATCCGCAGCTCAAGTCGAATGAGAACTTCCGGGCTCTTCAGGATCAGCTCGAAGGAACGGAGAATCGCATCGCGGTAGCCCGACAGGATTACAACGAAACGGTGAACACGCACAACGCCTACATTCGGCGTTTTCCGCAAGTGATCACGGCCAAGGTTCTCGGAAAAAAAGCGCGACCCTATTTCGAATTGCAGACGCCGGGCGCGGCGGAAGCGCCGCGAGTCGATTTCTCGCGCTGAAGAGGTTAAGTTTCAGGTACCGCATGACACGAATTCAAACCGAGAGTCCAGCTAAGCGCTGTCTCGTCGCCATCATCGAGGATGACGCCGAGTTCCGCAACATGCTGCGCGAGCTGCTCGAAGAGGAGCAGTACCGCGTCGTGGCGGTATCCAACGGCGCCGAAGCTCTCGAAAGGCTCCGCGGCGACTCGCTGCCCAATGTCATTCTGCTCGACGTGTCGATGCCCGTGATGGACGGCTTCGATTTTCTTCGCTTCCGCAACGATGATCCACGGCTCGCGCAGGTTCCGGTCGTGCTCGTGACGAATGCCAAGCCCCACGAGCGCCCGACGGTGGGCGTCAACGATGTCGTCCGTAAGCCGATCGACATCGATGAGATTTTGTTCGCAATAAAGCGCTACTGCGACTGAGGGTGGGCTAGCGGCAGCGTAAAGAAAAACGTCGTACCTTCCCCGGACCGGCTCTCGACCCAGATCCGGCCCCCCAGTGCCTCCACAACCCCCTTTGCAATCGTCAGCCCCAGGCCGCTGCCGAGTCGTGCTTTTGGGGTGGCCTGCCAGAAGCGATCGAACACGTGAGGCAGTTGCTTGGACGAAATGCCGATGCCGCTGTCGCGGACGGTGAAGACCACCTCGTCGCCGAGCTGCTGCGCCCTGATCTGCACCGACCCGCCGTCCGGCGTGAACTTGATGGCGTTGCCGATCAGATTTCCCAGCACTTGCAAGACGCGCTCGCGGTCACACACGACATCGATCTCGTCCGCCAGGTTCTGCTCGATGCGTAACGACTTGTCGCTCAGCTCATGGTGGCAGGCCGCCAGGGCCTCCTCAATGATCGGCCGGACGGGCTCGCGGCGCGGCTCCACAAACAGCCGTCCCGCTTCGATGCTCGCGACATCGAGCAGATCGCCGATCAGTCGGTTCATCCGCTCGGCGGACCGGCGAATCGCTTCGACATGGCGGCGGTCACGGCGGCCTTCATCATCGGGCGGAAGGCTGCGCAGTAACAGGCCGACCGCCGTGAGAACGGTGTTCAGGCCGTTGCGGAGATCGTGCGAAATGGCGGCGAGCGTGTCGTCGCGCGCGCGACTCGCCTGGCGGGCTTGTTGATACAGGCGGGCGTTGTCGGCGCCCAATGCGGTCCGTTGCGCGACGTCCTCGAGCTTCGGCAGATCGCTGCGCGAGAAAGTGCGGTCGGGCCGGGTGATTGCGAGCGTCAACACGCCGAGCAGCCGCCCGCGTCCAATCAGGGGGAGCAGGACGAGTGACCGGATGCCCGCGGCGCGAATGACTGCCTGGCCCGACGGATCTGCCGTGATGGCGCCGAGCGTTGACGCCGTGAGATCGGGGATGAGGAGCGTCTCGCCGGCCCGAAGGCTCGGCGTCGGCACGAAGTGCCAATCGTCCAGCGAGTTATCCACGCGTTGCACGGAGCCGTCGTCGTCGATGACGTCGACGACACAGACGTCCCCCAGGCGGGGGACCGCCAGGCGCGCGACCGCTGAGAGCATCGCCCGCTCGTCCAGCGCCGAGGCGAGTATCTCGGCGAGGTTCGACAGGAAGCGGTGCTCTTCGGTGTCGGCTTTCGCGACCCTCGGCTTGCTGCTCTTTACCTTCATCGCATCCTCGCCAACCTTCATTCCACTCACCTGAGGCAGGCTGCGCGACCTACTGGCACTTCCGCACTTCCGAACAACGCCGACTCACGTCACCAATATGATCAACAGTACAGCAATGACGACCAAGCCTAAAGTGGTAATCGTAATTGTCGTCGTTTCCGCGGCGGCCGCCGTCGTGACCTTGTCGGGTTGCAAGCTCGGCCGGTAACTCGGAACCTCAGGCTGCAGGCGCGGGCCTCCACGTTGCTCCGGGTGGATCTCGGTGGGGGTGCCCGCCGGAGGCGGCGAGGCCGCCGGCTGTTGTGCAGCCAGCGGCGCCGCCATCAGACATAACGCGTTAAGAAGGCCAACCTCACACGACTCGTCGTCCTTGAATGACGCGGATGACGATGACTACGAGTGCGATAACCAACAAGAGGTGAAGCAGGCCGCCGAAGGTATACGACGAAATGAACCCCAGCAGCCAGAGAAGGATGAGGATAATCGCGAGTGTTACCATGAGTCGGTTTTCCCCTTCTAGGGATTCACGGGCAGCTGCGGGCCAACCACCCATTTCACGACGCGCGCGGGCTCGAGTGTCGTGTTTTCTTCGACCTGGTTGATCAGGGCCAGGGTCGCCACGGGCGCGGGCGACGGCCGCTGCCGCGCGAGTTCGGCAATGGTGGTGCGTCGGTCCAGCGTAAACACGTCGAGCTGCTGCGGCTGCACATTGAGCATCGCCGGATCTGTCAGCGGCGCGAAGCTCGTCAGCGCCCGCTGGGCGACGCCCTGATTATTTGCCCAGCTCGTCTCCGGGCCGTAGGCAAGCAGCCGGTACACATGAGAGCCATATTCGACAAAGACGGCATTCCCGCGCAGCGTCCCCTGCTCGGTGGCCGCAGCGAAGGGCGCGGCCAAGGCCGTGAGCCCGTTGACGTTGCCGCGTGTCAGCGCCCCCGCCTGGACTCCCTGCTGCGATAGGAACGAGCGTGCGGCCTGGTCGGCGTTGGAGCCCTGCGCGAGGCTCAGCTCGATAACCGCATCCTGCTGCGGACTCTGCGCCGCCACCGTCTGCTTGGTATTGGCCGTCCGCCAGCCACTCGGCATCGACATGCGGAACTTGAGGTCGGGATGGTAGAACTCGGTCCCCTTGAAGAATCCTTCCCGCGGATTGGCGCCGAAAACCATGCCGTCCAGCCGCCGCTCGTAGCCTTCGCGGTTCACCGTCGCGCTCGTGAAATCGACCTGCGACCGTTCCACGAGCCCTTTGATGTGCTCGACACGGTTGCCGGGATTCGGATGGGTCGCCAACCACTCCGGCAGCTTGCCACCGCTGCGCGCGTCAAGCTGATCGAGCATCTGCATGACGTTGATCATCTGGCGCGCATCGTAGTTGGCTCGGCCCGCGTACCGCACGCCGAGCTCGTCGGCCTGGTTTTCGTCATCTCGGGAGAACTTCAGAAACAAGACTTGGAGCGCTTGACTCGCGGCGCCGGCATACTGCGCGATGGTCGAGCTGGCGATGCTGCCGATCGCGAGCCCCAGCCCGGCAAGCTGCTGCTGCGTCATCTGCTGCGCCGTGTGCCGCGCGGTGACGTGGCCGATCTCGTGGCCCATCACGCCGGCGAGCTCCGCTTCGCTCGTCATGTGCGCCAGGATGCCGCGGGTGACGTACACGTGGCCGCCTGGAATCGCGAACGCATTGACGCTCGGATCATCGACGACGCGAAAAGTCCACGGCAGGTTGGGGCGCTCCGATGTTGCAGCGAGCTTCTTGCCGAGTTCGGCGACGTAGGTCTGGACGGCTGGATCGGGATACAGTCCGATCGAGACAACCACCTGGCTGTCGTACGCCGCGCCCATTTGTATTTCCTGCCCCTCGCTCACCAGCATCAGCTCCTTCTTCCCGGTGGCGGGATTCCGCGCGCAACCGGCCAGAAGCAGTCCGAGTCCCACGGTCAGCGTGAGCCGTCTCATGACTCCTCCAAAAGGGTCTCTCCTCAAATTTCCACTCTAAGCGGCGTCCTCGACATCCCTCGGCGGGATGAAAAAACGACGCAGGTCGGAGAATTGAAGGGAGCTAACCCATAGATGGGGAGCTACTCGCCGTGCTGGTCCCCTCGTGGGCGGCGGGCGCGCTGGGGAGGCGGGGGGCCGCAGTACTGGGTCCACCAATCGCCACCGGATTGGAGAGCCTATAGTCGGCGTGGAGTCGCTCGAGCGCTGATTCCAGGCGGCGGTTCACCGCGCGGTTCTGCGCGGGACTATCCGAAACCACAAGGATCTGCGTACTCCGTTGCTCCAGTACCAGCTGGGCAGCCCAAGCCCGGGCCTGCTGAAATGCGATGGCGTTTTCATTGTCGAGCAGGCGCCGCAGGTCGGTCAATCCGGCGGCGGGCGGAGGGGGAACGACGCGGTACGCATACGCCCAGAGCTGCGGCACGAAAAAGAATCGCCCCGTGGTGTACGGGGCGGCAATCAATCGGAAGGACGAATGACGGGTTAAAGCGGCAGGACTAGACCTAGCGAACGAATTTGCGGCGATCGCCCTTCGGGGGCGTCTTTTTGTGCGCGTGTGCGGCGATTTGCAGCCGGCTGTGCAACGCGAGTTTCTCCAGGATGTTATGCACGTGACTTTTGACTGTGTACGTCGCGATGTTGAGCCGCTGCGCGATCTCCTTGTTGCTCAGTCCCTCGGCGATGAGGTCTGTGATCTGCTGCTCGCGCTTGGTCATGCGTACCGACGCCATCATCGGCGTGTTGCGCAGCACCGACGCCTGTTTCGCGATATGTGAGAGCAGCGTGCCGGTCAGGGCAGAGGGGACGACGTCGCCGCCGTTGGCGACCTGGCGGATGGTGTGGACGAGATCTTCGAGCGCCGCGTCTTTCGAAATGAAACCGTTCGCGCCGCGCTTGATGAAATCAATGACGTCTTCTTCCTCGGGTTGCACGTCCATCATGATGACGCGTGAATGCGGCGCGGCTTCCTTGATGCTCTCGACCAGGCGTTGACTGCGGTTGCGCCCGAGTGCCGCATCCACGAGCACGACGTTGGGATTATGCTCCTGCAGGCGCTGCAACGCCGCGGACGCGCCCTCGGCGGACGCGACGACCTTGAACTCGCCCTGCGAATCCAGCAGCGCGGCAAGTCCATCGCGCAACAAGCGATTGTCTTCGATAACGAGAATCTGAATTCTTCTGGAGGTAGTCATTGTTCCGACGGCCCTCGTGTTAGGGACGAGGTGTGCAGCGAGGTTCTTTGAAGTGCTCGATTTCACAGGTATTAGTAAAACCGCGTTACAAGGTTCCGGGCATCATCCTTTAGGATGAGTCACTAAAACTACCATCTAACCCTGCGAAAGGCATGCCGTGGCGCTTCGGATCTCCGAAAACGACCACGGCGCTCCTGGCGGAGCGCCGTGTCGCTTCAGGTGCCGTGGGTGGTTACAGCTTGACGACGTTCTGCGCCGCCGGGCCCTTTTGCGCCTGTACGATTTCGAACTCGACCCGCTGGCCCTCGGCCAGCGACTTGAACCCTTCACCCTGAATCGCGGTGTGATGCACGAAGCAGTCCTTGCCGCCGTTCTCGGGCGTGATGAAGCCAAAACCCTTGGCGTCGTTGAACCACTTCACGGTACCAGTGATACGTGCCATCTGTTCGTTGCTCCCTAGCTAGTTGCGGTTTTCGGCGCCGGGCAGCCTGGCGCGACGCCGTTGAGCGGGGGACTCTCTGAAGAGAGCGCTTAACCAGAAACAAGACGAGGACCGCAGGCGACAGCCCAGGTCCTCGATCAGTCCACTGGTGTCCGGCGCACGGCACCGTGCCGTGGCCCCTTCGCTCGCCGGAAGCATCACCAGAGGGCGGAGTTAAGTCAACTGTTGTAAGAATGGGGGTCGGATTGCAACTTAGTCGCCCATGCGGCCCTTCCTTATACTG
>DATFVZ010000397.1:0-4455 GCA_035259785.1 Gemmatimonadales bacterium
GACGGGACGGATGAATCGCTCAATCGATTCGCGGAGCGATCTCTACTCGCTGGGGATCACCTTCTACCAGGCGCTAACCGGACGGCTTCCGTTCGCGGCGACCGAGGCGATGGAGTGGGTGCATTGCCATATCGCCAGGAAGCCGGCGTCGCCGAAAGCCGTGCTCGAGGCGATTCCCTCACAGCTCGCCGCGATCATCATGAAGCTGCTCGCGAAGACCCCGGAGGAACGGTATCAAACGGCGGCCGGCGTCGAGCGCGATCTCAGACAGTGCCTGAGAAACATGGAAACACAAGGCACCATCGAGGAGTTCCCACTAGGCGAGAGCGATTGCCCCGATCGGTTGCTCATGCCGGAACGCCTTTACGGTCGCGACAGTCAGGTTGCAACGCTGCTCGTCGCCTTTGACCACGTCGTCACAGGCGGCAGTCCTCGGCTGGTGCTCGTCAGCGGGCATGCCGGTATCGGAAAGTCGTCCCTGGTGAACGAGCTGCACAAGGTGCTGGTTCTGCCACGGGGACTGTTCGCGTCCGGCAAGTTCGATCAGCTCAGGCGCGACATTCCTTACGCCACACTGGCGCAGGCACTGCAGAGTTTGATTCGTCAGCTTCTCGGGAAGCCTGAGACCGAGCTGCGCATGTGGCGCGACCGGCTTCGTCACGCACTCGAGCCGATTGGTGCGGTCGTCATCGACCTCATTCCCGAGCTCAAGTTCATCATCGGAGACCAGCCGGCCGCTCCTGACGTCTCGCCGGCGGACGCAAAGGCTCGGATGCAGATGGCGCTTCGGCGATTGATCGGTGTGTTCGCGTGCGCCGAGCATCCGCTGGCGTTGTTTCTCGACGACCTGCAGTGGCTCGATGGCGCGACGCTCGAGCTGCTGGAAAACATCCTGGTTGAGCCCGAGCCGCAACATCTGCTTCTCATCGGCGCGTATCGGAGCAATGAGGTCGATGCCGCGCATCCACTGAGGCGGACGCTGTCGACCGTCCGCGAGAGGCGCGCGATCGTAGATGAAATCACGCTGGGGCCGCTCGGACATGACGACCTGAGTCAGTGGTTCGCGGACGCCCTGCACTGTCAGCCCGAACGCACTCGGCCGCTCGCACAGCTGGTGCTCGAGAAGACGGCCGGAAATCCTTTCTTCGCCCACCAATTCATGTGGGAGCTCGCCGAGGACGGCCTGATTGTCTTCGATGCTGAACGCGCCGGCTGGCGCTGGGACCTTGGGCCGATCCGAGGCAAAGGCTACACGGACAATGTCGCCGACTTCATGATCGGCAAGTTGAGTCGGCTGCCGCTCGCGACTCAGGAAGCATTGAAGGGACTGGCTTCCCTCGGCAACCGTGCCGACGTCTCGACTCTGGCGATCATCCGGGCCACATCGCCCGAGCAGCTCCACTCCGATCTTTGGGAAGCGCTCCGTCTGGAGCTGATCATCCGCTCCGACGATGTGTACAGCTTCGGGCACGACCGTGTTCAGGAGGCGGCGTATTCGCTGATTCCCGAAGAGCAGCGGGGTGCGGCGCACCTGCGCATCGGCAGGCTCTTCAACACCGGGATTGCGTCCGACAAACGCGAGGAGGCCGTCTTCGACATCGTCGGCCACTTCAACCGCGCTTCTTTTCTTGTGACCTTACCAGACGAACGAGCCGAGGTTGCCGCGCTCAATCTGATGGCGGGCAAGCGCGCCAAGAAAGCCGCCGCGTTTGCCTCGGCGCTGAACTACTTCAGCGCCGGTGACGCGCTCGTCGAGATGGACAGCCGCCAGCGGCACGACCTCGCCTTCGAACTCGCGCTGCATCGAGCCGAGTGCGAGTTCCTGACGAGGCGCGTGGACGCCGCCGAGCAGCGCTTGAGGGCGCTCTCGTTGCGCGCGGCAAACCTGTTGGAACGAGCCGCCGTCACCTGCCAGCAAGCAGATGTGTATCTGGCCCTGCAGCGGCCCGATCGAGGCCTTGTGGAGTGTGCCGAGTACTTGAGCCTGGCGGGGTTCGAGATTTCATTGGGCCCGACGGAGGCGCAGGCGCGGGCCGCCTACGACGAGGTCTGCTCGACGCTCGACGGCATTGGAATCGAAACCCTCGCCGCGCTGCCCCCGATGAGTGATCCAGTGGCGCGAGCAACCCTCGACGTGATCAGCCTCTGCCAGCGCTGTGCCGCCATCGCCGACAAGCCTTTCGAGGTTTTGATGATGTGCGCCGCGGTCCGCCTCATTTTAAAGAGTGGCATCCACGATGCCGCGTGCCAAGTCTTCGAACAGCTGGGGTACATCGCTGCATGGCGCTATGGCAACTTCGACGCGGGCTTTCGTTTCGGTCAGCTCGGCTATGAATTGATCGAGCGCAAAGACCTGCGCCGATTCGAGGGCCATGTCAGCCTCATGCTCTCGACGTTGCTGATGCCGTGGTCGAAACACGTGACACACTGCCGTCCCGTGATCCGCAGAAGTTCCGAGGTGGCCGAGAACACCCACGATCGCTATTTGGCTGTGGAGAACGCGACCGTTCTTCTCTCGAACCTTCTGCTGGCCGGCGACCCGCTCGTGGAGGTGGACACCCAGGCTGAAGCCAGCCTGGCATTCTGCCAAACCACGGTCTTCGGCGAGTACACCGATGCGGTCAGCGCTCAGGGCGCGCTGATTCGGAGCCTGCGCGGCTTCACGCCTGAGTTCGGCTCGCTCGATGACGAGCGGTTTGACGAGCTCCGGATGGAGAGCCACTTCGCGACCGAGCCTCACCTGCTATGTGTCGAATGCTGGTACTGGATCCGCAAGCTGCAGGCCCGCTTCTTCGCTGGGGACTACGTCGCGGCGCTCGAGGCGTCGCATCGCGCACAACCCCTCCTGGTTGAGTCGCCTGGCATGCTCGAGCGGGCTGAGCACGAGCTGTTCAGTGCCCTCACGCATGCCGCTCTCTGCGACTCGCTAACGGCGAACAATGGTCGCCAACACCTGGAGGCGATTGCTGCGCATCATCGTCAACTCGAAGTGTGGGCTCGGTACTGCCCCGAGAACTTCGAGAACCGCGCTCTGCTGGTGGCCGGGGAGATTGCGCGCGTTGAGGGCCGAGATTCCGATGCGGCACGGCTCTACGAGCAAGCTATCGGTTCGGCGCGTGCGAGCGGCTTCGTCAACAACGAGGCCCTCGCCTTGGAGCTTGCGGCGCACTTCTACGCGGCCCGCGGCTTCGACAGGATCGCGAAGGCCTACTTGCGGGACGCGCGGCAGGGCTACCGGCAGTGGGGCGCGGAAGGAAAGGTGCGGCAACTCGACGCACAGTACTCATTTCTCCGAAACGAGGATCCGCGCCCCGATGCGACGCGCACGCTGTTGACTCCCGTAGAACACCTGGATCTGCCCGCTGTGCTCAGCGTCTCCCAAGCGGTGCAAGGTGAGACAGACTTGGGGCAATTGATTGAGGTGGTCATGCGCCTAGGCGTGGAGCACGCCGGTGCAGAGCGAGGCCTCCTGATCTTTCCGGAAGGCGGTACGTATCACATCGAGGCCGAAGCCAGGACCAGTGCTGACGCAGTGACGGTCGAACTGGGGGAGGGCTGCATCCGCGGGGATCTGCCACAGTCCGTCTTGGAGTACGTTCTGCGCACGCGGGAGCGCGTCCTTCTTCAGGACGCGAGGGCAGCAACCGAATTTGCTGACGACGAATATCTGCGACGGCGTCGCGCTCGTTCGGTGCTCTGTATTCCGCTACTGAAGCAAACTCGACTGGTCGGGATCATCTATCTCGAGAACAACCTGACTTCCGGCGCGTTCACACCGGCCCGGATGGCACTCCTGGAGGTACTCGCGTCCGACGCGGCAATCTCACTGGAGAACGCGCGCCTGTATCGGGAAATCAGCGCGTTGAAGGATCAGCTCTACAAAGAGAATCTGGTTTTGCGGGACGAAGTGGACCGGACCTCGATGTTCGAAGAGATCGTGGGGACGTCGCCGGCCTTGAAGCCCGTGATTGCGCGCGTGTCGAAGGTCGCAGGTACGGACTCTACCGTTTTGATCACCGGCGAGACGGGAACGGGCAAGGAGCTGGTCGCGAGGGCGATCCACCGGCGGTCAACGCGCACCTCAAGAGCCTTCGTGAGCGTCAACTGCGCGGCTGTTCCGCGCGAACTAATTGCGTCGGAACTCTTTGGCCATGAAAAGGGGGCGTTCACAGGCGCCGCGCAGCGGCGGCTGGGGCGCTTCGAACTGGCGCACGGCGGCACGATCTTCCTCGACGAAGTCGGCGAGCTGCCGATGGAGACCCAGGTCGCGCTGCTGCGCGTCCTGCAGGAACGCGAATTTGAGCGTGTCGGAGGGAGCGCGTCAGTTCGTATCGACGTGCGCGTCATCGCCGCTACCAACCGTGACCTGCAGGCCGCGATCGAGGCCGGGACGTTCCGCAGCGATCTCTTCTATCGGCTCAACGTGTTTCCCATCGCGGTGCCGGCGCTTCGCGA
>DATFVZ010000398.1:0-20958 GCA_035259785.1 Gemmatimonadales bacterium
TGTGCCGATCGCCACGTACGCCGCCAGCGAGGGTCCCGCGGATTGGGCGACGACGTACACCTGGGCTTTCGGGATGGAGACCATGGTGCGGCGCAAGCCGGGTGTGAACAGCGTCGCCGCCAGCGCCGACCTGACCCACGCGCTGGAGTTGAGCTTCCGGGCGCAGGGCTCCGTTCGCAGCGACACCCGAACCGCGGACCAGCGCATCGCTGACTTGCGGCCGCGCGGCCTGGCGGGGCCGCTGCTGCTGGAGCGGGGACCCGAGCGGTCCAGCGAGGCGAAGGTGGCCACCTGGCTAGGCGGCGTCACGCTCATCGTGCTGCTCATCGCCTGCGCCAACGTCGCGAGTCTGCTCTTGGCGCGCGGCCTGAACCGGCGGCGCGAGATCGCGCTGCGCATCGCGCTGGGCGTGAGCAAGCTGCGACTGATATCACAGCTGCTCACCGAGAGCCTGCTGCTGGCGCTAAGTGGCGCCGTCCTGGGCCTCGTGCTAGCCGGTTGGCTCAGCAGTTTGCTGAGCGCGTCGTTCCTGCCGGGCGCCAAGCGCGCCTCGGTGGCAGACCTCCGGACGCTGGCCTTCACCGCCGCTGTCACACTGATCGTGGGCGTGGCCACGAGTCTGTTCCCGGTGCTGCAAGCGCGGCGTCTCTCCCTCACGGAGGATATCGCGTCCGGCGGCAGGAGCGGCACCGCGCCGCGCTCGCGTGCCCGTGCCGCGCTGCTGGTGGTGCAGGGCGCGCTGTCGCTGTTGCTGCTGGTGGGCGCGGGCCTCTTCGTCCGGAGCCTGCGCAACGTGCGCGACGTGCGCCTGGGCTACGATGCCGACTCGGTTCTGGTGGTCGAGCTGGCGATGCGGGACGTGAGGTTGGACAGCGCGCAGACGGTAGCGCTGCGCCGGCGGCTGCTCGACGTGGCGCGCGAGATGCCGGGCGTCAGCCACGCAACGCTCCAGTTTGCGGAGCCGTTCGGTGGCATGACCAGCTGGCCGATCCTGGTGGCGGGCATCGACTCGACGCGCAAGTTCGGCATCTTCGAGCTGAACGCGGTCTCGCCCGACTACTTCGCGACGATGGGCACGCGGGTGCTGCGCGGCCGCGGCATCGAGCGCGGGGACGTTGCCGGCGCCACGCACGTGATGGTGGTGGGCGCTGCCATGGCGCGGGTGCTGTGGCCGGGCGAGGATCCGCTCGGCAAGTGCGTGCGCATGTTGGTTGACCCTGTACCGTGCGTCTACGTGGTGGGCGTGGCGGAAGACATCCACTCGCGGAGCCTGGGTCCCGAAACGCGGAACTTCTACTACTACCTCGCCGCGGAGCAGATGCGGCCGCAGGAGGGCGGGCTGTTCGTGCGATCGGCCGGGAACGCGCAGCAGCTCATCGAGCCGTTGCGGCGTCGGCTCCAGGCCGAGATGCCCGGCGCGTCATACGTGACCTTGACGCGCATGGCTGCCAGCATCGAGGGTGTCACGCGGCCCTGGGTAATGGGCGCGAACGTGTTCACGGCGTTCGGCGTGCTGGCGCTGGTGCTGGCGGCGGTGGGACTGTACAGCGTGATCGCCTACAACGTCGCGCAGCGGCGGCACGAGCTGGCGGTGCGTATGGCGCTGGGTGCCGCGGCAGGGAGCGTGGTGCGGCTGGTGGCGTCGGAGGGCATGCGGCTCGCGCTCTACGGCGTGGCCCTGGGCGGCGCGATCGCGGTGCAGCTCGGGCGTTTCGTCGAGCCGCTGTTGTTCAAACAGTCGCCGTACGATCCGGTGGTGTTCGGCATAGTGATCGGCGTGCTGCTGCTCGTCGCGCTGGTAGCCAGCGCGATCCCCGCCACGCGCGGTGCGCGCGTGGATCCGAATACGCTATTGAGGGCCGACGCCGGTTGAGGTCAAGCCTCGAGCGACTCTCCTTCGCGAAGTCGTAACGACGACCGTATACTGTCGTGAATGTCGAAACCGGCAATCGTAACAGTCGATGACGATCCCGCCGTGCTGGCGGCGATCGAGCGCGATCTCCGGCAGCACTATCAGGCCGACTATCGCGTCCTGAAAGCCCGATCCGGAGCAGAAGCCCTCAAGGCCGCGACCGAGCTCGCGGCACGCAACACGGCGGTGGCCCTGTTTCTCGTGGACCAACGCATGCCCGGCATGACGGGCATCGACCTACTGCGTGAGGTCTTGCCGCTCCATCCCACCGCGCGCCGCGTGTTGCTCACCGCGTACGCCGACACCGACGTCGCGATCGCGGCAATCAACACGGTCGGGCTGGATCATTATCTCATGAAGCCGTGGGATCCGCCGGAGGAGCGGTTGTATCCCGTGCTCGACGATCTGCTCGCCGAATGGCGAGCGCGCACGCGTCCGGCATTCGAGGGCATCCGGGTGCTCGGCTCACAACTGTCGCCACAGTCTTTTATCGCGAAGGAATTTCTCTCCCGCAACCGCGTGCACTACGAGTGGGTGGACGTTGATCAGGACCCAGCGGCGCGCGCGCTTGCCGAATCACTGGCCTCGGACCTCACAAAGCTGCCGATCGTCGTGTTCCCGGACGGCAGCCATCTCGTCGCTCCGACCACCGCCCAGCTCGCGGCCAAAGCCGGCCTGCAAACCCAGGCGCAGCAGCCATTCTACGATGTCGTGGTGATCGGCGGCGGGCCGGCGGGACTGGGGAACGCGGTGTACGCGGCGTCGGAAGGACTGCGCACCGTGCTCGTGGAAGCGCACGCGGCGGGAGGGCAGGCCGGTTCCAGCTCACTGATCGAAAACTACCTCGGCTTCCCCGCGGGAGTCACCGGGGCCGATCTGGCTCAGCGCGCGACTGCGCAGGCGCGGCGGTTCGGCGCAGAGCTCTTGGTAGGGCAGGAAGTCGTCGCGCTGCGCCGCGAGGATCCCTATCGCATCGTGGTGCTCGGCGACGGGACCGAGCTGAGGACCTACTGCGTGGTCATCACGACCGGCATGAGCGCGCGCCGGCTCGAGGCGCGCGGGCTGGAGCGCTTTCACGGGATCGGCGTCTACTACGGCGCGGCAATGTCCGAGGCCGCCCGCTACCGCGACCGTGATGTCTGCATTGTCGGCGGGGCGAACTCGGCCGGCCAGGCCGCGCTGTTTTTTTCGCGCTACGCGCATCACGTGATCATGCTGATCCGCGCCGCCGACCTCCTGCCCGGCATGTCGCGCTATCTGGCGGACCGGTTGCGCACGATTCCCAACGTCGAGGTGGTCCCCGGCGTCGAGGTCGAAGAAGCGTGTGGCGCAAAAGCCCTGGACGCCGTCATCGTGAGAACGGTCGCGACCGGCGACCTGCGAAAGATTCCTGCTGCGGCAATGTTCATCTTCATCGGCACGCAGCCGCACAGCACTCCATTCGCCGGCGTTCTGGAGCGCGACGAGGCCGGGTTTCTCATCACCGGTTCTGATCTGCCGCGTGAGCACGGCCGGCCGCGCGGATGGACGCTCGAGCGCGCGCCATTCATGTTCGAGACGAGCATGCCCGGCGTGTTCGCGGCTGGGGACGTGCGCTCGGGCGCGAACCGGCGCGTGGCCGCCGCGGTGGGTGAAGGCTCGGCGGCGATCTATTCCGTACATCTCTATCTGCGGACGGTGTGACGACCATGGATCTGCTGGCCCGTCTGACGCAGCATCGCGCGCTGGGCCAGGCACCCGCCGTCGAGCACGCGTGGCTCGCCGCCCACGGGACGATGCGTCGCTACGAGATCGGCGACGTGGTGACTCACAAAGGGGCGCAGGCGGATAGCCTGCTGGTCTTCTTCAGCGGACACGTCGTCATTCGCCTGGACCGCGGCGCCGGCGCCCACAAGATCTTCGAGTGGCGGGGCGGCGACGTGGGCGGCACGATGCCGTATTCGCGCGGCGCCTCGCCACCCAGCGACGCGGTCGCCGAGGAGCCCACGGAGGCGCTGGCGATCGCGAAGGCGCAGCTCCCGGAGCTGATCCACGCGTGTCCCGTCATCACGGCGACGCTCGTCCACGTCATGGTGGATCGCGCGCGCGAGTTCACCACGAGCGCGCTGCGCGACGAGAAGTTGATCTCGCTCGGCAAGCTGGCCGCCGGCGTGGCGCACGAGCTGAACAACCCTGCTGCCGCCGTCGTACGCAGTGCCAAGCTGCTCGTGGCGAGCATCCGCGACGCCGAGGGAGCCGGCCGGAAGTTGTGCGCCGCGCACCTCTCCGACGTGCAGCTCACGGCGATCGACGCGGTGCGCGCGTCGTGCACGTTGCCGGCCCTTCGGAAGTCGGGCGCGTTCTCGCCGCTGGCCCTCGCCGACAACGAGGAGGCGCTCGCCCGCTGGTTTTCGGCGCACGCTATCGATGAGTCGGCTGCGGCCGCGCTCGCGGACACGAGGGTCACTCTCGAGGAGCTGGACCGGCTGGCCGCCAGCGTCACCGGTGAGGCACTCGAGGCCGCGGTGCAGTGGCTCGCGGCGGGATGTCTCGTGCGGTCGTTATCGGCCGAGATCGAAGCCGCCGCGTCGCGCATCTCCGGTCTCGTGGCCGCGGTGAAGGGCTTCTCGTATATGGATCGCGCGCCCACGCCGGAGCCGGTCGATATCCGCGTGGGAATCGCCGATACGCTCACCGTGTTGGGGGCCAAAGTCCGAGCGAAGTCGGTCGAGGTATCGGTCGATATCCCACCGGATCTGCCGCGCGTGCAGGGCGTTGGTGTCGAGCTGAATCAAGTGTGGATGAATCTGCTCGACAACGCGCTCGACGCGGTCGCAGCGGGAGGTCAGGTTGCCGTGTCGGCCGCGCCCGAGCTCAACTGCGTGACCGTACGCGTCCGGGACAATGGGCCCGGCATCCCCCCGGAAATCCTGGGACGCATCTTCGATCCCTTCTTCACGACGAAACCGGTGGGGAAGGGGACGGGGCTCGGTCTCGACATCGTGCGGCGCCTACTCCAGAGCCACTCGGGGGAAATAGCGGTGGAATCGACGCCGGGCCGAACGGAGTTCCAGGTCAGGCTGCCGGCTGCGTAAGCACGTCTACTCAGCCTCCTCGCTTTCGACAAACGCCTTGAGTCGTGCCGCCGCCGCATCCCACTGCGCGGCCACGTGATCGAGATAGCGCCGCGCGATTTCGAGTCGTTTCGCGTTCAGGTCCCAGATCTGCTCACGCCCTCGACGCGCATGGCGCACGAGACCGGCGCCTCCCAGCGCATAGAGGTGCCGCGTGATCGCCTGACGCGTCACCCCGGTGCCCTCGCTGAGCCGTGTGATTGAGAGCGGGCCCTCCGCTCCCAGGCGTCGCAACAGCCGCAGTCGCGTGGCGTCGCCGAGCGCGACGAAGACGGGGACGGCATCGCGCTCTTTGGGGAGGGGGAGGGCGGCGCTACGCGACATACCGCTCGAGATTCTTGATCTGGCCGGCCCAACCTCCGTCGTTCATCCGGTACGCCTCGGCACGACGAGCGAGCGGGATTCGGTCGAAGCCGGATTCGACGATCGTGAGCGCGGTGCCTCCGGCCGTTTCCTCGAGTGTGAACTCGACGAGCGTCGTCGGCTCAGCCGAGTAGTCGACCGTGGGGTCGATAGGGTAGGGGTGCCAGCGGTACGAGAAGTAGCGCTCCGGCTCGATGCGCTGCACCTGCAGGTCGATCTTCAGATGCTCGTATCCCTTCTCCGTAATCTGGCCACGCGTGGTGCTGCCCTCGGCAAAGGCACCGTCCAGCTTCACGTGGAACCAGGTCGCGAACTGTTTGGCGTCGGCAATGGCGCGCCATACGCGCGAACGCGGCGCCCGCAGCACGACGTGTTTCTCGATACGGTCCGTGCTCGTGGCGTTTTGGCTCTGCTGCGTCTTCGCTGTCATGTCCAGAAAACCTCTGTGGAGAGTGGCCGGGAACTATTATGCAACCTATACGTTGCGTATTTTACACGCGGCTCGCCATATATGCAACATCGATGTTGCGTAATGAACAAGGGCCCCCACCACCAGCCAGGAAGGGCATCATGGCTTCTCAAGATTTCACGACGACCTTTTCCGTCGACCAAAGTGGCGCTGGATTGCCTCGGCTCGACTGTAAGACGGGAAGGCGGATAATTAGAGTGCGATGACCCCGAGGCGGACATGAAAGCGGTTCGCTACGATGAATTCGAAGGTCCGCTGCGCCTGGTCGACGTCCCCGATCCAGCGCCGCCGCCCGATGGCGTCGTTGTAAGAGTCGGGGTCTCGGGGCTCTGCCGCTCCGATTGGCATGGATGGATGGGCCACGACGTCGACGTACAAGTGCCGCACGTCCCTGGACACGAGTTCGCCGGGACGGTGCTCGCAGTGGGCAAAGACGTCCGCAAGTGGAAGCAGGGCGACCGTATCACCGTCCCGTTCTCGATGGGATGCGGGTCGTGCGAGCGCTGCCGCGCTGGCGACGAGCAGATCTGCGATCGCTACTATCAGCCGGGCTTTACTGGTTGGGGGAGCTTCGCCGAGTACGTCGCACTCCCCTACGCCGACGTGAACCTGGTGCTTCTCCCAGATGCCATGAGCTTCACGACCGCCGCACTGCTTGGGTGCCGCTTCGCGACAGCGTACCGCGCGGTGGTAGGGCAGGGTCGCACGCGGCCCGGCGAATGGGTGGCCGTGCACGGCTGCGGCGGCGTGGGTCTCTCGGCCACGATGATCGCGCGCGCACTCGATGCCCGCGTGATCGCCGTCGACATCACTGCCGAGAAACTCGCATTGGCCCGAACCTGTGGCGCCGAACTCGTCATCGATGCGCCTGAGGTGGCCGATGTTGCGGGTGTGATCCAAGAGGTGACGGGCGGCGGTGCCCACGTCTCGATTGATGCGCTCGGCAGTCCCGCCACCTGCCGCAATTCCATCCTCTCGCTCAGAAAGCGCGGCCGGCACATCCAGGTCGGGCTACTTCTCGCCGATCAGAGCGATCCACCCGTGCCGATGAGTCAGGTGATCGCGCGGGAGCTCGAAATCAGAGGGACGCACGGGCTGCAGGCGCGGGAATACGCGGGGATGCTCGATCTGATAATGAAGGGACGGCTGCATCCGGAGAAACTGTTGGGCAAAACGATCACGCTGTCGCAGGTCGGTTCCGAGCTGGCGGCGATGGATTCGTTTCGCAGTGTGGGTGTAACAGTCGCGGTGGTGGATTCATCCTGAGCGAAGCGAAGGACAGCCCATTCGCATATAATCTCCCAGATGAAACCACGCCGATCGGCATTCGCCGTTGCCGTACTCTCCACGAGCCTTGCGACGGCCCAAGCTCAATCATTTCCGGGCGAGAGCTGGCCCACCGCCCGTCCCGCGAACGTGGGGCTCAACCAAGCCGTTCTCGACAGCCTCGACCGCGAGATCAAGGCAGGACAATACGGCTATGTCGATCGCGTTCTCATCATCCGGCACGGCAAGGCCGTTTGGGACAAACGCTACTCGCAGGATTACGTCGCCGCGTACGACTCGCTCGCGCGCATCCAGAGCCCACTCAACGCCCACGACGCGACAGGGCCATACAACTATTACGCTCCCTGGTGGCATCCCTACTATCGCGGCGGCGATTCACTCGCTGCGCTCGGTGCAGGCCTCCACACGCTGCAATCGGTCACCAAAACGATCACGTCGGTCATCATCGGCACGGCCGTCACGCGCGGCGAGTTTCCGTCACTCGATACGCCGGTGCTGTCGTTCTACGATACCACGCAGGTGAAGAACATCGACGACCGGAAGCGGCGCATCACCATCCGGCACCTGCTCACGATGACGGACGGGATGGAATGGCTCGAGAATCTTCCTTACACCGATCCGCGCAACACGACCGTGGTGATGGAAGGGAGCTACGACTGGGTCAAGGTCGCGATCGATGCGCCGATGGTGGCGGAGCCCGGACAGCGCTGGAACTACAACAGCGGCGCCTCGCAGCTGCTCGCCGATATTTTCCGCAAGGCGACGAAGATCGATATAGAGGAGTACGCGGCACGCCATCTCTTCGAACCGCTCGGGATCAAGCGCTGGTATTGGAAGCGTACCCCCTCAGGTATAGCCGACACGGAGGGGGGACTGTATCTCGCGGCTGAAGATCTCGCGCGCATCTGGTATCTGTTTCTGCGCGACGGCATGTGGAACGGCACGCGCGTGGTCTCATCCGACTGGGTCAGAGCTTCCATCGCACCGGCGATCGCGGTCAGTGCGACGGCCGGCGCGCCGAAATACGGATACAAATGGTGGCTCTACCCGTATCCTACGGATTCCACCAGGCTCGTCCTCGGCGGATCAGGGTTCGGTGGTCAGTTCCCGATGGCGCTGCAGCGCGAAGACATGGTCATCGTCTTCAACGCCTGGAACATCGTTCCGGGACGTCCCACGCTTCCACGAGGGCGAACGCTCGGTCGCATCATCGCCGGCCTGAAATGAAAATAGGGGCGCAGCATGCTGCGCCCCTACATTTTGTCTCGGCGGGCTCCTACTTTCGCGTAATCGTCACCGTTCCCACCGCCAGCGCCATGCCTTTGGGCGCGAAATGCCGGTCCTTTGACTGCTCGGTCGGTTTCTTCGGATTGTTATCCTGATCCGCTGCCTTGTATGTCATGCCGTCGTCGCCACCCGAGTCATATGCCCACAAGTCGAGCGACCGTGAGGCGACCCACTCGCCGTTCTCCCGCAGATTCACGTTCGAGACACCGGTGAACCAGTCGGGGCTGGGCGCGATCATCGCGACCAGGGAGAGGAGCGGATGGTTCGCATCGACCCGCACGGTCGCGACCAGCGAATCCCCGAAGTTGCGCAGTGGTCCGCTCTCGACCAACGAGGTAGCGGCACCGGACTCGATCGCCTTGCGGATCTCGCTGTCGAGCGGCGCATGCTTGCCCTCTTCGGACAGCTTCTCCAGCCCGGCCGTGGGGCGTGAGCCGACGGTAAAGATCGCGTACGATGAATTGTGCGCCGCGCCAATCAAGCCCGAGAAATGCGGGCCCGTGAACGTCCCCGCTTCGGGATACTCGAGCGGGAACCGCGCCTTGGTCCACGAGCTCTTGAGCACGATGGTGTACTCGACGCTGTCGGACATGGCGCTCATGCCACTCATCCCACTCATGCTGCCCATGTTGCCCGAATCGCTCGCCTGTCCGGTCCGGCTCATGCCGCTCTCTTTCTTGCTGCAGGCCGCCGCGATCAGCACGGCTGACGCCAGGGCTACGAATCGCCATGTCTTATGCAACATCTGCTGATCTCCTTTCGAGTGAAGTCACTTTGTGACGAACAAGACACCGCTACTTCCGGCGGCTATCGCCGCGCGTGGTCCCCCTAATGCAACCGCGGTCGGAATGGTTCCAATCGGCAGCTCAACGCGACGCTGCAAAGGAGCAGGGGCCGCAAAATCAAGGACGACGAGCGATGGAGCAGCGCCCGCCACGATGACCGCAGCGGTGGCATGGTCGGCGTCTACGTTCACTGCCGGCCCTCCCACGTCGATTGTGGCCAGCAATCGGGGCTGTCGTGGCACGCGGATGTCGACGACGTCCACGCCGCGGGCCGAAGCAATGAGCAAGGTATCGGCACTGAGCAGGGCAGCCTCAATGGGAAAGTTCGCCGGCTTGGCGCCCCCGGTGGTGAATCCAGCGTCCGGCAGGGGCAGTTTCGCGAGCAGATCGATGCGCCCGAGCGCCGAGTCGAAGCGGGCGATGTCGAATCCGAAGTAGGGACCGCTGTAGTGGGTGGAGACGAATAACACGCCCCCCGGTCCTAACAGCACGTCGGGCTGGCCGCGGCCGAGATCGGTCGCGGCAAGCGGGCCCGTGAGTGTGCCGGAGGTATCGTAGCGCCACAGGGTGAGCTGCGACGTGCCCCCGGAGACGACGAGAAATCCGCCGCTGGCAGAGACTCCTGAGAACGGACCCACAGGGACCTCGAGCGAGCTCCGTATGATTTGTGGATGCGCCGGATCGCGAAGCGAGTACGCGCTGACGTGCCCTGGAGGCCGGGCGTCAAGAGCGAACAATAAATCATCGGCGAGGGCGAGGTCGTCGATAGTCTCACCCGCGGGTGGGGCGACGGTCGTCAGCGTCCGGCCGGTGTTGGCATCGATGACCGCGATGCCGTCATCGGCGAGCGTGGCGTACACGAGCTCGCCGCGGGCAACGACATTGCTCACTTCACCTTGCCGGGTCGTCCGATAGGTGAGGGAGTGGGTGGCGAGAGAGACCCAGTTACACGCGCCAGTCGCGCCTGCGACGGCAAGAAACAGCCAGGTCGTCCGGTTCATGGAGAGCCGGAATGCCTGGCGTCCGAGAATAGTTCCCAGCTAGCGGTCTTTCTGTTTCAGAATGTTCTCGATCTTATCGAGCACGGAGGAGGGCAGGTCGATGCGGCGGAGCTTGGCTTTCAGCTCCGCGAGCACCGTTCCTTCGAAGTCGTACTCGCTCGTGCATTCGGCGCACGTGTCCAAATGCGTGCGCACCAGAGCCATCTCCGCTGCGGACAGTTCGCGGTCGAGAAAGTCATTGATGCGCTGGAATACCTGTTCGCACGTGTAGCGGTCGACGGTCATGCGCGGCTCCGACTCACGATTCCGTGCTCCACGGCGATCGGCCACAGTTCGCGCTGGAGCAGCTTGCGGCCGCGATGCAGCCGGGACCGGACCGTGCCGACCGGAACGCCGACGATGGTGGCGATCTGTTCGTAGGTGAAATCCTCCATGAAGTAGAGCGTCGAGACCACCCGATATTCGTCGGGCAGCCGTCCCAGAGCTGCGGCGATCTGCTCACCGTCGAGCCGGCTGAGGACCTCGCGTGCCGGATCGGCGCCGCCATGGAAGCCAAGCTCGGTCGTTTTCTCGAACAGGTAGAGCTCCGGCACGTCGCCGATCTCAGTCGACTCCCCTTCGCGTTTGTGACGCCGATGCCGGCCATAGAAGCAATTGGTCAGGATCTGAAAGAACCACGCCTTGAAGTTGGTTCCCTGCTGAAAGGTCTCGAATCCCCGGACGGCCGCGAGCGCTGCTTCCTGAAGCAGGTCCTCGGCGTCGGCACCATTGCGGAGCAGCCGCAACGCGTAGCCGTACGCGATGCCAAGGAACGGCGTCAGCAGGGCGTCGAGAGTGGTCGGGTCGAACTCGGAGAGCACGGACTAACGGTATCGATAGAAACGCTCTCCGCCAGGAGGGTCTCTATGAAGAAGAAAAGGGCGGCGTGCCGTGCGCACCCGCCCTTTCTTGTTCCAACAACCAACGTCGTCTAGAACCGCAACTGTAACTGCGCAATCGCGCGGTTATTCGGGATCGACCCGGTTTCTTCGTTCACGATCGAGTACGTCGTCTGGAGCTTGACGTTCTCACCGCGCAGCATCCATTGCGCTCCGCCTGTGATAGCCATTTCACGGTCACCGGTAGTGCCGTCGTCGGGGTCGAATTGCTCCACGCGTCCGACGATCTGCCACCGGCTGCGGTGCGGGGTGAACCCGCCGAACACATACCAACCGGCGGCCTTGATCGGTGTCCCCGCCCCGGTCGAGCGCTGAATGTACTCACCGCGCAACTCGATGTTCTTGTGCGTGTAGCCAGCCTCGGCACCAAGGTAATCTTCGTTCTCTTCCGTACCCGCCGAAGCACCGACCTGGAAACCGCCCTGGAGATTGACCACGCCGCGCGCAACGAACAACAGCTTGTTGTTGTTGTTGCTGGTGCGGTTCATACCTTCGCCGTTGAACAGACCGCCCTGCAACACGACGCGCTTGAGACCGCGAAACTCCGCCTTGGCACCGATATCACGGTTCGGCGCGAGTGCGTCGACAACCATCGGGAGCTCGGGGATCTCGGTCTCGTATTCGTTCTGCAGAAATCCGGACGAGAACGGTGTCTTGCTCTGCCCGAGCACGAACGTCCACTTCTTGTCGCTAAGCTGAACGTACGCGTCGAGCAGCGATACCGTCGACGCCTGGCCACTGCCGCTCCGCCATTCCGTCAGGAGCCGGAAGTCCGCCCACGACGTGGCTGCGCCTTGCAGCCCCACGCGTGCGCGCCGCAGATAGAACACCGCGGAGTCATCGGTCATTTCGGAACGAGGCTGGAGGTATCCGTCGAACCGCACGGTCGTCTGCCCCTGCGCGGCCAGCTGGGAGCAAACGAAAGCCATGACGACAGGGACGGCCGCACCCACGCGCTTGATCATCGTAACCACCTTGTGAGTGTTGGAGGATCTCGGGTGGGCGCAACCCGCGGAGAACAAGTGTAGGCAACCAAGCCTTGGCGGGTGTGAGGGACGTCACTTCGGGGTAGGGCGGATACGCAAGCTGGGGGGGATCACTAGCTTGCCTGCAGCTACAGAATCAGGGTGTTGTCCTCAACTGCTCATCGATTCTTGCCGCGTGGGGTCAGTCGCTGCCGTATCGCACCCAAGTGATATGCGGCATGCGCGATCGCGCCGAACGCGATGCCCATCGCATCCTCGTCCCAGTTTGTGTGAGACATGACCGCAACCACCAGGTCGTCGTACTCGCGTCGCAGCTGCGCCCGCAAGGCTACCCATCCCGCATCGTCCACGGTGGACAGGCTCCAGCTCATGCTGCGATCGCGCGACGTCCGCGTCGTCCTCCTCGATTGCAAGGCCTGCCGCGAAAGCGCGAGCGCGGCGCTCAGATGGTGGACGTGGGCGGCGATCGTCGTGTTGTTTGGTCCGCCTTTTTCGGAGGCCTGAACCGCGGTCAGCTCGCCGATTGTACCGAACGCGCCGGTGCCGGGGGCCGTGTCGATGAAGTAGGTCCACGGCCCCGGCGGCCCCTCGAAGGCTTCCCTGAGCATTCTTGTCACGAGAGTCACCGTCAATGCGTGTGGTGTAGCTCTCGATGTGCGTGCACTTACCATCATGACCTCGGCTTGGGTCGCGCGCGGTAGCGCGTGAATGCGAGAGAATTTGACGTTACATCGCGGCAGGCGGTGCACAAGGGGCTACTTGTTCGTGCTGCCGAATGCCAGCAGGTTCCGCAAGGGCAGTTCGTCATAGAGCATCGATCATCGATCGTCGATGAAAGGAATCGCAATGAAGGCCACGCCGAAGTCCAAAAAGTCAAAGGGATTCACGGACGTTGAGCGCGAGGCGATGAAGGATCGCGTTCGAGAGATGAAAGCGTCCAAGGCAGATGGGGAGAGCGACCTGCTCGCGAAAATCTCCGCGATGCAGGAACCGGATCGTGGCATGGCCAAGCGGCTTCATGCGATCATCAGGGCCAGCGCCCCGGACCTCTTGCCGAAGACCTGGTACGGCATGCCCGCATATGCCAAGAATGGCAAGGTCGTCTGCTTCTTTCAGAGCGCCAAGAAGTTCAAAACGCGGTACGCGACGTTCGGCTTCAGCGACCAGGCGAAGCTCGACGAAGGCCACATGTGGCCGACCGGGTTCGCCCTGAAAGAGCTGACGGCCGCGGAAGAGGCGAGGATAGCCGCGCTCGTGAAGAAAGCAGTGAGCTAGCGGCCCCCTCCGATGCCCGAGCCCGCCATCAAGCGCGTCCTCCGGACCTGGAGGCGCGCGCTCCTGAGCGCGTACTATCGGCGTTTCAAGTCCGGACGCTCGTTCACCGCGCGCGGCATCGATTACCGCTACTTCTACCACGCTTACAATCAGACGTACAGCAATGAGCGCGCTGTCGAGATCCCGATCGTGTGGTCGATCGTCCAGCGATTGCCGCCCGAGCGTGTCCTCGAAATCGGCAACGTCCTTAGTCACTATTTCTCCACCCGTCACGACGTCGTCGACAAATACGAACTGGCGGCCGGTGTACAAAATGTGGATGTCGTCGACTTCCGCCCGACGCGGCCCTACGACCTGATCATTGCTATCTCGACGCTGGAGCACGTGGGATTCAACGAGAAGCCGCTCGAGCCGGAAAAGCCGTGGCGCGCGATCAACCACCTGCAACGCTGTCTTTCGCCGCAGGGGCGACTCGTGGTCACCCTCCCCATGGGCGCGAACCCGCACCTCGACCGGATGCTGGCCGAGGGGCGAATCCCGCTCGACAATCCTCTGTGCCTCCGGCGCATCTCCAGGGACAACCGCTGGCGCGAGACGTCTTGGGATGACGTGCGACGCGCCCGCTACGGCCACCCCTACCGCAATGCCAACGGGTTAGTAGTGGCAACGTTCGCGCCCGCCTGAGCCGCTTCTTCCTGCACCCGCGACGTCGCGCGCCGTCGCGCGAGCGCCGCGTTCCACGTCTCGAGCGGCTCACCAAGTTTCCGTTCGGTTGGGCCGCCGAGCGCATTGCCGCGCCGTTTTTTCGTTGGGACAAAGCGGTGCTCGAGACGCCGGAGGTGGATCTCGCGATCAGCGGTCTCGGCGCGCAGCTCGCAGGCTACCGCATCGCACTCGTCACGGATCTGCACCACGGTCCAGCGGTTCCGATGAGCTGGCTGTACCGTGTAGCCGAGCGGGCGACAGAGCTGAAACCCGACCTCGTTGTCCTCGGCGGCGACTTCGTCAGTCACTCTCGCAGCGATTTGCACGGGCTCGATGAGATCATCGCACGATTCAGAGCGCGCGACGGCACGTTGGCGGTCCTGGGCAATCACGACCATTGGGTCGATCCGGATGCCGTTGCGGAATCGATCGAGCGCGGCGGTGCGCGTGTGCTCGTGAATCAGCACGTCCTGATCTCGCGCGAGACCGCCACGCTCGCGATCGGTGGAGTGGACGACTTTACGCACGGAGCCGTCCGCCCAGACGATGCATTTGCGGGTGTTCCGCACAATACGCCGCGTGTCTTGCTGTCCCATAATCCGGACCTGATCGAGTATCTGCCAAAGGATCTTCGGGTGGACGTGATGTTGTCGGGGCACCTGCACAACGGTCAGGCGCATTTGCCGCTGATCGGTCCAATCACTGCACCATCCCAATTCGGTCGCAAGTATCTGCACGGCCTCAAGCGAGTCAACCAAACCTGGTTGTACGTTTCGGCGGGAATTGGCAGCGCGTGGGTCCCGCGTTGGGGGAATCCGCCCGAGCTGCCCATCATTCGGCTGACGGTTGGGTGAAGCGATGATTCGTCCGTCGTTTGTCTTGGCGCTTCTCGTCGCATTTGGCCCATTTGCAGCGTTGGGGACACAGGTGCCCGGCGGGGCCGTGCGTGTGAGCGTTGGATTCGGGGTCGATACGATCGGCGCAAGTCACGAGATCTTCGCTCTGTGGCGTACCTACCTGTCGAGTGGACCGAGCTGCTCGCAACCGAGTCCGCTATGGTCACCGTCGGAAAGAGGACGGTGGCCCGTCGCAGATCTCCTGTGCAGCTATGTCTATCAGGGTTTTTCGAAGTACACCGTCGTTCACCTTGCTCCCGCAGTCGGCCTCGACAGCACCTATGTGATTCGCACGCTTGTCGCAAATGTCTCCGATTCCGCTCAGGACGTTCAGCCCCTCGCGCTCTACCGCGTGTACGCCACGCGTGAGCAGGGGCGCTGGGTGCTCGCCAATGCGCTGCCGCGTCTCACAAAAGACTGGAATCACGAAACGATCGGACGGATTCGATTCGTGTTCCCCAGGACTCGCCCATTCTCGCGTCCCCGGGCTGTCGCAACGTCCGCATTCGTCGACTCCCTTGCCGCCGCCTTCCAGGTATCGCCACCTGCGACCATCGAGTACTACTTCACTGACGACCTCATCCAGACTCTCGACGCCGCGGGCCTTGAGTTCTTTCCGCTCGGGGCGGACACGGTGGGAGGAAGGAGCTACGCGGCAGACCGCGTTGTCTTCATCGGCTCGTCAAGTCATGGCGAGGAGTACCGACACGAAGTCGCGCACGTAGTCCTCCAGCCCTTCCTCGCTCCATTCAATGCTGCAGGTCTGGTTCGTGAAGGACTGATGACGTGGACGGGCGGCTCGGCGGGGCTGACGTTCAACCAGTTGATGCCAGGGCTCAAAGCATACCTGGACGCGCACTCTGATCTGACGTTGGAAAGTGTTCTCACCGACCCCCCGCCGCGAGTGGGAACGGTCGACGTCGGGTATGGTGGCCTCGCAGTCCTCTGCAAGATGATCTACGACGCCGGCGGGCTCGCCGCACTCCGCGAGCTTGTCGGCGCCGGCCGCGAGCCGCGCGCCGTCGTCGATGTCAGCGCTCGTCTTCTGAAGGTTTCGCCTGCGGAGCTGGATCCGCTTTGGAGGCGTCGCGTTACCGAATTGGCTCGTTAAGCTGCGCGCACCTCCCGCATTACGAAGGTCCGCCTCGCATCCAGCGCCAGCGCCACGTGCTCGCACTGAACAGGACGGCGCCGAGAATGAACCACCAGTCCCAGTGTCCAACAAGAGAAAAACGAAACCTGCCAACGGCAGCGAGATACACGGTTTGCGCCACCAAGGCCACGAGCCGGAGCACGAGAAGCGTCGTACCAATCCACGCCAGCCGATACATGAGACGTTGCGGCAGGCGCAGGCCCCAGGTCGTCACCGGAGTCAGCGCAACCGGAACCGCGATAATGAACATCGCGGTCACAATCACGAGGTAGACCCATTTCCAAGTGATCGCGAATGCCGCGCGCGCTTGGGCGGCATTCAGTAGGGGGTACCAGCCGGCCGCCCAGATGATGTGAAAGACCGCAAACACGGCGGCCCATAGAGCGGCCGCGTAAGCCACCCAGGGCCCGACGGCGTACCGTGCGCTAGTCACGAGCGGACGTGATCACCCCGCGCGCGCCTGCTGCGCCGCCGCGATGAATTTTGCGGCGAGCGCCCCGATCGCAGCGTAGTCGCGGCGAGCCAACGCCTCCTTTGAGATAAGCTCCGTCCCTATCCCGACGGCCGCGGCGCCTGCCTTGAACATCTCCGCGACGTTCTCGAGCGTCACACCGCCCGTGGGGACGAGGGGGATGCCGGGAAACGGACCGCGCAGCGCCCGCAGGTACGCCGCTCCGCCGACGCTCTGCGCTGGAAAGATCTTCACCAGATCGCCGCCCTTGCGAAACGCCTCGACGATTTCGCTGGGCGTGAGCGCGCCCGGAAGCACGGCGACCTGTGCGCGATTCGCGGCCTCGATGACCTCCGGCACGAGACACGGGGTCACGATGAACTCCGCACCAGCACTCAGTGTGCGTCGCGCGGTCTCGGCATCGGTCACGGTCCCCGCGCCGATGAGCATCTTGCCGGCAAAGCGCTTCGCGAGGCCCCCGATCGCTTCGATGGCATTGGGTACCGTCATCGTGATTTCGACCACGGGAAGTCCCGCCTGAAGGAGGGCTTCTGCGACGGGGACCGCGATGTCGGCGCTGGGTGCGCGGACGATTGGAATGATGCCAATCTCGCGAAGTCTCGCTACAGTCTTCTCTTTCATCGTGACACTCGCGATGTTCCGCCGCGCAGGAGCTGGTCGACCTCGCTGCGGGTCACGAGACAGAAATCGCCCGGGATGGTGTGCTTGAGTGCGGCGGTCGCCGTCGCGTACCGGAGGGCGTCGTCCCAGCCGCGTTGCTCGAGCCGGCTTACGATCAGCCCGCCCGTGAACGCATCGCCTGCTCCAATCCGATCCACCGTCTCCACCACATATCGCGGCGCGGTGTGCGTCTCCCCCTCTGCGGCCACAATGGCAGCGCGAGGGTCATCCCGGAGTGTCATGGCGACCGCGCTGAGCGCGAATCGCCGCGCGAGCGATTCCGCGGACTCGGCACCGAAGACCACGCGCGCGTCTTCCTCTGTGATGATGAGAACGTCGACGTAATTGAGGAGCGGCTCCTGCACCACGCGTGCCTGCTCGACGCTCCACAGCTTGCTGCGATAGTTCAGGTCGTAGCTGACGGTGAGACCGGCCTGTTTCGCCGCGACGAGAGACTCGGCGGTGACCTTCGCCGCGCCGCCGTTCAGCGCCGGTGTGATCCCGCTGACGTGATACCAGCGCGCTCCGGAGAACACGGACGACCAATCGATGCTGCCTGGAGTAATCTTGCTGATCGCCGACCCTGCGCGATCGTACAAGACGCTGGTGATATGCACGGCTGGGCCGGGCTCCAGGAAGTAGAGTCCCACCCGCCCGTCGGCAGTCCAGTCGATGTGCGCATCGACGCCCTGCTCGACGGCCCGCGCCGCGATCATGCGGCCCAGCGCGTTGTTCGGAAGTCGAGACACCCATCGCGACTTGACTCCCAGGCGCGCGGCCAGCACCGCGACGTTCAGCTCACTGCCACCGGCGTGGACGTCGAAGCTCTGTGCGTCTTCGAGTCGTTGAGACGCAGGCGGCCTCAGCCGCACCATCGCTTCGCCGAAGGTGACGAGATCCATGCTAACGGACCTTCCCCCGGGCCGCGACGCTCCACTGTCCTTCCACCCGCCCGCTGCGCCCGTACGTGATTTCGTCGTGCAGGTTGACGGTTGCGCAGACATGGCTGGGGACAACCCAGACTTTTTCCCCCACATGCGGCTGGGTTCCCGAGCTGCCGCGCGGGGTTAACTGCACGTACCCATGCTCCTCGTTCATTTTGCCCATGGTCCAGGGCCGCCCGGGGAAGTGGCCGAACGTGCCGACGCCGAATGTCGGATCGCTCGAGAACGTCTTGGACCCGGCGTCGATCACGCACTGTCCCGCCACCGCAGTGCTGACGACCGTGGTGAGAACGCGGAGCGCGCAGTCCTCCTCGACGCAAACCTTCGCCGCGAGACTGCTCGCGTCATAGAAGACGTAAGTTCCGGGCCGGATCTCCGTGGTCTGCGGAATCAGGGGCGTCTTCGCGGCACCCGGCGTCGAGCCTCCGGAGACAAACTTCGTCTCGAACCCTGCGCCGGCGAGCGCGGCAAGCACCTCATCGATTTTCACGCAAGCGGTCCGGAAGCCCGCCTCGTCGAGCCATGATGGCCAGTAGAAGATCCCTTGGAAATTCGAGCACGCTTTCGCAACCGCGACGGCTTGCTCGGGGGACTGGACGCCGCAGCGGCCTGGGCCGACATCGATCTCGACCAGCGTGTCGATTCCCTGGAGGTCACGCGCGACATCGACTGAATCGACCGCGACCTTCACCCGGCGCGTCTTCGCGAGCGTCTTGAGGCGCGGCAGCTTGGTCTTCAGCAGCGGATACGCAATGAGCACATCGTCGCCGGGCAAGACCTCGGCCTCGCCCACTTTGGCGACGGTTATCCCGATGGCACCGGCATCGAGCTGCATCTGCGCGATCTCGGGGATCTTGTGGGTCTTCACGTGGGGTCGGAGCGCCACGCGCCATGTGCGGCATTGCTCCTGCATCCGTGCGATGTTGCGCTCGAGCACGTCGAGATCGACGTAGAGGGCAGGGGTATCGAGGTCGAGCGCGTCCACTAACGCCCTTTCCTCGCGATACACTCGATCTCGACCGGGATGCCGCCCGGGAGCGCGCCCGCCTGGATCGTCGTGCGCGCGGGGAACGGCGCGGAGAAGTAGGTCTGGTACACTTCATTCATCGCGGCGAAATCGTTGATGTCCCGCAGATACACGTTGCACTTCACCACATGATCGAGCGACGAGCCGGCGGCCTCGAGAATCTCTCGCAAGTTTTCGAACGTCTGCTTGGTCGCTGACCGCACGTTTCCCGTTTCCCGTTTCCCGGTCCGCGGATCGGTCGGTCCCTGTCCGGCCACAAAAATGAAATCTCCCTCGACGATCGCCTGGGAATACGGGCCCATCGGCTTCGGTGCCTTCTCGGTCATGATGGCGTTTCTCATTTTGCTCCCTGAGCCCCCGGGCTGCCGCCCGGGGTTTGCTGGAATCGTTTCCACAGGTGATGCACCGGGAATCCTGCCGCCGCAATGAGCAGTCCGTAAATCGGCGAGAAGTTGTCGACCTGAATCTGTCCCCAGATGATAGCCGACAACCCAACGACCGTGCCGACCAAAAACAGCACGGGCACCCAAGGATACGCCGGAGTGCGAAATGGCCTCGGCGCTGTCGCCATCTTCCGCCGCAGCACCATTACCGCCGCGACCGCAAACAGCAGCGCGCCCCACTCCACGACCACGAAATAGGTGATCAGCGAATCGTAATCTCTGAGTGCCAGTACCATGATGATCGCGACCGCCGACACGATCACCTGTGCCGTCCACGGCGTCGCCCAGCGTGGATGAATCCTCGCGAGAAACGCAAACGTCAGTCCGTCGCGAGCCATCGCGTACGCGACGCGCGGCTTGGCCAGCAGATTCCCATTGAGCGCGCCGAAAATGCTCGTCATGATCGCGAGCATGATCAGCACGCCGGCGGCCGGTCCCGCGATCCCGGTCATGACTGTCCGCGCGATGGCTTCCTTCTGCTGTGCCATCACGCCGACCGGCATCATATACAGGTACGCGAGGTTCGCGCCGATATAGAGTGTGACGATGATCAGCATCCCGAGGATGATGATCCGCTTCATCAGTCGCTCGGGCGCCACGACCTCACCTGCGATCATGCTGACCGCGACCCACCCATCGTACGTCCAGATGACCGCCGCGACCGCGCGTGCCAGGCCGCTGCCCTGCACGACACCGCCTTCCGTAATGTTCGAGAGACTGCCGTTTCCCAACAGAAACGCGCCCAGAATGATCGCCGCCAGGGCGGTCACCTTCACGAGTGTCGTCACTTCGCTCACGGCTGCTCCCACTCGCGCTCCGAGCACGTTCGCGCCTGTCAGAATGATGATGGCGGCGATCGCGATCGTCTGGACCCTGGCGCCCCCCGCCGGCGCGCCGAGCAAGTTGAGGAGAAATTCCGAGAAGACGACGGCAAGTGCGGCAACCGTGGTGGGTGTCGTGATCAGCACATATAGCCAGCCGAAGACGAACGCGGCCGCATCGCCGTAGGCCTCGCGCAGGTAGACGTAGACGCCACCCGCCTGCGGCAGCAGCGAGCTCAGTTCAGCGATTACGAGCGCGCCGCAAATGCTGATGAGCCCGAACGCGATCCAGAGTCCCATGATGACGAGTGCATTGGGGACGAGCCCGGCAATCGTGGGTGGTGTGCGGAAGATCCCTGAGCCGATGGTGATGCCGACGATGAGCGCCGTTCCACCGGTGAGCCCAATGACCCGCCGGAGA
>DATFVZ010000399.1:0-7115 GCA_035259785.1 Gemmatimonadales bacterium
CCATCGGATCGCCGCCGCGCGGCGCGCGGGTCGACCAGTGGGTGCGGAACGATCTGCTGAACGGCGCGCCACCCGCGGCGATCGACGCCAGAATCCAGCGGGTCGTGGCCCACATCCGCCAACACATCGGCACCTCGCGTAATTTTTCGCTCGCGACGCTCGCCGACTTCGCAGGCTTGTCCCACTCACGCTTCATGCACCTCTTCACACAGGCCCTGGGGGCGCCGCTGCGGCCCTACGTGCGGTGGCTGCGCGTGCAGCGCGCGGCGTGTGAGCTGGTCGACGGCGCGGGCATCTCGACCGCCGCCCATCGCGCGGGGTTCGCCGACGCCGCGCACTTGAACCGCACGTTTCGCCGGATGCTCGGCATGACGCCCGGCCTTATCGCCTATTACGGGTTGCAGAGTCACGGGCTTTCGCTGCTGCGGTGAGACGGTTACTCACATCGCTCATCCGCAACATCTACGTCCGAATCCGGCGTGCGTGCACGCTGACAGAACCCTGGTGTAAGATTAGCCGATGACGACCACACTGTTTGAATGGGCCGGTGGGATGCCCGCCATAGAGCGGTTGATGGTAGCCTTCTATCGCAGGATAGGCAGCGATCCGCTGCTCGCGCCAGTGTTCGCCCAAATGGGCGCCGAACATCCCCGGCACGTCGCGCACTTCGTCGCCGAAGTGCTCGGCGGACCGCCGCAGTACAGCGAAGCACGCGGCGGCCATCCCCACATGGTCTCGCGCCATCTGAACCGGCATCTCACGCAGGCACAACGCACGCACTGGATGCGGCTCCTGCTCGAGACGGCCGACGAAGTTGGGATTCCCGACGACCCGGAGTTCCGCTCGGCATTCATCGCCTACCTGGAATGGGGTTCGCGGCTGGCGGTGCTGAACTCGCAGCCCGGCGCCGTCGTCGACCCGCAAGCGAGCATGCCCAAGTGGGGGTGGGGCGTGCCCGGGGGGCCGTACATTCCGCCGGAGAAGAAGCACTAGAGGAGGGGGAGCGATGAGGAGGAAGCTGAAGCACACGCCCACGCGGGGCCTGTATGGCTGGATCACGCACACGGAGCTCGCCAGCGCAGACCCGGGCGCCACGAAAGCCTGGTGCGCCAAGGTGCTCGGCTGGAAGTTCACGGCAACCATGCCGACGCCGGCTGGCGACTATCATCTCTTCGCTTACTCCGACAAGGGCGGCGGCGGCATCCGCGCGACCCACGGATCTGAGGCACCCCACAGCACGTTTTCCGTGCACGTGGAGGATACGCAGGCCGCGTTCGATGCGGCGATTCGTGAGGGCGCCGAGGTCATCCACCCGCCGGAGCGGGTGATGGAGGGCGTAACGATCGCGGTCGTGCGCGCGCCGGGCGGCGTGGCGGTGGGATTCTCGGGTCCCTAGTCGCGGCGGTCCGTCCTTAACCCGGAATTTCGCGCGTCATCCCTGGGGCCCCGCGAAGAAGCCCTTGGGCGCTCATCCCACAGGAACTGGTCGATCATCGGTTGTTCTTCAGTCCCACCGCCTCTATAGACGCGGCCACGTCGTCCGCCAGATTCTGCTAGGTGATGGGGCGGTCGATGTCGGTAGTCCGTCCGTGCCCCTGCAACTCGAGCGCATACACCAGATGCGTCCTGGCGAGCGTCGGGATGATCTGGCCCATCATCGGGATGTTCATGTGCGCGCCGTGCAGCACGATGAGCGGCTCGCCCGAACCGGACACCTCGTAATACATCTGCATGCCGTTCACCTGCCCCGACGACCTCTCCCGGCCGCCTGGGCGCCGGCCATTGTACCCGCACTTTCTTGCGATTTCGAGCGCTCCCTTTGCCGCCCATGCCCACGATCTGGTCGTTGAAAGCGCTCTCGCCCATACACGCGAGCTCCGCAGTCCCACTTGCGCGCACGGGTTTCACGGCTCTCTCGGCTAAGAGATTGGTACGTACATGGCTCTTCAGTGTGGATTGGCTCTGCTGTCTGACGGATGACGCCTGATTTCGGTTCGCGCGTGATATGCTTTCAAGGCGACGGGAGGGACTTGCGACGAGGCCAGCAGCAGGCCGGGTCCATACCGAGTCTGGAAACGCGAAGGCCGTCGCTCGTGAGCGACGGCCCTCTCCTTGCCACACCCAAGTTATAACCACTCGGGGGACTTGCGGCAAGCCCGGGATCGTCATGTAAACTCGCGCCCTCCCAAAAACGGAGCAGCGCTATGCGGACATTGCAGCACGCGGTGGCGATCGCCGGAGCAGGTCCGACGGGGCTGATGTTGGCGGGCGAGCTGGCATTGGCGGGCGTCGACGTCGCGATTGTCGAGCCGCGGGCGAACCAGGACCTCGTTGGCGTGCGCGCCAGCGGCCTGCACGCGCGGACGATCGAGATCCTCGATCAGCGCGGGATCGCGGAGCGGTTTCTGTCGCAGGGCCAGATCCACAATGGCGTGCACTCTTTCACGCCACTCGACATCAGCGATTTCCCCACCCGACACAACTACACGCTGGGCCTGTTTCAAAATCACATCGAGCGCATTCTGGCCGGCTGGGTCTCCGAGTTCGGGGTGCCGATCTATCGCGAGCGTGCGGTGACCGGCTTCGCGCAGGACGACGACGGTGTCGACGTCGAGCTGTCCGACGGCCGGTGTATCCGCGCGCAGTATCTCGTCGGATGCGATGGCGGACGCAGCGTGGTTCGCAAGACTGCCGGCATCGAGTTCCCCGGGTGGGATGCGACGACGAGCTGGCTGATCACCGAGGCCCTCACCGCTGAGGAGCCGGAATGGGGCTTCAAGAGCGACACGCGCGGGACGCATGCGATCGGCAGGGGAGAGGGCAGCCGGGCGCGCATGGTGCTGGCAGAGCCGCAGCTCGGACCAGACCGCGAACCGACGCTGCGCGATGTGAGTAACGCATTGGTCGCGGTGTACAGGAAGGATTTCGGGATCCACAGTCCCACGTCGATTTCACGGTTTACGGACATGACGCGTCAGGCCGCGGCCTACCGCGACCGCCGGGTCTTGCTAGCCGGCGACGCGGCGCACGTGCATCCCCCGATGGGTGGCCAGGGTCTCAACATCGGGGTGCAGGACGCGGCTAATCTGGGATGGAAGCTGGCGCAGGTGGCGAAGCAGACGTCGCCTCAGGGTCTGCTCGACACCTATCACGCCGAGCGGCATCCAGTCGCGGCGCGCGTGCTGCGCACTACGATGGCGCAGAGCGCGATTCGCCGTCCGGACGATCATACGAAGGCGTTGGGCGACTACGTGGCGGAGCTCTTAAGGATGGACGAGCCGCGCAAACGCGTGGTTGCGGAGGTGTCCGGCCTGGGCGTTCGTTACGACCTAGGCGGTGGTCATCCGCTGCTGGGACGTCGCATGCCCGATATCGATCTGGTGACGCTCGAGTGCCCGCTACGGTTCTACGAGCTGCTGCACCATGGCGGGCCGGTGCTGCTCAATCTCGGTGAGCGCCGTGGCATCGACATCGGGCCCTGGGCAGATCGTGTTCAGTTGATCGACGCGAAGTACGCTGGGGCGTGGGAGCTGCCAGCGATCGGAGCGGTCGTTGCGCCGACGGCGGTGTTGGTTCGGCCCGATGGATATGTGGCGTGGGTGGGGGAGGGGAGCCAATTGGGGCTTCTTGACGCGCTTACTACTTGGTTCGGAGCGCCTGAGGAAGCCGCCAACGCCCCCCTGCTTTCGCCTATTTGAGAGAGCAGAGAAGTATGATGGCGGCGAGGTGGATCACGGCAATGACCAGGAGCCAGATGATGTGGCGAGAGCCGTGCCGCGTCAGCCGGTGGTGTTCCATGCGAGAATGAACAGCAGGTCGCGGACGCCGACGGGCCCGCTCTCCCCGATTTGAAATCCGGCGCCCTTCAGCATCTCGCTCAGCTCACCGAAATCCAGATGGCCGTGGCGGTGCAAGTGTCGAATCAGCCCGCCCTTTTGGCGCGCACCGAAGTCAACCGCGAGGTAGCGGCCGCCCGGCTTCAGCGTGCGCCGGACCTCGCGCAGGCATTGCTCGCGCGCGTTCCGCGGCAAATGGTGCAGCATGAGCGTGCTGAACGCGACGTCGAACTGTGCGTTTCTGAACGGCAGCGCCTCGACGACCTCGACCCTGAACGAAACGTCCAGCCTCTGGCGCTGTGCCTTCTTCCGTGCACGGGCGATCATCGCGTCCGATCCGTCCACGCCGACGACCGTGCCGTCGGGCCCGACGCGCTGCTTGGCCGCGATCGCGAGCGTGCCGGTGCCACAGCCCACGTCGATCACCGCTTCACGAGCGCGGACCCGCGCCAGGTCCAGCAGACGCTCGCGAAACGCACGCTCGCGCCCGCGCAGATAGAACCACGCGAGCAGGTCGTAGCCGGCCGCCCAGTGGATCAGCCGGCCCTTGGTCCGCGCCGTATTAGATTCAGGGACGTTCATCATCTGCAAGTGTAGCGTCGCAGAACGGTGCGTCCAAGAACAACTCCCACGTCATTGTTCCGCATCGGCCGCAGCGGGAGGAGTCATCGTGGATCGGCGCGCTGAGAAAACGGAGCGGAGTCTCCGTGATGCCCTGCATGCACTGATCGGCGAAAAGCCGTACGAGCGCATTTCGGTAAGGGAGATTCTCGGTCGGGCTCGGGTCGGGCGAACGACCTTCTATGCCCACTTCCGAAGCAAGGACGAGTTGCTGCGCAACGGCCTGGACGACGTCATCGGCTTCAGCGCGCCAAGGTCGATCCTTTCCTTCAGCCGGCCGATCTTCGAGCACCACGCGCGACATCGGGCGCGGGCCGGTGCGCGGCTCACGGCCCGCGCACAAGCACGTCTGCATCGGCGGCTGCAAGGGCTGCTCGAGGACATCATCGTTCAGCGCCTGCATCTGAACGAGGGACGTCGCTCCAGTACGATGCCCGCGCGCCTGGTCGCACAGTGGGTGGCGGCGACGTTTATCGTCGTGCTGAACTGGTGGATCGAGTCAGGAGCCGCGTTGAGCCCTGCGGAAGTCGACGGTGTGTTCCGCGCACTGACGGTGCCGGCGCTGCAAGGGATGTGAGGTGCTTCTAGGTGCAACCGATCGAGGGCCTCCCCCATCCAACTCCCAAAACCATTCCCGGAGGCCGCTTGCGTTTCGCCGTCCTCCTCGTTGCAACCTTATTCTCGCTAAGGAGCCCCGTCCTGGGCTGGCCATCTACCTGGTCAGCTAACAGCAGACTGATCTCGCGACCTCCATTCTCTTCGTAAGCTTCGTAAATGCACACCGGAGACATTTGGCGCTATCTAACGAATGGCGCTTTAAGCTGCGGCGCCGAAAGTGAAGATTCACGAACAGAATTCTACCACACCGCATTTCAGGGCGTCCAACGGATCCTTTGAGGACGGAAGGCCGACAGCTTCAAGGCATGTTAGACGGCGCGTTCCACACTGTTGAGCCCACGGATATCGGCCACCAGTTCGGGGAATTGGGGTTGGTTGAACTCATGACCGCGACCATCGAGTGCTCGGACGATGGCCTGAGGCAGGGCCCGGCCAAGACGCTCGAGATGTTCGAAACGGATCTCGGCGTCGTCTCGACTATGATAGAGATACAGAGGAGAAACGTTTCGAAGGCGATCCCCGAAATCGGGCGGTAAGGCGAATTCCGGAAAGTCGGGACCCCAGAGCGGCGTGGCGATCAGGAAGAGGCCAGTGAAGGACGGTCGCAGCGCAGCCTCCGCAAAGTACTTCAGCAAGACGGACGCACCGAACGAATGGCCGACTAGGACCGGGTTGGGGTTGTCGGCAATCAGTTGGCCGATACGGCGCGACCAGATCCGGTACTGTGGGTCGGTTGGCTGAGGCATGCGCGGGGCTCGGACGCGATAATCGGGTCCCAGTCCGTCCGCGAGCATCGGCTCCCAGTACACCTTGCGTCCCCTCCGTCGAGGCTCTCCGGCACCGTGGATGACGAGAACAGGCTGCGCCATGCTAGAAGATCGCCACGAAGACCGATCGGATAGGCGTGGAATGAAACGCGCCAGCTTCACGCGCGGGTTAGGCACCCCCTTCGGCCGCAGCGGTCTGTGCATCCCTGAGCAACGTGTGGACATGTTGGATTGCCAGAACAATTGCCATTGACACCCCATCTACTATGTGATACTATATATCAGAAGTAAGTAATACAGAATACCAGCCATACAGAATAGTAAGAGGTGATTGTGCTTGAAGACCTAACAGAAATGCTCAAAGGCGTGCTTGAGGGCTGTGTCCTTGAAATCATAAACCGCGGAGAAACCTACGGCTACGAAATCACGCGGCAGTTGAAGGCTCTCGGCTTCACCGATGTTGTGGAAGGAACCGTTTACACGATTCTGGTGCGGCTGGAGAAGAATAAACTCGTGGACATAGAAAAAAAGCCATCCGATATGGGACCACCGCGAAAGTTCTTCGCGCTCAACGACGCGGGGCGCGAGGAACTACGAAAGTTCTGGGAAAAATGGGCGTTCCTATCATCAAGAATTGACGAGTTGAAGGAGAAAGTTGACGAGTTAAAGGAGAAGACATCATGAATCTTTGGGAGAAGATCACAGGCAGCGACATGAGGAGAGAATTCATAAAGTTTGAATCGCGAGTGAAAAAGCTGCCAGCGGATTATCAAGCAGCATGGGAAGAAATTGGTACCAGTCTTTGGTCGCACGCAGATTTCACCGGTCGCAACCTCATACCAATTCTTGACGGTGTGCTCAGCTTGCTCGAAGAAACGGCGGTGGACGGTCAGAGTGTCCAAGAGGTCCTGGGCGACGATATCAAAGGCTTCTGTTCAGCGCTGGCCGGCGAAGAAGGGGCAAAGTCTTTTCGCGACAAGTGGCGTGAGCAACTCAACAATAACATCGCTAAAAAATTAGGTAAATAGGAAAACAAAATGAGAATACAAGACATCATCGTGAGCATACAAGATGCCATCGAAGGCAAAAGAAAGTGGCAACAAAAGTGGCGAGCGCACATGGCGCGTGTCAGAGCGCTCCCGCAAGATTATCAGATTGTATATAAGGAGATTCAAAACTATCTCTTTAAGGTCGGCCCTGTTGAGCTAACCGATGGGACGGATTTTCTCTCGACGGATTTGCTCTCGGGGATTATCGATCTTTTTGAAGAGGG
>DATFVZ010000400.1:0-27073 GCA_035259785.1 Gemmatimonadales bacterium
GTGGGGCACACGGAGCGGGAGTATCGCCCTGGCGAGCGTTAGGTCCGCGCCCCTTTGGTCCGAACGACGATGACGGCCCTGCCCAAGGGAATGCCGTTGACCATCTGCATCACCCTCGCGCTGTTCGCGCGACCGGCGTTAGCGCAGAGCGAGCTCGTGTTCTTGGACTCGAGCGGAGTCATTCGCTGGCGGAATACCAAGCAAGAGGTTTCGCTCTTTGGCGCGAACTACGTGCTGACGACCGCGTCGGACTATCGCGCCGCGGGATACGTGCACGGCGATCGCAAGAAGATGATCGACGAGGACATGGCGCACTTCGCGCGCATGGGATGGGACGGGCTACGGCTGACGTTCTGGGGCGACTGGGAGTCGGCTGACAGCGCCGGCAATCTCATCGCCAACGATCACCTGGATCTCTTGGACTATCTCATAGCCCGCGCACGCGAGCGCGGCATCTACATGCTGTTCAGTCCGATACAGCTGTACGGATCAAACTGGCCGGACGCCTTGGAGTCATCGCCGCCGGGATTTGGCCGGCATTTCGGGAAAGGCCGGATGGGTACCGATTCAGGCGCCATTGCCGCGCAGGTGAACTACTTGCGGCAAATCCTGACTCACGTAAACCCATACACAAAGGTGGCGCTCAAGGACGAGCCGGCGATCATCTTCATAGAGTTGGTCAACGAGCCGTGGCACCATCCCGAAGATCTTCCGGGCTCGATTCGTTACATCAATGCACTCACTGATGCGGTTCGCAGCACCGGATGCACCAAACTGATCTTCTACAACATCAGCCAGGACTTCCGGATTGGTGAGGCGATCCGTCAATCCAAGGCGCAGGGCATCACTTTCGGCTGGTATCCCACCGGACTCAATTCCGGGCGCGAGCTCGTGGGCAACTACCTGCGCGGCACCGACGCGTTCCCGGACATGCAGCGCGCCGATCTCGCGCGGATGCCTCGGATCGTGTACGAGTTCGACTCTCCCGACATGCGCGACGCCACGATGTATCCAGCCATGACGCGCACCTTTCGCACTGTCGGAGCGCAGTTCGCCGCTATGTTCGCCTACGACATGCTCGCCACCGCGTCGCGCAACCTCGGCTGGCAGACCCACAACCTGAACCTCGTCTACACACCGCGGAAGGCGATGAGCACCGTCATCGCCGCGGAGGAGATGCGCCGGCTGCCGCGTGGACGCGCATACGGCGGCTACCCCGAGAACATGCGCTTCGGTGACTTCCGCATCTCGTACGAGAGCAATCTGGCGGAGCTCGTCGCGCGCGATGCGTTTCTCTACGCGGGCTCGACGACAACGAAGCCACCGCAGCCGGGATCATTGCGACGCGTCGCCGGTTATGGCTCATCGCCCGTGGTTTCGTACCAAGGCGAAGGCGTCTACTTCCTTGACCGGATTCGCAAGGGAGTCTGGCGGCTCGAGGTCTATCCTGACGCGGTGCCGGTGCGCGATCCCTTCGAGCTGCCGCGAGTCGACAAGATCGTGACGCGTGCCATCAGCAGGTCGTGGCCGATGACGGTCACACTGCCCGAGTTGGGCGAGTCGTTCACGGTCCAACCCGTGACCACGGGTCAGAGCGTGAAGGCGACGGTCGGCCGGTTCGACGTCGTGCCGGGAGTCTATGTGTTGAGCGTCAACGGCGTCGACCTCGCCACGATGCCGGCGAAGGTTGGTCAGATCGGTTTCAAGGAGTTTTTTGCTCCTCCGCCCGATACCGTGCCACTCACTGTTGTCTCTCTTGCCGCTTCTCAGTATGTGGCAGGGAGGGATGCCGAGCTACGAGTATGGATCGTTGACCGGATGCCTCCGGACTCAGCGGTGCTCTCCTATCGGCGCGGCGCGGGGGGTGGGTGGACGTCACTTCAGCAATTGGCGAAACGTCATCCCGGAGGGTATGACTTCGCGACGTCGATCCCTGCCGCCGCGCTGCGCGAGGGACCGCATCAGTTTGTCATCACGGTTTTCCGTGGGGATAGCACACTTACGTTCCCGTCCGGTACCCCCGGCAAGCCAACCGATTGGAATTACAACGACCGCGGGTCGTGGCGATTCGATGTCGTCAGTCCGGCCACTGCGCTGCGTCTATTTGATCCTGGTCCTGACGCCGCGCGGCTGGCCTTCACGCGCATCGGTGACGCAGGGCGACGCGGCCTTTTTCGGAACGTCTTCTCACCAGTCACTGGCCAGCCGGTCTTTCACCTCGAGCTCCCCCGCGACACAAGCGGATGGAGTCCGGCGGACTACACCGCGTCCCTGGTCGTCAAGGATCGCGTACAAGCGCGGCAGGAGACCATCCTCGCGGCAAGTGAGCTGCGGCTGCGACTGCGCGGCCTCGGCCCGAAGCAAACCCTGCATGTGACCCTGATGGAGGATGACGGCACGAGCTGGACAGCGCCCCTAGTCGTCGACAGCACGTGGAGCGAACAGACCATCGCCCTCTCGGACTTCAAGGTCGGCCGTGGTGTCCTCTTGCCGCAAGGATTCCCCGGCGAGTGGAACTACTGGGTCGGCCCTGCGACCGGCCGCGGCGCAGCCACGGACAAGCTGCGGCTCGAGCACCTCGAGCGCATCCAACTCTCTGTGCGCCGCGAGGAGGGCCGGGGTATCGAAGTCGAATGGGTCACGCTGCAATTCGGCACCATGGCGGTGAAGACCACCATGCAGGTCCGTGTCCCCGAGGGAACGGGCACCGTGTACCTGGCCGGCAGCTTGAACGATCTTGGGCCATGGCGCCCCGACGGACGCGCGCTGACCGGCACCGGCCGGACCCGAACCGTCGAGGTCAGTGCTCCAGCAGGGACCACATTCGAGTACAAGTTCACGCTCGGTAGCTGGGATCGCGAAGCGCTCAGCGCAACGGGCGTTGTTCCACCGAACAATCGCCTCATGCTCAGCCGGGACACCGTCGTCACCCATGACATCGGGCAATTCAAGAAGGACGTGCGCGAGTACGTCATTGATTGGCGCGGCTCGGGCGTACTCGGCCGGCTCGTGTACTGGCCCGACGTGCACTCCCAGTTCCTCGGACCCGATCGCCTCGTCGAGATCTGGCTCCCGCCCGGCTACGACTCCTCCAAGACGACACGCTACCCCGTGCTCTATATGCACGACGGCCAAAATCTCTTCGATCCTCGCATCGCGAGCACGGGCACTGATTGGGGCGTGGACGAAGCAATCATGAGGCTGGTGAAGCGCGGCGTGATGCCGCCCGTGATCGTTGTCGGTGCCTGGAACAGTGCGCGGCGCGGGTCGGAGTATTCGCCGTGGCGGGACGCGCCGCAGTACGCGCGCTTTCTCATCGAAGAGCTGATGCCGCGTGTGAACGCGACGTTCCGCACGTTGACCGGCCCGCAGCACACCGCCACAATGGGCTCATCGATGGGCGGGTTGCTTTCGTTCTATCTGGTCACGCACCACCCCGAAGCGTTTGGTGCCTGCGGCTGCATCTCGACGCACTTCCCGCTGTCAGAGGCGGTGGTGCAGCAGTTCTTTACGGATGTTCCGAAAGTCGCGAATCCCGACACGACGCCATACATCGTTCGCGACATCGCCGCTGGATTACAGCCGCCCAAGGGCACCCGCTACTGGTTCGACTTTGGCGGCCACGGGCTCGACTCGGCATACGCGCCGAGCCACGAGGTCGTGCGACAGTGGTTACTGAAGCAGGGATTGAAGGAAGGAAGGGACTTCGTGATTCGACGCTATCCCGAGGCCACGCACAACGAGGCCTCATGGCGCGCGCGCCTCGAGGATCCGCTTACGTTCTTGTTCGGGAAGCCTTGAGCCCAAAAAACAGCATCGTCAGTCCGAAGGCCAGCAACACCAGCCCCCACCACAGATTGACGTTGATACCCAGCGATTGCGCGTAGATGGCCGTGTCCGACACAAGTCCATAGACGACGAGGATCACGCCGAAGAGCGAGAACAACAGCCCGATGGGCAGGCGCAGGTCGAGGCTCACCAGAAGATCACGTTGAGTATGGCTGAAACTATCAGAATAAGGACGCCGAGCGTGACGGGGCGCTTGTACCAGGCCATCGCCGCATCGGATTGCCTGGGCGTCAAGGAATAAACCAAGCCGCGGAGCTCATCGTCGGTTTTGGTGCGCTTCGTGAACATCGAGATCACCAGCGTTGACAGGAAGCAGGACGTCCACGCGACGATCGCGGTCCAGAAGTTCAGCGCCATCTCGCTCGGGTAGACGTGCGCCACCGCGCCGAGGAAGCCGCCTTTGATGCCCGGCACCGCATCGCGCGGCAGCGTCACGCCGTAATGGATCGCGGCCGCCACGGTGCCGATGAGCAAGCCGTAAAACGCGGCATGGCTGGTGGTGCGCTTCCAGAACATGCCCAGCAGGAACGTCGCGAACAGCGGCCCGTTCACGAATGAAAACACGAGCTGCAGGATGTCGTTGATATTGTTGAACCGGGTGGCGGCATACGCGGCTACGACACTCGCAAGAATCCCGACGACCGTCGCGATGTGGCCTACGCGCAGATAGTGGCGGTCCGTCTGTCCCGGCCGAATGTACGTCTGGTAAATGTCGTAGGTCCATACGGTGTTGAATGCGGTGACATTGCCCGCCATGCCGGACATGAACGATGCCATCAGCGCTGTCAGGCCAAGTCCCAGCAGACCGGTCGGCAAGTAATGCGCGAGCAGCATCGGGATCGCGAGGTTGTAATTCGGGTGGCCGTCGCTGCCGACCGGAAGAAATCCGCCCTGGGTCGCATGCATCCCGATCGCGAGCATACCCGGCAGGATGACGAGTAGCGGCATGAACATCTTGGGCCACGCCGCGATCAGCGGGGTGCGTCGAGCGGCGGTCATCGATCCGGCCGCCATTGCGCGCTGGACGACGAGAAAGTCCGTACACCAGTAGCCGAACGACATCGCGAATCCCAGTCCCATGATAAGGCCGAACCATTCGATCCCCATGGGATTGTGCGTCGGCGCGCCGGTATACTGCCAGGAGTGCGTCCAGGCGCCGGGCTCAAACCCGGCGTTCGTGGCCACGATCCGGAGCTTGGCCGTGAGACCTTCCCATCCTCCGATGTCCTTGAGACCGAGCAACACCAGCGGCAGGAAGCCCAGTACAATCAGGAAAAACTGTAGCACCTCGTTGTAGATCGCCGAAGTCAGCCCCCCGAGAAAGATGTAGACGAGGACGATGACTCCGGTGAGGATGATACTCGCGTGGAAGCTCCACCCGAGGACCAGCTCGAGCAGCTTCGCGAGCGCGTACATCGAGATCCCGGACGAGAAGACCGTCATGATCGCGAACGTGATCGCGTTCAAGCCACGCGTCTTCTCGTCGAAGCGCAGCTTGAGATACTCCGGGACCGAGCGCGCGCGCGAGCCGTAATAGAAGGGCATCATGAACAGGCCGACGAAAACCATCGCCGGCATCGCGCCGACCCAATAGAAGTGGCTCGTCATGATGCCGTACTTGGCCCCTGACGCCGCCATGCCGATCACTTCCTGCGCGCCGAGGTTCGCCGAGATGAAGGCGAGGCCGGCGATCCACGCGGGGATCGACCGGCCCGACAGGAAGAAATCGTCACTGCTCTTGACGAAGCGTCGCAGTGCCCAGCCGATGCCGAGCACGACGACGAAATAGATGATTAGGAGCGTGTAGTCGATCGCGCCGAGGTGGATGCGCTCCATCTAGCGGACCAGCTCGAACACGTAGGCCTTCCTGGGAGAAAGCACCGGCAAGGGCAGATAGCCGCGAATCCGACCGTCGTTCTCGACAATTAGTGTCTGCCCCGATGGCCCACCGAGCAGGTTCCGCAGCGCGTACCGGCCTGGGTCCGCGGCTTTCTCGGTCGAGCTGAGCGCGACAGCCTCGACCGCCGTGCTCCCCAAGTTCGCCAGCACGAGCGCCATGCTCGATGAGTCTTTCCGCACGTAGGCCAGCACGGCCTCGTTGCCAGACTCGAGCGGTACGAGGGTGCCGTACCGCAGCGCGCGGGTCGCCTCGCGCAGATGGATCAGTCGGCGGTAGCGGTTGAGCAGCGACGTCGTATCGCGATCTTCCACCGCCACGTTCGCGGTGAACGAGTCGGGTTGTAGCGCTTCCCACGCTTTGCCCTTTGTGAAGCCGGCGGCCGGCGCGAGCTCCCATTGCATCGGCGTGCGCAGCCGCTCGTCCGGCTTGTCGCCGGTCATCCCGATCTCTTCGCCGTAATAGACGAATGGGATTCCCGGGAGTGTCAGGAGGATCGTGGCCGAGAGCTGTGCGGCGGCGCTGTCGTTACGGAGCGCGGTCATCGTGCGTGTCTGATCGTGATTGCGTTGGAACGGCGCCCAGCGCCACGCGGGCTGCGCGTCCTGGAACCGCATCACATTGGGAAGCAGCTGGCCCGCTTTGCCTGATCGAACCGCCTCCACCAGCGCCTCTGATATCGGGAACGCGAAATAGGCTTCGAGCTGATCGGGATAATACGACAGAATCGCGCCGATGCTGTCCCACACCTCCCCAATCGTGTAGGCCCGTGGAGCGATGTTTCGCACGTAGGCCGTGAAGTCACGCAGCACCGCATGCGTCCCCGGCGTATTCGAGACCTCATTTCCTTCTTCAATTAGATGTCGCACCGCATCGAGCCGGAAGCCATCGACGCCCATGTCTTTCAGCCAGAACTGCGCGACATTCTTCATCTCCGCGAGTACTGCCGGATTGTTGTAGTTCAGATCGGGCATCCCGCTCCAGAACAGCCCGTAGTAGTACTCGTCACGCACCGGTGACTTGTGCCAGTTATTGCCCGGCGTCCTGGACCACAAGAACCAGTTCCGATGCGCCGACGTGGTGTCTCGCAACGCTTCCTGGAACCAGGGATGCTGGCTGGAGACGTGGTTCAGCACGAGATCGACGATCACCTTGATGCGCCGCCGGTGCGCCGCGCCGACAAATGCCTTGAAGTCGCCGTTCGTGCCGTAGTCGGGCTCGATCTTGTTGTAATTGGTGACGTCGTACCCGTGATAGCTGGGCGACTCCGCAACCGGCATGAGCCAGACGCAGTCGACGCCCAAGCCGGCGATGTAGTCGAGCTTCTTGGTCAATCCCGGGAAGTCGCCGATGCCGTCGCCATTGCCGTCGTAGAACGAGCGCACGAACACTTCGTAGCAGACGTTGGGCCGCTGTTGGGGCTGAGCCTGCAGCAGTGCGAGCAGAATTGGCAGCATTACGGCGCCACCTCGAAGCGCCCCTCGAGGCCTTCAGCCGAATTCGAACCGACGAAAATGCGGAATGAGCCCGGCTCCACGATCCGCTTCATATCGAGTCCGTAGAACGCGAGATCCTGGGCGGCCACGCGCAGATTGACCGCGCGCGACTCACCCGGCTTCAACGTGACGCGCTGGAATGCCTTCAGCTCCCGCACTGGTCGCGCCACGCTGCCCACTTCGTCACGCACGTACAGCTGCACGACCTCCGTGCCCTCGCGCGAACCTGTGTTCGCCAGCGTCACGCTCACTGCCAGGGTGTCTGTCGCTCGGATTCGAGGGTTCGTGACTCGCAGATCGCGATAGGCGAACGTCGTGTACGAGAGCCCGTAGCCGAACGGATAGCGCGGCGTGTTGGGGACATCGATGTACCGAGAGTTCCACTTGCTGTTCGGATCGTACGGACGTCCGGTGTTGCGCTGGTTGTAGTAAAGAGGAACCTGACCCAACGAGCGCGGGAAGGTCACCGGCAACCGGCCGCTCGGATTCACGTCGCCGAACAGCACATCAGCGGTCGCATTCCCCGCCTCCACGCCCAAGAACCAAGTCTCCACGATCGCGGGCACGTTCGCCACCGCCCACTCGAACGTCAGCGGCCGGCCATTCATCAGGACCAGCACGACGGGCGTGCCGGTCGCCGCCACCGCCTCGAGCAGTTGCTGTTGCACGCCGGGCAGCCCGATCATAGACCGGCTCGCCGCTTCGCCGCTCATCTCGCCGCGCTCACCGAGAACGAGAATGGCGACCTTCGCCTGCTTGGCCGCGGCCACGGCTGCCGCGAAACCAGCTGTCGAAGTGTCCTCGATACCGGCGCCTGGTGTGTAACTCACCTGCGTAGCCGCGGGCACCTTGGCCTTGATCCCTTGCAGCACGGTCACGACATCGTCGGGCTGGCCCATCGTGTGCCACGGGCCAAGCGGCTCTGGTTTGTTGTCGCCGAGAGGCCCGATCACCGCGATGCTCGACGTGCTCTTGTCGAGCGGCAGTGTGTTCCGATCGTTCTTGAGTAGCACGATGGATTCCGTCGAGACGCGGCGGGCGAGGGCGCGCGTCTGCGCCATGGGCGGAGCCGTGCGCGCGCGGTAGGGATCGCGAAACAGTCCCATGCGCGCTTTTGCGCGGAGTATTCGCATGACGGCCGTATCGACGACCGCCATCGGAATGCGGTTCGCGCGCACGAGGGCGGCGAGCGAGTCCACATAGATGCTGCTCTGCATGTCCATGTCGACCCCGGCGGTGAGCGCGCGCCGCCCGGCCTCCGACGGTCCCCCCGCAACACCGTGCGGGATCAACTCGGCGATCGAAGTCCAATCGCTGACGACGAAGCCTTTGAAGCGCCACTCGCGGCGCAGCACGGTGTCGGTGAGCCACGCGTTCCCCGAAGCAGGGACGCCCGCGATCTCATTGAAGGCCGACATGATGGTCTCAACGCCGGCATCCACCGCGGCCTTGAAGGGCGGCAGGTAGACCTCGCGCATCGTGCGCTGGGAAATTTCCGTTGCGGCGTACTCCCGGCCCGCTTCCGCGGCGCCGTAGCCGGCGAAGTGCTTGGCGGTCGCAAAGATGTTCTCCTGGAAGCCGCGCACCCGAGCGGCCGCCATGACCGAGCCGAGATAGGTGTCTTCCCCCGCGCCTTCGGCGATCCGGCCCCAGCGCGGGTCACGCGCGATGTCCACCATCGGCGCGTACGTCCAGTTGATGCCGGCGGCCGCCGCCTCGAGCCCGGCCGCGCGCGCCGTCGCCTGCGCCGCTTCCGGATCGAATGAGCCCGCTTCCGCGAGCGGGATCGGAAAGATGGTGCGAAACCCGTGAATCACGTCGAGACCAAACAGCAACGGGATTTTGAGTTTCGACTCCGTCACTGCGACACGCTGCGCTGCAGCGGTGTTTTCCGCCCCCACCACATTGAACAGTCCGCCGACCTTGCCCGCGCGCACGAGCGCGATCTGGTCCGCCGACGCGGTTCCGTTCTGTCCCGCCGCCGTCAGAAGATTCAGCTGGCCGAGTTTTTCTTCGAGGGTCATGCGGGCGAGGAGGGAATCGAGATTCTGCGCGTTGGCAGGGGCGGCGGCGGCCGCGGCGCACAAACACATGCCAACGACGACCGTTATGCAACGGTGCAACATGGGACGGAGTCTCCGGCTCGAGGATGGTGGCCCGAAAAGTTACGGCGCAAAACGCGACAACGCGAAGGGCCTAGCGGCGCGCCCAACCGTCGTCACAAGCTTAGGGCATCTGATTCGTCTTCATGGAGAGTTGCAATGTGTCGCCATCCTTTGTTGTGGATGTTCGGTTTTTCCCTCCTCGCAATGTCGTCGCTCAATGCACAAACCACTACCGGCACAGTACGCGGCTACGTCAAGGACCAGAACGGATCACCAGTCGCGGATGCCGACGTCCAGGCGCGCCAAGTCACGACCGGAGTCGTGAGAAGCGCGACATCGCGCTCCGATGGATCGTACATCCTCCCTGGTCTTGTTCCTGGCGAGTATGAGCTGTCCTTTCGCAAGATCGGCTTTACGCCGCAGCGTCGCCCGGCCACAGTGCAGATTGGCGCCACCATGGTGGCTGACTTCACGGTCCAAGCTGGTGCCATTGAGTTGCAGGCCGTAACTGTAGAGAGTGCACCGGCGCTCGAGATGCGCACGTCCGAGGTTGCGACCAACATCACGCCGAAACAGATCGAGCAGCTTCCCACCGTAAACCGAAATTTTCTCGATCTCGCGGTGCTCGCACCGGGCGTTACCGTATCCGAGGATCGGGTCAATTCGACCGGTTTTCGCACGTTCAGCGCGGGGGGCGCGAGCCCGAATCAATCAAACGTCTTCGTCGACGGGTCGAGCTTGAAGAATGATCTCACCGGCGGGGGTGTTTCGGGACAGGATGCCAGCCGAGGCAACCCCTTCCCGCGGAATGCCATTCAGGAATACCGTGTCATCACACAGAACTTCAAAGCCGAGTACCAGAAAGCGTCAAGCGCCATCATAACGGCGACGACGCGCTCCGGCGGGAACACGTGGTCCGGAAACGCATTCTTCGGCTACCAGAACAAGAACCTCGTCGCGCTGGACACGTTCCAGGTAAAGGACAAGAACACCAACCCCAACTTCAAAGAACCGGAGTTCACGCGCTATATCACGGGCCTCAGTGCAGGCGGTCCACTCATCCGCAACAAGCTCTTCTTCTTTGGGTCGTACGAAGGGAATTACCAGGACCGCGCCAACCGGGTTGCGATCACACCTCCGACCGGCATTCCCGCGCTCGATACCGTCAATCTCACGCAATACAACGGCAACTTTACGTCGCCGTTCCGTGAGACGTTGCTGTTCGGTAAAGTGAACTACGCGTTAGACGAGCGCTCGTCGCTGGAAGTGAGTTTCAACAATCGGCACGAGACCGACGTTCGCGACTTTGGCGGAACCCGCTCACTCGAGACCGCCGTCAACTTCCGACAAAACGTCTCGAGTGCTCTGGCGCGCTACACACGAGCCATGGGCAGCTGGCTGAACGAGGCAAAGTTTGAGTACTCACGCTTCCAGCGGAACCCGTCGCCGAACGTGCCGGGAACGTGGTCCCGGCTTTTCCACTACCCCGGTCAGGATTCCAGAATCGGAAGCGACTTGAGCGAGCAGGACTTTGTCCAGAAACGTATTGGCATTCGTGACGACATCACCTACAGCGGCAAGCAACAGCATGTCATCAAGGGTGGCGTGAGCGTTGACCTCCTCACGTACGATATCCGGAAGCTCAACAACCTGACGCCGTTGTTCGAATACGCGCAGAACGTCGATACCTCGAACTACAGCTGGACCACCAATGCGGCGGGGATGGTGGCCTACAACTTCCAGAACCCCTTCGTGATGCAATTTGCGACCGGTGCCGGCCTCGTCAGCATCGACAACAATCAGATCGGCGCCTATTTGCAGGATGATTGGACTCCGACGCCGCGGTTGACGGTGAACCTGGGTCTGCGGTGGGATTACGAATCGAACATGCTGAACAGCAGTTACGTCACACCGGACTCGACCGCCGACACCCTGAGGGCCTATAACAATTCCTTTCCGACCCCACTGGACCTCAACCGCTACATAAGCACCGGAAACAACCGCAAGCCATTCACCGGCGCCTTTCAACCACGTGTGGGGTTCTCGTATTCGTTCGACAACGACAACCGCACCGTTGTGTTCGGCGGCGTGGGTATCTACTACGACCGCTCGCTTTTCGACTTCTCGGTCGACGAGATTCAGAAGCTTTCACGGCCCACGTATTTCGTGAAATTCACGCCTCGGGACTCGACGACTCTGCTCCCGGGAACCGTCGCGTGGAATGACAGTTATCTCACGGCCGACACGAGCGTCCTGAGCGCTTTGGCGCGTAGCTCGGGTCAGCCGGAAGCGTTCTTGCTGGACAACAACATGAAGCCGCCGCGCTCAACGCAATGGAGCCTCGGTGTCCGGCGCGCGCTGGGATCCTGGGTCGCTGCAGTCTCCTATCAGGGACAGCGCGGCACTGACCTCTTTACGTACAACTGGGCCAACTTCGGGATTAATCCCGCGACCGGCACATGCTGCGTGAGCTTCAACATTGGCGCGCATGGATATCGCAACATGATCTACTCGACGAACGACGGGAAAACGTGGTACGACGCGGTGTCCTTGCAACTCGATCGACCCTACCGCGCCTCCGGGAGCGGCCTCGGTTGGGGTGGTGGTCTCGTGTATACCTACGCACGCCGCTACATCGCGGGAGTCGACGCTCTCGGCGACATGACCGGCTCCTTCCCCGGCGGCTTCCCCAAGGCGAACAGCATTGCCAAGCGCGTGACCGGAGATGGAACCGACGAGCGCCACCACGTCGTGGCCAACTGGATCATGGATATTCCGCAGCTCTGGGGGATTCAGTTCAGCGGACTGCTGACCCTCGGCAGCGGGGCAGCCCTCGATGTCGGCACTCCCCCGCGGTTTGGTGGGGTGAAGAATGAGTCTTACTTCCCAGCGGCTTTCGTGCCGACAGGGCGCAACTTCTTCGTGTTCGGGAGTTGGGCGTATCGCCGCGTGGACCTCAAGTTCCGGAAGGACTTCCCGGCGATGGGCACCTCAAGGTTCGGAGCGACTGTGGACGTATTCAACATCTTCAACTTCCAGAACTTCGGCGATTACCCGTTCAGCGTGGATGCAGGGCAGAAGACGTGGGCGGTGGGTCAGCCACGCCAAGTAGTCAGCGATCCACGACGTATACAGCTTACCGCGGAGTACATGTTCTGACCCGATCGGCTCACCGTTTCACAGCCGTCGCATTTGCCTTGGCCCTCGGAGGTTGTTCCGGCAACTCCGGGGGCCCGGGCGTCTCGACCGACACGGTCGCGTTTCTCGATACCCTGCAGCGCCGCACCTTCAACTACTTCTGGGAGCTGACGCCGGTCTCGAACGGTCTTACCCCCGATCGCGCGCCAACACCGTCATTCTCGAGCATTGCCGCCGTTGGCTTCGCGCTTACGGCATACCCCATCGGTGTCGAACACGCCTGGGTCACGCGCACCGACGCAGCCGCCCGCACGCTCGCGACGCTGCGCTTCTTCTGGAATTCGCCGCAGGATTCTGCTGGAACGAACATCACCGGCTACCGCGGCTTCTACTACCACTTCCTCAACATGTCGACCGGCTACCGCTTTCAGACGGTCGAGCTGTCGACGATCGACACGTCGCTGCTGCTCGCGGGGATCCTGTTCGCGCAGTCCTACTACGACGGCAGTGACACCACAGAGAAGGAGATTCGCGCGCTGGCCGACTCGATCTACTTCCGCGTCGACTGGCCGTGGGCGCAGGCCCGCCCTCCCGCCGTAAGCATGGGTTGGCATCCCGAAAGTGGCTTCATCAGCGCCGACTGGATCGGCTACAACGAGGGAATGATCCTCAACATCCTGGCCCTTGGATCGCCGAGGCATCCCGTCGATACCAGCACGTGGGGCAAGTGGGTGAGCGGGTACCAGTGGACGACGTATCGCGGTCAGAGCTTCGTGCAGTTCGCTCCGCTCTTCGGACACCAATACTCGCACGTGTGGATCGATTTCCGCAACATCCAGGACGGCTACATGAAGGGCCGGGGCATCAATTACTTCGAGAACTCGCGTCGCGCCACGCTGGCGCAGCGCGCGTACGCAATCGCCAATCCGAACGGCTGGCGCGACTATGGCCCCGACATCTGGGGACTGACGGCCTGCGACGGCCCGGCCGACAAGACGCTGTCGATCGGCGGGCGCAGCCGTCGGTTCTTTACCTATCGCGCGCGCGGCGTCTCATCCGTAGAGGAGCCGGACGACGGCACCATCTGCCCGACGGCCGTCGGCGGCGCCGTTCCGTTCGCGCCCGAGATCACGGTCCCGGCGCTGCTGGCGATGCGCACACGGTACGGCAACAAGCTCTTCTCGACCTACGGCTTCCTCGATGCCTTCAATCCGACATTCACCGCTGCGGGCCAGCAGCAGACCGGTACCGTCGACCCGCAGCTCGGCTGGTTCGACGTCGATTACCTCGGCATCGATCAGGGCCCGATTCTGGCAATGGTCGAGAACTTTCGGACCGGCTTCGTGTGGCGCGTGATGCGGGGGAATGCGCACATTGTTCGTGGGTTGCAACGCGCGGGCTTTACCGGAGGGTGGCTCCCCTGATCGGTCTCACCAACGAATCCCAGCCCGTCTCTGGCTGGATCACCGGCGGCCAGCCTTCCGAGCAGCAGCTCGAGGCGTTCAAGGCCGCCGGCGGCGAAGTCGTCGTCGACAACCGCGATCCCATGGAGCCCCGCCCCTTCGATGAGCCCTCCGTCGTCCGCGCCGCCGGCCTCGAGTATGTGAATCTTCCCATTGTGGAGGGTGCGGCAACAGCGGACACCATGAAGCGGATGCACGAGGTCTTCAAGAGACTCGAGGGACGGAAGGCATTGGTGCACTGCAACTCCGGGAATCGAACCTCAGCCGGCTTGATTCCCTACTTGATGATCGACAAACGCATGGAAGAAGAAGCCGCAGTGGATGTCGCGATGCGCGGTGGACTGCGAAGCGCGGAGCTCATGGAGTTGGCGCTGAGCTACGTCGGCAAACGTCCTCCCCGATCCTAGGGTTTCGGTTCTTCTCGCCCGCCCGCCCCGCCCGCAAACCGGTGCCAGTACATTCGCATCTCACTGATCTTGCCGTCTTTCGTCTCACAAAAGATTGCCCCGCGCGCGTCGACCTGCTCGCCTGTCCTGCGGCGGCGAAACGTGCACGTGAACTCCGTGGCGAACCAGGGTCCCGCGACGTAAATCTCGCCCGACGAAAACCGGGTCTCGGCCTGATGGAGTGGGATATCCTTCCAGTAATCGCGAATCGCTGCGACGCCGCCGTCGGGTGTGCTGAAGGGCGTTTCGACGAAAACCGCGTCATCCGTGAAGACAGACGCGATCGCGTCGACATCGCCCTGCTCCCATCCCGTACCGAAGGTGTCGATCAGCGCGCGATAGTCCGCAGTCATGGCCGCAAATATACCCTGCCTCTGCGCGCGGGCTTGTTTCTCGTTGCACTCGCCACCAGCGCCTGTAGCCCCTCCGGCGACACGGGGTTTACGCTGCTGTTCCTTGGCCGCTCTCCCGCCGCGCGGCTGGGAGGCGTGTCGTGGGCACCGGACGCGCCGCGCAGCCGGCTCATCGCATTCGACGGCGATCTCAACGTCGTCAAGACGATCACCGACCCGCGCATTTCGAGTCCGGCCGCAATCGCCGTGTATCCCGGCTCCCGACTCCTGATAACCGAACGTACCGGCGAAGGTGTGGTGTTCGACACCGCCGGAAAGCCGGTGCGCGAATGGGAAAGCCCTTTCCCCGCATCGGTCTACGCCACCAATGAGAGTCGCATCGTGGCCGCTCGCTCGCCGTACTTCGTGCAGTTCGTCGCCGAAGATGGGAGCCTGCCGCTCCTGTGGGAGCTCGACACGCTCGGGCACACCTGGTACGGCATTGGGATCACGCACATTCCCGACATTCGCTACCTCGCCCAGCTCGTAAACGCGGGCGCGGTCGCCCTGTCGGGCGAGCATGTCTACTACGCGCCGCTCGTGCGCGACGAGATCCTGCGGCTCGATGCGGCGGGGTCCGTCGTTTGGCGCAGCTCACGCGGCTTGATCCGCGCCGAGCACGATCCGGAGTTCATGCTGGGGAAGGAGCGGCGCGTCGCCCATGCGCTCGTCAACATCGCGATGACCGTTGGGCCCGACGGACGCCTCTATGTACTCGGCGGCGCGGATTCGGCGGCTCGGTCGCTGCGGCTCGATGTCCTCAACGCCGAAACGGGTGAGGTTATCTCGAGCCAGGACCTCGGCACACCGACCACGGCCATCGCCGTCAACCGCCGGGGGCAGATCCACGTGCTCGATCAGGCCGCGTTGCTCGCGCAGACACCGACCCTCGGTCGTCTCCTGTTCGAGCCTGCGTTTGCGCTGCCTGATTTGTCCGGCAAACCGGTGCGGCTCGCGGACTATCGCGGCAAGGTGACACTGGTGAACTTCTGGGCGTCCTGGTGCGATCCTTGTCGCGAGGAGTTCCCGCACATGGCCGAGCTGTACACGGAGTTCGGGGCACGTGGCTTCGCCATCGCGGCAATTTCGGATGACGTCAGCGACACCAGGATGCGCGCGTTCGTACGAGAATTTAGGCCGCCGTTTCCGATCCTCGTGGGCCGCGGTCGCATGAAGGCGGCATACCACTACCGCGGCCTGCCGTACTCCGTGCTGTTGGATCGAAACGGCCGCATTATTGAGCGCATTTTTGGATTCGGCGGAGAAACCGAGTTCAGCCATCTCCGCGACTTGATTTCTACGGAGCTCGCGACTCCCTAACACCTAACACCCAACACCTGATGCTGGCCACGATAGCTCTTACTCTTCTCCTGCAGGGACCTCCCCAGGTCACGACCCGCATCGCGACCGCGCATGAATGGGTCGGCCGCCTATCGCGCCAAATGGGTGACTCCATCTGGCCCGGCTTCCGTCCCGACACGATTCCCGTGCTCTACGTCGTCCCTCGACAAGGCACGCTGCTGCTCGGCTGGCGCGGCGATCTCCCGGCGGGCTTTCTTCCTATCGATGGACTGGCCGGCTCTGGCTGGCAGTCGTCGAGCGATCCGGGTGCGGCAAGCACCAGCACCGAGCTCGACGAACGGCCGACGGCGCAGGTCGTGGTGAACGACTCGGTGAGCGTCGCGTCGTTGCTGGGTCTCACGATCCACGAGGCGTTTCACGTCTTCGAACGGGCGTCGAGGAAACAAGGGCGCAAGTTTGGCCGGGGTGAGAACTCGTTTCTCGTGACCAGCTATCCCGTCTTCGATCCACAGAATGAATCGGGTATGGCGCTGGAAGGCAGGATTCTCGAAGCGGCAGATCGGGCATCCGGCAAGGAGCGCAAGCGCACGCTCGCCCGTCAGTTTCTCGCGGTACGTGAATCGCGTCACCGGGCGCTCGGCGCCGACCTGGAGCAGTTCGAGGAGCTCGTCGAGCTGAATGAGGGGCTGGCCGAGTACACCCTCGTCCGCTCAGTACAGCTCGCCGGGCGCCAACGAAATTTTCCTGATCGATTGGGTGCCACGCAGCTTGCGACCGACAAGCGGACGGGTCTCCGCAAGCTGACCGAAGATGTCACGCGTTCGATTCGCTTACGCTATTACGCCACAGGACCGGCCATCGGCACGCTGCTCGATGCGCTTGCGGGACCGGCCTGGAAGACGCGACTGATCGAGCAAGATCAGACGCTTCAGGATGCCCTCGCCGACGCCACGGGCTATCGCTCGCAGGAGCTTGCGCTGAGGCGACAGGCAGAATCGACGTTCGTGATCGCGAAACTGCGTACCGCTGCGGATTCCCAAGTCGGGCGTCTGCGCACGATCCGCAAGGCGCAGGTCGACAGCATCCTCGCGACACCCGGCGTGCAGCTCGTCGTCGCCGTCGAAGGCCGCTTTCTCGGCATGTGCGGCATCGATCCACAGAATCTCTTGCAGGTCGAACCCGGCATCCTGCTTCACACGCGCTGGGTGCGAGTCTGCGTGGGAGATGCGCTCCAGGCGACTTTTAATACTCCCGTCGTGCAGGATCAGAATGCACAGGTCATGCGCGCGGTCGTCGGCGCTGATTCAAGCGTGAAAGTGTCCGAGGCCGACGGCGGCGTGCGCGTCGAGTCTCCATTGGTCACGCTGAGTGCGCCGAAGGCCGAAGTATCCCGCGAAGGCCGCGTGCTCACCGTCAGGATCCACCAATGACCTTGTCGCCACTGCTGCTGATGCTCAGCCTCCAGCAACCCGTCGCTGCCGCCCCCGGCGACTGGCCCGTTTACGGCCGCGACGCCGGTGGATCTCGGTTCTCTCCGCTCACACAGATCTCGCGCGCTAATGTGGCGCAGCTGCAGGTTGCGTGGACTTATCACACCGGCATGCCCGACATGTCGACCATGTCGCACCGGCCACCCGCGCTCGAGGTCACGCCGATCGTTGTCGACGGCACGATGTACGTGATCACGCCGACCGGCATCGTGGCAGCGCTCGATCCAGCAACCGGCACGGAACGGTGGCGCTATGATGCGGGCGTCAACCCGCACCGCGGGTATGGCGACTTCGCGACTCGGGGCGTGGCCTACTGGCGCGACGGACAGGCGGCAGCCGGAAGCACATGCGCACGCCGTGTTTTTGCCGCCACGATAGACGCGAGGCTGGTCGCGCTCGACGCGGCATCCGGGCGGCCATGCGCCTTCTTCGGTTCAGTGGGTGTGGTGAACCTGCGGACGGAGCTGCGCGTTCCGCCGCTCGAGTTCGAGTTCTACGAAGTGACGTCCCCACCGGCCATTTTGGGCGATCTCGTCATCGTCGGCTCTGCCGTGGCCGACAACACCACCTTCGCTCCAGCCAGCGGCGAGGTCCGCGCCTTCGATGCCCGCACTGGAGCGTTGCGCTGGACGTTCGATCCCGTGCCGCAGGATTCAGCCGATCCGGCGTACCGGACCTGGCAAGGCCGCAGCGCGCGCTACACGGGCGCCGCCAACGTCTGGTCGGTCATCGTCGTGGATTCCGCGCGCAATCTGGTGTTTCTGCCAACCTCGAGTCCGGCGCCGGACTACTTCGGCGGCATGCGCCCTGGCGAGAACCGCTACGCCAACTCGATCGTCGCGCTGCACGGCGCCACGGGACGCGTCGTGTGGCACTTCCAGATGGTGCATCACGATATCTGGGACTACGACCTCGCAGCGCCCCCCGCTTTGGTTACCGTCGTTCAGAACGGCGTCCGGATTCCCGCGGTCATTCAAACGGGGAAGTCAGCCATGCTGTACGTCCTCGACCGCAGGACGGGAAAACCGATTTTCCCCGTCGAGGAACGAGCAGTACCGCCCAGCACTGTCCCCGGCGAGGTCGCATCGCCGACACAGCCATTCACAACCGTGACGCCGCCACTTTCGCCTCTTCAGTACTCAGCCGAGGACGCTTGGGGGCCGACGCCCGAAGCCCAGACCGCATGTCGCGAGATCCTGAGCGCTCTGCGCAATGAGGGGCCGTTTACACCCCCGAGTCTTCAGGGAAGCCTCCTGGTACCGGGAAATATCGGCGGTGCGCATTGGGGAGGGGTGGCTGTCGACGAAGATCGCGCGCTCGCCGTTGTCCCCGTCAATCGCATTCCGGCCATGGTGCAGCTCTTCCGCTCCGAAGGGTTCAACGCCGACAGCACGCGACGGATCGACGCGGGCCGCGGGATCACTGATTTCGAATACACGCGCATGCGGGGCACGCCCTACACCATGCGCCGGCGACTCATCCTCGGCCCCACGGGCTTGCCGTGCACACCGCCACCCTTCGGCGCGCTCGTGGCCGTGAATCTGAACATGGGTGGAATTGCGTGGAGTGTTCCGTTGGGAACCATGGGCGGAGCGCCCGGATCGCCGAATCTTGGCGGTCCCATCACGACCGCCGCAGGATTGGTCTTCATCGGCGCGACGCTCGACCGCGCGATTCGGGCGTTCGATATCGAGACGGGGCGCGAGCTGTGGAAGGCGGACCTGCCGGCAGGGGCGCGCGCGACCCCGATGACCTACGAGGCGGGGGGACGGCAGTATGTCGTGATCGCCGCCGGGGGCGGAGGCCCCTTCGGCACGGGTGATGCCCTCGTCGCGTTTGCACTTCCGAAGTGAATTTCCTAACCTAGAGGGTGCCGGAAGAAACCCATCTCTCGTCCCCTGTCCCCCTTCCTGTAGTCATCGATACCGACCCCGGCATCGACGACTGCTTGGCACTCATGCTCGCGCTCAACTCGCCCGAGCTGGATGTGCGGGCGATCTCAATCTCCTACGGCAACACGGTCGTCGAAAACGCGTACCGCAACTGCGTCGAAATCCTGAAGCGGGTCCAGCAGCGCGTCCCCATCGGGATCGGCGCACGGCGGCCGCTCAAGCGCCAGCTCGACGTCGCGGCCGATACCCATGGCGACTCGGGGCTCGGCTATGCCGACGTACCGCCCGCAGGTGTGATTCTCGACTTCGTGCGGCCGCTCGAGCGGCTCCTCGAAGCCCAACCGGATCCTGTGACGTTGGTGACCCTTGGCCCCGTGACGAGCTTCGCCGTGGCCCTACGGGCCAATCCCGATCTCGTGCGTGAGAAGGTCAGCCGGCATGTCGCCATGATTGGCAACATCGAAGCGGCCGGTAATCAGACGCGCTTCTCGGAATTCAACGCGTGGTGTGATCCCGAGGCACTCGCCACCGTACTGGCGGCCGAGATTCCGACCGAGATGATCGGCCTCGATGTCACGCGCAGGCTCATCGTGAAGGGGAACGAAGTCGATCGACTCGCTCACAGCTCGCCGTGGCTCCATGACGCGCTGCGGTTCTACGTCGAGTTCCACCGCAAGCAGGAAGGACTCGACGGCGCCGTCGTGAACGACGTCCTGGCGATCGCCTACCTCCTGCAGCCTGAGGTGCTGACGTACAGCGATCTGCGCGTCACGGTCGACCTCGGGAATGGCCAGGGCCGGGGACGGACCAAGCTCGATCCCAGGGGATCGTTCGTGCGCGTCGCCATGGAGGTGCTTCCCGCTCCCGTGCGCCGCCTGCTCTTCGAGCGCGTTCTTCCCTCCGGTGGCGGGACTGCGCCCAGCACGCCGGAAGCCGAGGAGGCGCTGGTCTGACGATTCCCCGCAAGGTCGCGATAATCGGGGCCGGCGACATCGGAGTGGGCTGGGCAGCACTGTGTGCGTCAGCCGGCTGGACCGTAGCCATCTTCGACGTGAATACGGCAACCATAGAGCGCGCGTCTGCCGAGATCGAGCGCCGCGCGCGGGCGCTCGTGGCCCTCGACCGCGCCCCCGAGGCGATCGTGGAGCAGGGCTTGCGAGACATGGTCCGGGCGAATTCCCTCGCCGAGGCCATCCAGGACGCCGACTGGGTGATCGAAGCCATTCACGAAGACGTGCTCGCCAAGCAAAAGCTGCTCGCGTCCGTCGAGCAGATGGCACGCGGGGAGCCACTGATCAGCTCGTCATCCAGTGGCCTCGCACCGACCGAGATCTTCGGTCGGATGCGGCGCCTGGATCGCTGCTTGGTGACCCACCCCCTGAACCCACCTGAGCTGCTTCCTGTGGTTGAAGTCGTGCCGGAGGGGCGTACGTCAACCGCCACGATCACTCGTGCCATCGAGTATCTGCGCGCACTCGGCCGCCATCCCATCGTCCTCAAGAAGGCCATTCCCGGATACGTGGTGGGACGGGTGGCGGCAGCCGTCTGGCGCGAGTGTATCGATCTTGTGTTGCGCGGCGTCATCTCGGTCGATGACCTGGATCGCGCGGTGTCGATGGGACCGGGCATCGGGTGGGCAGCGGCGGGTCCGCACCTGACTTACCACTTGGCCGCCGGTGAAGGCGGCATCCGCGGGTTCGTGCAGCATCTCCTCGCAAGCTTCGAGAGCTGGTGGCAGCAACTGTCGCATTGGTGGCAGCTCGATCCGGAACAGCAGCGCACCCTGATTCACGCGATCGAACGCGCTTATAAGGGAAAGGTCGAGTTCTTGCGGGAGGCTCGGGACCGGCGGCTCAACGCCATTCTCAAGGCGCTTGAACAGGCACGCGCACCATCAGGATCGGGATCCGGCTAACGTGTCGCAATGCCGTCGCGGTGGTGCCGTGCACGACGTCGCTCAGCAACGAGTGGCCGTGAGTCGCCATCGCGATCAGATCGACCTTCTCCCGATCCGCCGCCGCCGCGATTTCTTTCGCCGGATCACCCGCCGCCAGTAGCGCATCCGCCTTTAGACCGGACTGCCTGAGCTCTTCCGCCATCCGCTCGAGATAAGCGCGGTCTTCCTTCATTTCCTGCGATTCCCGCAGGTTCAGCTGCTCCATGTTGCGCGCCGCCCATCCGTCGGCGACGTGCAACAGCAACACGTCGGAGCCGAGCTGCTTGGCCAGCTGGCTCACGTGCCGGAGGATCGCCGAGTCTGCCTTGCCGTTTTCGAGCGGTACCAGGATGCGCTTGTACATCAGCTGATCCAGCCGGCGAAGGTCCGCACCAGCAGGTATGTGTTCAATGCTGCGATGAATATGGCCACGATGTAGGCGAGAATCTTGAGCCACCGCGGGTTCACGAACTCGCCCATCTTCACGCGATCGGACGTGAACTTCACCAGCGGGAAGACGGCGAACGAGAGCTGCAAGCTGAGGATCACCTGGCTGAGGATCAGAAGTTGAGCGGTCCCGTGTTCGCCGAAGAAAATAGCCGTCAGCGCGGCGGGCACAATCGCGATCAGGCGCGTGATCAGGCGCCGCAGCCAGGGCCGGATGCGAATGTTGAGGAATCCTTCCATCACGATCTGGCCCGCGAGCGTGCCCGTGAGCGTCGAATTCTGTCCCGACGCGAGCAGCGCGAAGGCAAACACCGCGCTCGCCCCCGTCACACCGAGCAGCGGCGTGAGCAGCCGATAGGCGTCCTGAATCTCCGCGACGCTCGTTTCGCCCATGCGGTGGAACGTGGCCGCGGCGACTATCAGGATCGCGGCGTTGATGAACAGCGCGAACGACAAGGCCACGGTCGAATCGATGAATGCGTACTTCACCGCTTCGCGCTTGCCCGCCGGTGTTTCCTCATAGATCCGCGTCTGCACAACCGAGGAGTGCAGATAGAGGTTGTGGGGCATCACCGTCGCGCCCAGGATGCCGATCGCGATGTAGAGCTTGTCGGGGTCCTGCAAGATTCCAACGGTCGGAACGAAGCCCTTCATGACGCCCACCATGTCCGGCTTCGAGATCAGGATTTCGAACAGGAAGCAGCCGGCGATGGTGGCGATCAGCACCACGACGAGCGCTTCGAGCAGGCGAAATCCCTTCTGCTGCATGTAGAGCACGATCAACACGTCGAGCGCGGTGATACAGATGCCCCACGCCAGCGGAATGCCGAACAGCAGATTCAGCGCGATGGCCGACCCGATCACTTCGGCGAGATCGCATGCCGCAATCGCGATCTCGCAGATCACCCACAGGAAGAACGACACCGGCTTCGAGTAGTGATCGCGGCACGCCTGTGCTAGATCGCGCCCGCTGACAATGCCGAGCTTGGCCGCGAGGCCTTGAAGCAGGATCGCCATCAGGTTCGACAGCAGAATGACCGTCAGCAGCGTGTAACCGAAGCGCGCGCCGCCGGCGAGATCAGTGGCCCAGTTGCCCGGATCCATGTACCCGACCGCCACGAGATAACCGGGCCCGGCGAACGCGAGCGCCTTTTGCCACCACGTCCCACGCTTGACCGGGACGCTGCGATAGACCTCCGCGAGGCTCGGCGTGAGTCGTGGGTGCCTCCAGCCGGTCTCGATCGCGCTATTCGCCATCGGATCCATCCGGCCGGCAGAAAAGCAGCAGCGCGAGCTCCTGACCAACGACGCGCGTGCTCCCATCGGGTAGACGCACGACCGTGGGCCCGTTGAACGGCTGCCGCTCGATCACGGCCAGTCGGGCTCCAGGTGTCAATCCTTGTTCCGCGAGATACCGCAGCCGGTCGGGGTGTTCGTCGCCAACCTGTCGCAGCACAACGGTGGAGCCGACCGGGACATCGGCGAGGGTCACGAGCTCGGCTTCTTCGATCTCGCCCGCGGCTGTCGGGATCGGTGCGCCGTGCGGATCGTAGCGCGGCTCACCCAGCGCATCGGCCATTCGCTCGATCAGTTTGTCGGACACCGCGTGCTCCAACCGCTCGGCTTCGACGTGTACGTCGCCCCAGTCATAGCCCAGTTTGCTCGTCAGATAGACCTCGAGGATGCGATGGCGCCGGATCATCTGGAGCGCAGCACGCCGCCCCTGCGGCGTGAGCTGCACGCCGCGATACGGCACATGTTCGATCAACCCTGTTTCCGAAAGGCGTTTCATCATCCCGCTGACCGACGGAGGCGCAACTTCGAGCATTCCGGCGATACCGCTGGTGGTGGCGAATCCGCCCTGATTGGTGAGATGAAAAACGGACTTGAGATAATCCTCGACGGAGCGTGTGAGCTGCTCGCTCATTTGGGCCTCGCTTGATTGCTGTCAACCAGACAGGCAATTAGGCTAGCCTAATTCTCAAATGTTGTCAAGCAAAGATGTGGATTTTGGTTAACTAAGAAACTAGGCTAATTAACGGCGTGAGAATGCGCTCGCTCATCCCCCAGATAGTTCCTTTACCGAGTGTATATGCGGGAAGTACTCGGCGGGGGATGCCAGGATGATCGACAGTGATTTCCCCCCGGACGCTCGGATCGGCAAGCGATCGGAAAGATACCCAGAAAGCGTCTTGTACCTCGTTGCTTAACACAATTGAGGGGCGGGCTATCAACGCGAATACAAACGGACGCACAACGACCGGGGGCAGAACCGGCGTGCGCGGATGCAGATCGTCGAGCACGCCGAGCCGCTCAGCAGATGCGAGATCGACGCCGATCTCTTCGTGCGTCTCACGAATCGCAGTGGCTAGCAGGTCGCGGTCCCGCGGTTCACGCCGGCCGCCTGGAAACGCAATCTGCCCCGACCACGTGTCACCGACGCGTACGGCGCGATGGATGAACAGCGTTTCCAATCCTTCATCGCCGTCCCGGAGAATCACCGAGACGGCTGCCGCGATCATTCCATTTTCAAACGGAATCTCAGCAGGCTGGTACTCGCGCAGCTTGCGACGTGCATCTTGGACGGTGGCCATTATCCCCTAGGCCCCAGGCCCCAAGCCCCAGGCCCTATCCTACGCAGATACCTCTTCGCCACCATCAACGTTGATCACGTTACCGGTAATCCAGTCCGCGCCGGGTTGTGACAGCGCCACAATCGCGCCGCCCAGGTCCGCCGGGGTGGTGAGTCGATGATGCGGATTTCGCTGCGTCGCAATCTCGATGAGTTTCTCGTTACCGGGGATTTTTCGCAGCGCTGGTGTGTCGGTGACGCCGCCGCGCAGGGCGTTGACGGTAATCCCGCGCGGCGCGAGCTCCAGTGCCAGCTGCCGGGTGTGCGACTCGAGCGCCGCTTTCGCCGCCGAGACCGCGCCGTACGTCGCAAAGACGCGCGTCGACCCGGACGAGGTCATCGAGAAGATGCGGCCGCCTTTCCCCATCAATCCCTGCTTCACCACTCCCTGCGACCAGTACACGAGCGAATGCGCCATGACATCGAGCGTCATATCGATGTTGGCCTTGTTGAGCACGTCGTCGCCGATATAGGGCTTCAGGGTTCCGAACGCGAGGGAATGGAGCAGCACGGCGATATTGAGCTTCTGCTTCGCGAGCTCGGCCAGGACCTCGTTGCGCTTTTCTTCGTCGGCGGCGTTGATGTTGAAGTATTGCGTCTGCCGGCCAAACCGCTCGATGTCGCGGCGAATCTCGCCGACGTGCTCGAGTCCCGCCTTGCGGTCGAGGTGGACGCCCACGATATCATAGCCCGCCTGCGCGAGGGCGCGTGCCGCTCCCTCGCCGAAACCGCTCGAGGCGCCGAGAATGAGTGCCCATTTCGGAATTCGTATCTGCGCGTGTGTAGTGTCTGGCATGGCGGTATAATAGCCGACCTGGCATGAGAAGCCACTTGTGGATGGGAATCGGGCTGATTGCAGGGCTCGTCATCGGCCTGATCGCGGCTGCGTTGGCGGAGCGCAATCATCTGGCGCTCGCGAACGTGCTCACCGCGCTTCAGCCGCTCGGCGTCATTTTCAAGAATCTCCTTTCGATGGTGGCCATTCCCCTCGTGGCCACCGCGCTCTTTTCCGGCCTCGCCAAGCTGGGGGAGCTGCGCCTCCTCGGCCGTCTGGTCGTGCGCACCCTCGCCTTCTTCTGGTCTACTTCAATCATTGCGATCGCGCTGGGCTTTGCCGTCGCCAGCATCATGTTGCCTCAGGCGGCCGTGTCACCTGAAAGGCAAGCGGTACTACAATCCAAAGCCACCGATCTCGCGGCGATTCAGAGCGCGAGCGCCACGATCCCCTCGGGCCTCGACTTCATCGTGCAGCTCGTGCCGGCCAATCCGTTCAGAGCCGCGGCGGAGGGCAACTTGCTGCCGGTGATCGTGTTCGTCACGATCTTCGCGGTGGCGACCGCGACGCTGGCCCCTGAGCGCCGCACACCGCTCATTCAAATGGCCGAGGCCGCAACCGATGCGCTGATCCGGATCGTCCACTGGATTCTGGTGATTGCGCCCATCGGCATCTTTGCGCTGGTAGCGCCGACCGCCGCCCAGTACGGATGGGAGATCGTCCGGGCCATGCTCTGGTTCATGGCGGCAGTGATCGTCGGCCTCCTCCTGTTCATCGCCGTTGTGTACCTGCCGAGCGTCGGGCTCATCGCGCGGCGCTCGGCGTCGCGTTTCCTCCGCGCGGCGTTCCCGTCCATGTTCATGGGCTTTTCGGCGACGTCGTCGATGGCGGCACTGCCGAACATGCTCGACGCCGCCGACAAGGACCTGCAGATCGCACGCCCCGTATCCAGCTTTGTACTCCCACTGGGGGCGAGCATCAACCGCGCCGGGAGCGCGCTGTTTCAAGCCGTCGCCGTGCTTTTTGTCGCGCGTCTGTACGGTATTGAATTCGGGTTCGGCCACATGCTACAGGCGGGGGTCGCTGTGTTCCTCGCGTCCTTGACCGTCGCGGCTGTGCCCTCGGGCAGCGTGATCAGCCTGTTTCCTGCGTTCCAGGCCACCGGATTGCCCATCGCGGGAATCAGCATCCTGATGGGATTGGACCGAGTCTCCGACATGTTTCGCACCATGACGAACGTGACCGGTCATCTGGCGACGGCGGTGGTTGTGGCCTCGCAGCCGCGCGACCGCGCGGCATGAGTTGGCTGTTGGCGGCACCGTGGGCTCTGGTGCTGCTCCTGTTGCTCTATCGTCACGCGACACGTAGCCCGCGGCTGCGCGACTATGCGCCGCTCACCGACGGTCCCTTGGTCTCCGTGATCATTCCGGCCCGCAACGAGGCGCGCAACATCGAGCGCTGCGTGCGGTCGATTCTCGCGACGGCCTACACTCCTATCGAGGTGATCGTCGTCGACGACAGATCCACGGACGGCACCGCCGAAATCGTCGAGCCCACGACCGGCGGGCGGCTGCGTCTGGTGCGCGGCGCCGAGCTGCCGCCCGGATGGTTCGGCAAACAATGGGCGATCGTGCAGGGCTATCGCGTTGCGCGCGGCGACTTATTGATCTTTGCGGATGCTGACACCAAACATGAGCCCGAGCTGATTCCGCGCGCCGTGCGCGCTCTACAAACGGAGCGGGTCGATCTCTTCAGCGTTCTGCCTCGGCAAGAAATGCGCACGTTCTGGGAGCGGCTGATTCAGCCCCACGTC